>NZ_JBEZIB010000019.1:0-160976 GCF_040650855.1 Streptomyces sp. NPDC048606 | reverse complement strand
GTGAGGTCGTCGATCCCCGCGGAGGCGCTGGTCATGACGGCTTCGGTGCGCAGCGGGTTGATCTCGGAGACCGCGCCGACGAACGTGGTCTTGCCGACACCGAAGCCGCCCGCCACCACGATCTTCGCGGAGGTGGTGGAGCGGGGAGCCGCTCCGGCGTCAGAGCTTGCGAAGTCCACTGAGAACCCTCTCGAGCAGCGTTACGTCCGGCGTTCCGCCGGCCTCTCCATTGCCCGGCTGGTGGATGGCCACCATTCCGGCCTCGGCCAGGTCGGCCACGAGGATCCGGGCGACACCGAGCGGCATCGACAACAGTGCGGAGACCTCCGCGACCGACTTCACCTCACGGCACAGCGTGCAGATGCGCTGGTGCTCGGGCAGGAGGTTGGACAGGTGCATCGGATCGGCCGTGGTGCTGACCAGGGCCTCTATGGCGAGCTGGTAGCGCGGCCGGGTGCGGCCGCCGGTCATCGCGTACGGACGCACCAGCGGCTGATCGCCTTCCGAGTACGAGTCTCCGTACGCATCGGGATAGGCGGGGGGCGGGGTCATTGATCCTCCGGGCTGGACAGCAGTGGTCAGCGTGCCGTCTGACGGGGCGGCCGGTGGGGGGACATGACGGCCTGTCGGGGGTACTGGAATCCGGGAGTGCGGTCCCGGACCCCCGGCCGGAAGTACCGTCCGGCCGGGGGGTGGGTGTCAGATGAGCAGGCTTCCCTGAAGCTCCGCGCGCAGGTCCGGGGTCAGGACGCTGCCGGCGCGGTCCACGAGGAGGGCCATCTCGTAGCCCACGAGGCCGATGTCGCACTCGGGGTGCGCCAGGACGGCCAGCGAGGAACCGTCGGAGACGGACATGAGGAAGAGGAATCCCCGGTCCATCTCCACGACGGTCTGGTTGACGGCGCCGCCCTCGAAGATCCGGGAGGCCCCGGCGGTCAACGAGGTCAGGCCGGAGGCCACGGCCGCCAGCTGGTCGGCGCGGTCACGGGGGAATCCTTCGGACATCGCCAGAAGGAGTCCGTCGGCGGAGACCACCACGGTGTGGGACACCCCGGGGGTGTTGTCCACGAAGTTGGTGATCAACCAGTTCAGGTTCTGTGCCGCCTGGCTCATCGAACTCAACTATCGCTCCTGCTGGTAAGTGGGGTCGATGTGGTAACTGCCGGTCGCGGGGCCGGTGGTGCCGGCCTGACGGCCCTGCTGGATACCGCGTCGGAGGTTGGTGAGACGACCGCGGACGTCGTCCGGGGCGCGCGAGACCTGCGGACCGGCCTGCGCTTCGGACTGCTGCTGCGCGGTGCCGGCCACGAGGTTCGCCCGCGGTACCCGGCGCGGCAGCCCCGAGGTGGTGATCCCGCCGGCGGCGGGCTGACGCACCCGTTCGGCCTGGCGCATCAGCTCGTCGTTCGGCGACGAGCGCCAGCTGACCGTCGGCGTGCTGCCGGTGACCGCCGTGGCGGGCTCGGCCGGACGCTCCTGGCCGCGCTGCGGCAGCGCGGGCTGGGGACCGGTGGGCTGCTGCGGAGCCGGGGCCTGCGGCTGCTGGGGCACGGACGGCGCCTGCGCGGCGGGCTGCTCGCCCTGCTGCGGGTACCAGTTCGACTCCAGCGTGTCGAAGATCGGGCTGCGCAGCTCGCCACCGGACTGACGGTCCGGCGCCGGCGGCAGGGCCTCCGGCTGGTGCGCCTGCGGCAGTCGCGGAGCCTCGGCCCGCGGGGCCGGGGCGTACGAAGCCTGCGGGGGCTGCTGCGCCTGCGGGGGCTGCTGTTGACCGTAGCCCGCGCCCACACCGGGCCCGCCCGGACGGGCGAACTGGCCGGTCTGGGCGGGGTCCAGCGGACCGGCCGGCTGCGGGCGCTCGAACTGCCCGGTGGTCGACGGGTTCTGCGGGGCCTGCGGCTGCTGCGGCTGCTGCGGGCGCTCGAACTGCCCGGTCGTGCTGTTGGCGGGGTGGCCGCCGGTGTTCTGCGGGGGCGGGCCGTTGAAGTCCGGGCGGGCGAACTCCGCCGTGGACCCGGGGCCCGACAGCTCGTCGTGCCCGCGCGGGACGTCCTGGCCCTGGCCGGAGCCCCAGCTGGTGCCCTGCGGCAGCCCGGCGGGGGAGGCGCCCGTACCCGGGAGCTCCGCCAGCGGGGCGCCACCGCGCGCCGGAAGCTGCGGCCGGCGACGCTTGACCGGCTGCTGCGGACCACCCTGCGGGGACTGCCCGCCGGGACCGGCCTGCTGGCCCTGCCCGCCCTGCCCCGGCTGCTGCGGACGCTCGAAGCCGTTGCCCTGCGGGAATCCGCCGGGGCCGGACGCGCCCGGCGCGGCCGTCGGCCGGGCCTGCGGGCCACCGCCGAGGAGGCCGCCCGACTGCTGCTGCGACTGCTGCTGGCCGCGCGCCGGAAGCGGGGCACCGGAGCCGAAGCCGCCCTGACCCGCCGCGGCACCGGGGCCGCCCTGCGGACGCTGCTGCCCACCGGGTGCGCCGGGACCGCCCGGCGCACCGGGACCGCCCTGGCCCGGCAGGGCCGGACGCCCGCCGCCGGAGACCTGGCCGCGCTGCTGACCGGCGCCCACGGGGGGACGCGCGCCCGCACCGGGACCGCCCTGACCCACCTGGCCGCCGGGACCGGCCTGGCCGGCCGCGGGGCCGCCCTGACCGCCCTGGCCCGGCATCGGACCCGGCTTCTTGCCGCCCTGGGCGACGTCCACCGGCAGCATGACGAGGGCGGTCGTACCGCCCGAGTCGGAGGGGCGCAGCTGGATGCGGATGCCGTGTCGCAGGGACAGGCGGCCGACCACGAACAGACCCATGCGGCGGGAGACGGAGACGTCCACGGTCGGCGGCGACGCGAGTCGCTCGTTGATCGCGGCGAGGTCCTCGGGGGAGAGGCCGATGCCGGTGTCGTGGATCTCGACGAGCACGCGGCCGTCGGGCAGCGCGTGACCGGTGACCTTGACCTTGGTCTGCGGGGAGGAGAACGAGGTGGCGTTCTCCAGCAGCTCGGCGAGGAGGTGCACGAGGTCGTTGACGACGCGGCCGGCGACGTCGGTGCCGGGCACCGACGCGAGTTCGATGCGCTCGTACTGCTCCACCTCGGACGCCGCGGCGCGGAGCACGTCGACGAGCGGGACGGGGCGGGTCCACCGGCGACCCGGCTCCTCGCCCGCGAGGACGAGGAGGTTTTCGCCGTTACGGCGCATTCGGGTGGCGAGGTGGTCGAGCTTGAAGAGGGAGGACAGCTGGTCCGGGTCGGCCTCGCGCGACTCCAGTTCGGAGATGAGCGAGAGCTGACGCTGGATGAGGCCCTGGGAGCGGCGCGAGAGGTTGGTGAACATCGCGTTGACGTTGCCCCGCAGGAGGGCCTGCTCGGCGGCGAGGCGGACGGCCTCGCGGTGCACGTCGTCGAAGGCCGCGGCCACCTGGCCGATCTCGTCGCGGGTGTGCAGACCGACGGACTCCACGGAGGTGTCGACGTCCTGCGGGTCCGACTCCGAGAGCTGCTTGACGAGCTCGGGCAGACGGTCCTGGGCGACGCGCGTCGCGGTGTCCTGCAGGCGGCGCAGCGAGCGGATCATGGACCGGGCCATGACGAAGGCGCCGACGAGGGACACGCCGAGGACGAGGAGGATCAGGGCACCGTTGATGATGGCGTCCTGCTGCGACTCGTTCTTGAGCTCGCGGGCCTTCTGCTCCATGTCCTCGAGCAGGGTCAGCTCGATGACCTTCATCGCCTGGAGCTTGGTGTCGTCGGCGTCGTACCAGTCCATCCAGGACCGGTTCTTCTCCTTGGCGAACTGTCCCTGGGTGCTCAGCACGCGACGGGCGTAGTGGTCGGCGCTGCCGATCTCCGTGTTGCCGTCGCCGAGCGCCGCGAGGAGCTCCTCGGGCTTGCCCTGGTAGACGAGTTCGAAGGTCTTCTTCGCCTGGCTCTCGCCGCGGAGCGCGGAGAGGGCGTAGAGGCGGTCGTTCTCCTCCAGCTTGCCCGGCTTGTCGCCGCTCTCGGGGAGCGAGGCGGCGATGATCGCGCGCTGGATGGAGGCGTACTCCTTGGCGGAGGAGAACGCCGCCAGGGCACGGGTGCGCTTGATCATCTCGGGGCTGGAGGTGGCCTGGGCCATGTCCTGCGAGAGGGAGAGCAGCGAGACGATGAGGGCGTTGTACTCGGTGACGGTCTGCTGGGCGCCGTTCTGGTACGCCTTCTTGCGGATGTCCTCGATGCCGGTGAGCTGACGGCCGATCTGCAGGATGTTGTTGCGGATCGACTTGAGCGTCTCGTCCTTGTCCTCCGCGTTGTCGACCTTGTCGGTCGCGGCGGTGAAGGCGTTGGCGGCGGCGTCGGTCTGGTCGCGGACACCCTGGACGAGGCTGTTGGTCTTGCCGTCCTTGGCGATCGACATCGGACCGGCCGACTTGTCCCGCTCCTCCTGGAGCATGGCGGCCAGGTTGGTGGCCTGCCGGGTCATCGTCGTCAGCAGCTGCATGTGCTCCAGCTGCGCGATGTCGTTCATCGAGTCGTTGATACGGAAGCCACCGAGCGTGGTGGCGGCGACGACCGGCAGGGTCAGCAGCGACACGAGTCGCGTGCTGATGCGCCAGTTCTGCATGGCGAGACGGGAACCGGGCCCACTGGGGGCCTTCGGTATCGCCTGTGCCTCGTCGGTCTCGATCGGCTCGGTCTTGCCCTTGGCCCGACCCGGCTTCGCGGCCTTGCCGGACTTCCCGCGGCCCTTGCCCTTCACCGGGGGAGCGGACTGGGGTCCGGTTCCCTCGATGGCCGGCCCGCGGTTCTGGGCGTGCTGGGCCGAGGGACCACGGTCGGTCCCGCCGCGCGGGTCCTGCTCCGCCGCGGCATCCCCACGTCCCTGGCGGGCCTGGGGAGACCCCTTGCCATCCCTCTTGAATCGTCCCTGCACTAGCGTCGCAACCTCTGGACCAGGCGTTCCGCCGTTGACCGGCGAAACGGTGTCGAGTCGTGGGGCACTGACGGCCCCATGGTGGTCGTCGGTGACCGGCGCGTCTCCCTCTCTTGCCACCGCGCTCGGCGCCTTCTGGCGCCCGCTGCGCGCCGGCTGATACCCGCGGCGGTCCCGCGAATTCCAGCACAGTGGGGGATCTCCAACAAGGTGCGCGTGTCGCCCCGGCGAGCCGGTCACGTCCCGTGACGGGGACGTCACGGGACGTGGAAGCACTATCGGGATGAATCGGACTTACGTCAATCAAAGCTTGCGTCTGGCAAGGTGTCCCAGTCGAGATGATCAGGAGCGGAATGGCGCATTCAGTGGCGCAATGTCCGTTTGGTCGGGCGGAATTGACTGCCTGTTATGTCCGGAATGCCGGCTGAGTGGTGAGCAAACTCACACGGTCGTGGCCATTACTTCCCGGTTCGGTCAGGGATTCAGATGTTTAGCCTTGCCCTTTGAAGGGTTGGGCGCCCGCCGCACGCGACGCGCACCCGACAGCCCCATCCACCGACCGAGCCGAGGGCCCGAAACTCCGATGAAGACGACGATGATGTTCCGCAACATAGCCAACCCCCGTCGCACCACCCTCGCGCACCTGAAGGACGCCGAGGAACTGCAGGCGGCGCCGGCCACCCCGGAGCACTCCGTCGACCTGCCGGCCCAGACCGCGAACCCGCGCCGCACCGTCCTCATGGACGCGCCGGTCGCCGCCGCCGCGCAGTAGGTCCGCGCGCCGCGGAGCGCGAGGCGTCGCCGCCCGCCGCGTTAGCCTGGAGTCCGCAGACTCCAGCAGCGGCAACACAAGAGGGGCAGACGCAACACGTGCGCATCGCCAGGTTCTCGATCGACGGCAACGTCGCGTTCGGCGCGGTCGAGGGCAGCAGCGCCCCCGGTGACGAGTCGACGCTCGTGCTCGACATCATCAAGGGCATCCCCTTCGCGGACTTCGAGCTCTCCGGCACGAAGGTCCCGCTGAGCAAGGTCCGCCTGCTCCCGCCCGTGCTCCCGAACAAGGTCGTGGCCGTCGGCCGCAACTACACGGAGCACGCGGCGGAGCTCGGGCACGAGATCGTCGACGAGCAGGGCCGCCCCGAGCCGCCCCTCGTCTTCTTCAAGCCCTCCACCTCGGTGGTGGGCCCCGGCGACCCCATCGCGTACCCGTCCTTCTCCCAGGAACTGCACCACGAGGCGGAGCTCGCCGTGGTCATCGGGCGGATGTGCCGCGAGGTCCCGAAGGAGCGCGTCAAGGACGTCATCCTCGGCTACACCTGCGCCAACGACGTCACCGCGCGCGACATCCAGCGGCGCGAGAAGCAGTGGGCGCGGGCCAAGGGCTTCGACAGCTCCTGCCCCCTCGGCCCCTGGATCGAGACCGACCTCGACCCGAGCGACCTGACCGTCCAGTGCACCGTCAACGGCGAACAGCGCCAGCTCGGCCGCACCGGCGAGATGATCCGCTCCATCGAGGACCTGGTCGTGCACATCAGCGAGGCGATGACCCTCCTCCCGGGCGACGTCATCCTCACGGGGACCCCGGCCGGAGTCGGCCCCCTCAACGTCGGCGACGAGGTCGCCGTCACCATCGAAGGCATCGGCACTCTCACCAACAAGGTGATCAAGCGTGGTTAACGGACCTGTCCGCGTACGTTTCTGTCCCTCCCCGACCGGCAACCCCCACGTGGGCCTGGTCCGCACCGCCCTCTTCAACTGGGCGTTCGCGCGCCACCACGGCGGCACGTTCGTCTTCCGCATCGAGGACACCGACGCGGCCCGCGACTCCGAGGAGTCCTACGGCCAGCTGCTCGACTCGCTGCGCTGGCTCGGCTTCACCTGGGACGAGGGCCCCGAGGTCGGCGGCCCCCACGCCCCGTACCGCCAGTCCCAGCGCATGGACGTCTACGCGGACGTCGCGAAGAAGCTCCAGGACGGCGGCTACGCCTACCACTGCTACTGCACCACCGAGGAGCTCGACCAGCGCCGCGAGGCCGCCCGCGCGGCCGGCAGGCCCTCCGGCTACGACGGCCAGTGCCGCGACCTCACCGACGCGCAGAAGGCCGCGTACGAGGAGGAGGGTCGCCCCTCCATCGTCCGCTTCCGGATGCCCGACGAGGCCATCACCTTCACCGACCTCGTCCGCGGCGAGCTGACCTTCACCCCGGAGAACGTGCCGGACTTCGGCATCCTGCGGGCCAACGGCGCCCCCCTCTACACGCTCGTCAACCCGGTCGACGACGCGCTGATGGAGATCACGCACGTGCTGCGCGGCGAGGACCTGCTGTCCTCCACCCCGCGCCAGATCGCCCTGTACAAGGCGCTCATCGAGCTGGGCGTGGCCAAGGGCATCCCCGAGTTCGGCCACCTGCCGTACGTGATGGGCGAGGGCAACAAGAAGCTCTCCAAGCGCGACCCCGAGTCCTCGCTCAACCTCTACCGCGAGCGCGGCTTCCTGCCCGAGGGCCTGCTGAACTACCTCTCGCTCCTCGGCTGGTCCTTCTCCAAGGACCAGGACATCTTCTCGATCGAGGAGATGGTGGCGAAGTTCGACATCCCGGACGTCAACGCCAACCCGGCCCGCTTCGACCTGAAGAAGTGCGAGGCGATCAACGCCGACCACATCCGACGCCTCGACCCCAAGGCCTTCGCGGACGCCTGCGCCCCCTGGCTGCGCGCCCCGCACGCCAACTGGGCGCCCGAGGACTTCGACGCCGACGCCTGGGACCGGATCGCCCCGCACGCCCAGACCCGCGTGACCGTCCTGTCGGACATCACCGCGAACGTCGACTTCCTCTTCCTCAAGAGCCCCGTCGAGGACCAGGCGTCCTGGGACAAGGCCATGAAGGGCGAGCCCGCGGCCCTGCTGACCACCGCCCGCGAGAAGCTCGACGCCGCCGACTGGTCGGACCCCGAGTCCCTCAAGCAGGCCGTCCTGACCGCCGGCGAGGCCCACGGCCTCAAGCTCGGCAAGGCCCAGGCCCCCGTCCGTGTCGCCGTCACCGGCCGCACGGTGGGTCTGCCGCTGTTCGAGTCCCTGGAGATCCTGGGCAAGGAGCGCTCGCTGGAGCGCATCGACGCGGCCCTGGCGAAGCTCTCCGCCTGACGACCCGCATCCCCCGAAGGGGCGGCCGCCGACCCGGCGGCCGCCCCTTCGGCGTTGTCGGCCCGACCCCCTAGGGTGCGTGCTGTCGATCAACCGTCCCCCCTGCCCGTGGAAGGCCCCCGCATGCCCATGACCGCCCCCGACTACGCCCGCTACTTCACCCCGGGGCACTCCTTCACCTACGAGAGCGGCCAGCGCGGCACGCTCCACGTGGCCGTCGCCGGCGAGCTGTGGCTCCCCAGCGGCCAGGTCACCGCCTGCGACCCCTTCATCGGCCTCGGGTCGGGCGAGGCCGAACCCTTCACCGCCCGGGTGGCCCCGGGCCGCTACCGCGTCGAGACGGCCATAGCCACCCTGGTCACCCCGGGCGAACCGGCCTCCGACACCCCGCACCTGCGCACGGCCGCGGCCCGTCTGGTGATCTCCGACACGGAGACGGTGAGCTGGGAGCAGGCGCTCCTGGCCGGCCAGGACGCGGCGGCCCTCGGGGAGGACGAGTACTACGGCTACGGCGTCGACGCGGGCGCGGGCTGCTTCTACGACGTGACCGCCGACGAGTCCTTCCCGCTGTGCGAGGGCGACGAGGGCCCCCTGTGGGACGCCTTCGAGGAGAACGACCACGGCCCCGGCCCCTACCTCGTCGCGGGTGAGCAAGGACACAACCTCGCCGCCTTCTCCTCCGGCTGGGGCGACGGCTCCTACCCGACCTGGGTCGGCCGCGACCGCGCCGGCGCCGTCACCTGCTTCGTGACGGACTTCTTCGTCGTGCCCACCGAGGAGGACGGCGCGGCGTAGGCTCGGCCCCATGCCGATCCGCGCCGTGCTGTGGGACATCGACGACACCCTCTTCGACTACACGGGTGCCGACACGGCCGGACTCGCCCGCCACCTCGTCGACGAGGGCCTCGCGGAGCGCTACGGCTCCCCCGACGAGGCCCTCGCCCTGTGGCGCCGGCTCACCGAGCGCCACTGGGAGCGCTTCTCCGCCGGCGAGGTCACCTTCCCCGGTCAACGCCGCGACCGCGTACGGGAGTTCCTCGCGCTCCCCGACATGGCGGACCCGGACGTCGACGCCTGGTTCACCCGCTACGTCGCCCACTACGAGGCCGCCTGGACCCTCTTCCCGGACGTCCTGCCGGCCCTCGACGCCCTCGCCGGGCTCTACCGCCACGGGGTGCTCTCCAACTCCTCCGTCGCCAACCAGGACCCCAAGCTGCGCCGCCTCGGCGTGCGCGAACGCTTCGAGGTGCTGGTGTGCGCCGCGGAGCTCGGGGTGAGCAAACCGGAAGCCGGCGCCTTCCTGGCCGCGTGCGAGGCGCTGGGCCTGCCGCCGCACGAGGTGGCCTACGTGGGCGACCAGCCGGAGATCGACGCGCGCGGGGCCCGGGACGCGGGCCTGACGGCCGTCTGGCTGGACCGGGACGGCCGGCGCGGCCCCGCCCCGACCGGGGTACACCGCCTCACGGGCCTTGACGGACTGCCGGAGCTGCTGGCCGCCGATACCCGTTTTGGAGCACGGTCAGGCATCCGGTAATGTTCTTTCTGCGCCGCCGAGCGGGCCGAAAGGCCGAAACGGAGGCGCTAACCAAACGAAAGCCCCCCAGGGGGTTGAAGTTCGGTGGGCTATAGTGTAATTGGCAACACGAGGGTTTCTGGTTCCCTTATTCTAGGTTCGAGTCCTGGTAGCCCAGCGCAGTGCAGCAGTAACGCAGTGCTTTGCCCCCGTTGTGTAGCGGCCTAGCACGCCGCCCTCTCAAGGCGGTAGCGCCGGTTCGAATCCGGTCGGGGGTACAGATCCTTCCCGCGAGATCTCCAGGGTCGCACCCGGACGTCTTGATGCAGGATCGCTAGGGCCCCCGTTGTGTAGCGGCCTAGCACGCCGCCCTCTCAAGGCGGTAGCGCCGGTTCGAATCCGGTCGGGGGTACTGTGTCTAGCAGGTCTAGACCTTTGGGCTATAGTGTAATTGGCAACACGAGGGTTTCTGGTTCCCTTATTCTAGGTTCGAGTCCTGGTAGCCCAGCGCAGTACCGCAGTAAAGCTAGCCCCCGTTGTGTAGCGGCCTAGCACGCCGCCCTCTCAAGGCGGTAGCGCCGGTTCGAATCCGGTCGGGGGTACGTAACAGGAGAGGCCCTCCGCGATCATCGCGGAGGGCCTCTTCCGTGTGTCCGGGCGCGGTCGACCGTCCGGGCACGGAGGCGGGCGGTGGAGACAAGTACGGGCCCGGCGGCGCGAGTTCGGACGTGTGCGGCGTCGTACGCGCCCCCGGGCCCGGGGGTGGGTGGGGATCGAAGACCTGGGGCGCGGCTCAGCCGGAGCGGCGCAGCGCCTCCGTCAGTCGGGCGGCCGCGTCGATGACGGCCTGGGCGTGCATGCGCCCCGGGTGGCGCGTCAGGCGCTCGATCGGCCCGGAGACCGACACGGAGGCCACGACACGGTTCGAGGGGCCGCGTACGGGCGCGGAGACGGATGCCACGCCGGGCTCCCGCTCGCCGATCGACTGGGCCCAGCCGCGGCGTCGTACGCCGGACAGGGCCGTGGCCGTGAAGCGCGCGCCCTGCAGACCGCGGTGGAGCCGCTCGGGCTCCTCCCAGGCCATCAGGATCTGCGCCGCCGAACCCGCCTTCATCGGGAGCGTGGAGCCCACGGGGACGGTGTCCCGCAGGCCCGACAGCCGCTCGGCGGCCGCCACGCAGATGCGCATGTCGCCCTGACGCCGGTAGAGCTGCGCACTCTCGCCGGTCACGTCACGGAGGTGCGTGAGCACCGGTCCGGCCGTTGCCAGCAGGCGGTCCTCGCCGGCCGCGGCGGCAAGCTCTGCCAACCGCGGGCCGAGGATGAACCGGCCCTGCATGTCCCTCGCCACCATCCGGTGGTGTTCCAGTGCCACGGCAAGGCGATGTGCCGTGGGTCGTGCGAGCCCTGTCGCCGCGACCAGCCCGGCGAGGGTGGCCGGACCGGACTCCAGTGCGCTCAATACCAGAGCTGCCTTGTCGAGAACGCCGACGCCGCTAGAGTTGTCCATGAAACGATATTCACGTCTCACACTGTGAAACGCAAGTTCAAATTTTCCAAGAACGAGCGAGTCTGTATGTGCGGGTCCACGAACCAATGGGTCCGAGCCGTCGTTTCGCAGGTGGGGTAGCGGGCGATCAGGCGCAACAGATCTCTAGGAAGCGCCGGTCCCACGGGCCGGCCGGAGGGAAAGCGATGGGTAGGACACTCGCGGAGAAGGTCTGGGACGACCATGTCGTCCGGCGCGCCGAGGGCGAGCCCGATCTCCTCTTCATTGATCTCCACCTGCTGCACGAGGTGACCAGCCCGCAGGCCTTCGACGGGCTGCGGCAGGCCGGCCGCAAGGTCCGGCGGCTGGACCTCACCATCGCGACCGAGGACCACAACACCCCCACCCTCGACATCGACAAGCCGATCGCGGACCCGGTCTCCCGGGCCCAGCTGGAGACGCTGCGCAAGAACTGCGCCGAGTTCGGTGTCCGCCTGCACTCCCTGGGCGACGTCGAGCAGGGTGTCGTCCACGTCGTGGGCCCCCAGCTGGGGCTGACCCAGCCGGGCACCACCGTGGTCTGCGGCGACTCGCACACCTCCACGCACGGCGCCTTCGGCGCGCTGGCGTTCGGCATCGGCACCAGCCAGGTCGAGCACGTGCTGGCCACCCAGACGCTGCCGCTGGCCCGCCCGAAGACGATGGCCATCACCGTCACCGGAGAGCTGGCCGAGGGCGTCACCGCCAAGGACCTGATCCTGGCGATCATCGCCCGGATCGGTACCGGCGGCGGTCAGGGCTACATCCTGGAGTACCGCGGCGAGGCCGTCGAGAAGCTCTCGATGGAAGCCCGCATGACCATCTGCAACATGTCGATCGAGGCCGGCGCCCGCGCGGGCATGATCGCCCCCGACCGGACCACCTTCGACTACCTCCAGGGCCGCGACCACGCCCCCGAGGGCGAGGACTGGGACGCGGCGGTCGCGTACTGGAAGACGCTGCGCACCGACGACGACGCGGTCTTCGACGCCGAGGTCGTCATCGACGGCTCCGAGCTGTCCCCGTTCGTCACCTGGGGCACCAACCCGGGCCAGGGCGCGCCCCTGTCGGCGAACGTCCCCGACCCCGCTTCGTACGAGGACGCTTCGGAGCGCCTGGCCGCCGAAAAGGCCCTGGAGTACATGGGGTTGACCGCCGGGCAGCCGCTGCGCGAGATCAGGGTGGACACGGTCTTCGTAGGTTCCTGCACCAACGGCCGCATCGAGGACCTGCGCGCCGTCGCCGGGATCATCGAGGGCCGCAAAGTCGCCGACGGCGTACGGATGCTGGTGGTCCCCGGCTCGGTCCGCGTCGCGCTCCAGGCCGTGGAGGAGGGCCTGGACAAGGTCTTCAAGGAGGCCGGCGCCGAATGGCGGCACGCGGGCTGCTCGATGTGCCTGGGCATGAACCCGGACCAGTTGGCCCCCGGTGAGCGCTCCGCGTCCACCTCCAACCGCAACTTCGAGGGCCGCCAGGGCAAGGGCGGGCGCACCCACCTGGTCTCGCCGCAGGTGGCCGCCGCCACCGCGGTCCTGGGCCACCTGGCCTCGCCCGCCGACCTGTCCGACGCCCACGCGACCGCCGGAGTCTGATCACCCATGGAAGCCTTCACCACCCACACCGGCCGGGCCGTCCCGCTGCGCCGCAGCAACGTCGACACCGACCAGATCATCCCGGCCCACTGGCTGAAGAAGATCACCCGCGACGGGTTCGAGGACGGCCTGTTCGAGGCCTGGCGCAAGGACCCGGACTTCGTCACGAACCGCCCGGAGCGCGCCGGGGCGACCGTCCTGGTCGCGGGCCCCGACTTCGGTACGGGTTCCTCGCGCGAACACGCCGTATGGGCCCTTCAGAACTTCGGGTTCAAGACGGTCATCTCCGCCCGCTTCGCCGACATCTTCCGCGGCAACTCGCTGAAGAACGGCCTGCTGACCGTCGTCCTGCCCCAGGAGACCGTCGATCGGCTGTGGGAACTGACCGAGGCCGACCCGACCGCCGAGATCACCGTCGACCTGGTCGACCGGAAGGTCCGAGCGGAAGGTGTCGAGGCGGAGTTCGAACTCGACGACAACGCCCGGTGGCGTCTGCTGGAGGGGCTGGACGACATCTCGCTCACCCTTCAGAACGAAGCCGACATCGACGCCTACGAAAGCACCCGCCCGGCCTTCAAGCCGCGAACGATTCGGGCTTGATTCCGGCCTGATCAGCGCTTATTCGCCTTCGGGTGATCACATCGGCAAGACTGTGCCCCCCGCCTTCCGGCGGGGGGCACAGCCGTATGTTGAGGCCCCGTGAGGCGACAACTCGCCCCAGATGGCACAATCTGTGCATGGAACGCGACAGTCAACTCGAGCTCTACGAACTCGTCGCGGACCGGTTGAAAGAAGCACACACAAGGGTGCGCACACTGCAAGTCCCGGAGGGCGTAAGGATGGCGCTGTCCCGGAAGCTGTTGGTCGTCACCGCCGCGGCGAAGCATGATCTCGCCGACGCGGCAAGGCGCCTGGACAGGTTGATGAAGGACCTCGACGAGGGTCGATTCCCTGAAGGCGACTGATGCGAAGGAACTCCGTAACGGCCTACATCGTTGCGGCACTAGGGTGATTAGCCCGTTTCGTGTTTGATTTGCGGTATATATCCGCCTAACGTGCGAAATAAGCTTGAACACATTCGTTCTGGCGATGTCTCCGAAGGGGAAGACGTGAACAAGGCGCAGCTCGTAGAAGCGATTGCCGACAAGCTCGGCGGCCGTCAGCAGGCCGCGGACGCTGTCGACGCGGTACTGGACGCCATGGTCCGCGCGGTCGTCGCGGGCGACCGGGTCTCGGTCACCGGCTTCGGCTCGTTCGAGAAGGTCGACCGGCCGGCACGGTACGCCCGCAACCCGCAGACGGGTGAGCGCGTCCGGGTCAAGAAGACCTCCGTCCCCCGCTTCCGCGCGGGTCAGGGCTTCAAGGACCTGGTCAGCGGCACCAAGAAGCTCCCCAAGGGTGACGAGGTCGCCGTCAAGAAGGCCCCCAAGGGCAGCCTGACCGGCGGGGCTTCCGCCACCGTCAAGAAGGCCGCCGCGAAGAAGGCCACCACGGCCAAGAAGGCCGCCGCGAAGACCGCCGTGGCCAAGAAGGCCGCGGCCACCGCGAAGAAGACCACGGCGCGCAAGGCCGCCACGACGACCGTCAAGAAGACGGCCGCGAAGACCACCGTCGCGAAGAAGGCCGCGACGACGGCCAAGAAGGCGGCCCCGGCCAAGAAGGCCGCCACGGCGGCCAAGAAGACCACCGCCACCGCGAAGAAGACCGCCCCGGCGGCCAAGAAGGCCACCGCGACGAAGGCGCCCGCCAAGAAGACGGCGACGCGCAAGGCCACCGCGAAGAAGACCACCGCCCGCAAGAAGTAACCACCAGGGGCACGAGTCACACACGCCGGGCCGGCTTCCCCCGTGGGGAAGCCGGCCCGCGGTGCGTTCTTCGCAGGTCAGAGCCCCTGTCGGCGCCCGCCCGTCGGGGGATCAGAAGGTCTGCAGGGTCACCAGGGTGATGCGCAGGGCCGCGCCCTCGCCGTCCGTCTCGACGCGCACCCGCTGCCCCGGGCGCAGCAGGCGCAGACCGCCCGCGTCGAAGGCCGCCGCCTCGAAGGGCACCGGGGTGCCGTCGTCGAGCAGCACACTGCCGCTGCGGGTCTGGGAGTCGTACGTGTACGCGGTCGCCTGCATACGCGCACTGTATCGGGCGGTGTGCCGCCCCACCCCGAGGGACAGCGCCCTGCGCAGGTCCGCTCCGGTGTCCACGTCCCGGCGTACGCTCTCCACGTCCGACAGGGCGATTTCCACCGCTCCCGAGGCCGAATGGCGGGCGCGGGAGGGGCCTCCGAACGAGGGATCCAATTCCGTACCCGGGCCCGCGGAAAGCAGGGTCGTCCCGATTCCGGCCGCATCCGCCAGAAATGCCCGAGGAAATGTCGAGGCGTTTTCGAGCACGCGTAGCAATTCCGACGGACGCAGCGCGGGCAGGTCCGCGTTCAGCGCGGCCACCGCCGCGCGGGGCCGCCCCGCCCGCACCGCCCGCGCACCGTGCTCCAGCGCGGCGTTCAACCCGGCGCCCGGGGTGTCGGCGAGGACCCGCGCCCCGAGCCTCGACAGCTCCGCCCCGGCCGCCGCGTCGTCCGTGACGACCACCACATCCGCGACCGAAGCGCAGGCCAGAGCCCCTGCGACGGTGTCCTGGGCGAACGCCAGGGCCAGGGCGGGACGGGAGGCGCCCACCGCCGCCGCCAGCCGGCTCTTGGCCACGCCCAGCGGCTTCAGGGGGACCACCAGACTCCAGACGGCGTTCGTGACGGACCCCTTCCCTCCGGTGCGCTCGCGCACCCGCCCGGACCAACGACAGGTCATGGCCCGGTCATCAGTCGGCCCATTGTCGCCCCCCGCCGGCTTCCGGGGGGACCGCCGGGGCGAGCGGGGCGTACGGTGTCCTCGACAGAGACCGGACCTGGGGCGACACTTGTCCGGCCGTAGACGGTGCCCAATGCCGCGCACCGGTCCTTAGAGGAAGGTGTCCGAGTGTCCCGCCGCAGAATCGGCTTCTGGTACCGCCTGGCGGCGGTCATCGCGAAACCGCCGCTGGTAGTGCTCTTCAAGCGGGACTGGCGGGGAATGGAGCACATTCCGGCCGACGGGGGATTTATCACCGCCGTCAATCACAACTCGTATCTGGACCCGCTGTCCTACGCGCACTTCCAGTACAACACCGGCCGGGTGCCCCGATTGCTCGCGAAGGCCGGCCTCTTCAAGGTGCCTTTCGTCGGCATGATCCTGCGCGGCTCCGGGCAGATCCCCGTCTACCGCGAGACCACGAACGCCCTGGACGCATTCCGGGCCGCCGTGGACGCCATCGAGCGCGGTGAATGCGTGGCCTTTTACCCGGAGGGCACCCTCACGCGCGATCCCGACATGTGGCCGATGGCCGGCAAGAGCGGCGCGGCCCGCGTGGCATTGATCACCAAGGCCCCCGTCATTCCGGTGGCCCAGTGGGGCGCGAACCTCGCGATGCCGCCCTACGCCAAGGAGAACAAGGTCCGCCTGTTCCCCCGCAAGACCCTCCAGGTGCTCGCGGGACCGCCCGTGGACCTCTCGGCGTACTACGACCGGGAACCCACGCCGGAGGTCCTCAAGGGCGCCACCGAGGCCATCATGGCCGACATCACCAAACTCCTGGAGGAGCTGCGCGGCGAGAGCGCTCCCGCGCAGCCGTACGACCACCGCAAGGCCAGGGCACAGCAGCGGCGCGACGCCGCGGGGGAGGGCAAGAAGTGACGCGTCCCGTGAAGGCGGCCGTCTTCGGAACCGGCTCGTGGGGCACGGCGTTCGGCATGGTCCTCGCCGACGCCGGCTGCGAGGTGACCCTCTGGGGCCGGCGCCCCGAGGTGGCCGACGCCATCAACACCGGTCGGACCAACCCGGACTACTTCCCCGGCGTCGAACTGCCCGCGAACATGCGGGCCACCACGGACGCGGCCGAGGCCGCCCGGGACGCCGATTTCGCGGTCCTCGCCATCCCCTCCCAGACGCTGCGCGCCAACCTCGCCGCGTGGGCGCCGCTGCTGCCCGACCACGCCGTGCTGGTCTCCCTCATGAAGGGCATCGAACTCGGCACCGCCAAGCGGATGAGCGAGGTCATCGAGGAGGTGGCCAAGGTCCCCGCCGAGCGCGTCGCCGTCGTCACCGGCCCCAACCTGGCCCGCGAGATCGTCGCCCGCCAGCCCGCCGCCTCCGTCGTGGCCTGCGTGGACGAGTCCGTGGCCCAGCGCCTCCAGGCCGCCTGCCACACCCCGTACTTCCGCCCGTACACCAGCACCGACGTCATCGGCTGCGAGCTCGGCGGCGCCGTCAAGAACGTCATCGGCCTCGCCGTCGGCATCGCGGACGGCATGGGCCTGGGCGACAACACCAAGGGCTCCCTCATCACCCGGGGCCTGGCCGAAGCCACCCGCCTGGGCCTCGCGATGGGGGCGGACCCCCTCACCTTCTCCGGCCTCGCGGGCCTCGGCGACCTCGTCGCGACCTGCTCCTCGCCGCTCTCCCGCAACCACACCTTCGGCACCAACCTGGGCCGCGGGATGACCCTGGAGGAGACCATCGCGGTGACCCGGCAGACCGCCGAGGGCGTCAAGTCCTGCGAGTCGGTGGCGGATCTGGCACGGCGCCACGGGGTGGACATGCCCATCACGGACACCGTGGTCGACATCGTGCACCACGGCAAGCCGCCGCTGGTCGCCCTGAAGGAACTCATGGGGCGCAGTGCCAAACCGGAACGTCGCTGAGTCCTTTCCGGACGCTTGAGCGGGTACCCTCGTGGCGATATGAGCAGCGAGAACCTCCCCCAGACCCCTGAGCAGCAGGGCCGCAAGCCCCGCGTGGCCGTCGTGTTCGGCGGCCGCAGCTCGGAACACGCCATCTCGGTCGTCACGGCGGGCGCGGTCCTGCGCTCCATCGACCGCGCCAAGTACGAGGTGCTGCCCATCGGCATCACCACGGACGGCCGGTGGGCCCTGACGGCCGACGAACCCGAGCGCATGGCCATCGCCGACCGCGCCCTCCCGAACGTGGAGGCGCTCGCAGAGTCCCCGGACGGCACCGTCGTGCTGTCCGTGGACCCCGCCAGCCGCGAGGTCGTCTACACCGAGCCGGGCGCCGTCCCCAAGGCCCTGGGCGAGGTCGACGTCGTCTTCCCCGTGCTCCACGGCCCCTACGGCGAGGACGGCACCCTCCAGGGCCTCCTGGAGCTCTCCGGGATCCCCTACGTGGGCTCCGGCGTCCTGTCCTCGGCCGTCGGCCAGGACAAGGACTACATGAAGCGGGTGTTCACCTCCTTCGGCCTGAAGGTGGGCCCCTACCTCACCGTCCGCCCCCGCGAGTGGGACGCCGACCGTGAGGGCGCCCGCGGCCGGATCCTGGACTTCGCCGCCGAGCACGGCTGGCCGCTGTTCATCAAGCCCGCCCGCGCCGGCTCCTCCATCGGCATCACCAAGGTCGACGACGCCTCCGGCCTGGACGAGGCCATCCGCGAGGCCCGCCGCCACGACCCGAAGATCATCGTGGAGGCGCTGCTGCGCGGCCGCGAGATCGAGTGCGGCGTCCTGGAGTTCGAGGACGGGCCGCGCGCCAGCGTCCCCGCCGAGATCCCCCCGGTCTCCAGCCACGACTTCTACGACTTCGAGGCGAAGTACATCGACTCCGCCTCCGGGATCGTGCCCGCCCCGCTCACCGAGGAGCAGACGGCCGAGGTGCGCCGGCTCGCGATCGAGGCCTTCGAGGCGGCCTCCTGCGAGGGTCTGGTGCGCGCCGACTTCTTCCTCACCGAGGACGGCGAGTTCGTGATCAACGAGATCAACACCATGCCGGGGTTCACCCCGATCTCCATGTACCCGCGCATGTGGCAGGAGTCGGGCATCGAGTACCCGGAGCTGGTCGACCTCCTGATCCAGGCCGCCCTGCGCCGCCCGACCGGACTGCGCTAGACGGCCCGGCCCGGGTCCGCCCCGTACAGCCGACCGCCCGCCGACCCCGCCCACGAGGGCGGCGCCGGCGGGCGGCGGTGTGAGCGGACGCGGTGCGCGCCGGCGCCCGGCGGGACTCAGTACGAGGAGATGCCGACGGGGACGGCCTTCGCCACGGCGGCGGACAGGTCGACGAGCAGGCCCGCGTCCGTGGCATGCTCCTTGTCGACCCGGACCTCCGTGTACGCCAGCCGCGAGCCGGTGACGAACCGGAAGCCGCCGTCCGGCGCCTTCTGCAACAGCCAGCCGACGCCGTTCACCTCCACGCCCTCCTGCTTGGGATCCGCCATCTCGGGGGGCTTGGGGATACCGCACCGCAGTACGATCGCCGAGCCGCCCCACGCGGCGGTCAGGTCGGACGCCGGTTCGGTGGTGGTCCGCGCCAGCCCCGCCACCGACCGCGGGAGCTCCTCGTGCAGTGCGGCACAGAGCTTCGCGACCTCGGCGGGCGGAGCGGGCGGCGGTTCCACCCGGGCTTCGGAATCCCCCGGGGCGCAGCCCGCGAGGGCCACGAGGGCCGGAGCGGCGGACAGGACCAGGAGACGGAAGGGCCGGCGGTGCGAAGACATCACCGGCCAAGAGTAGACGGGGGCTACAGATGGACCACGGGGCAGGTCAAGGTGCGGGTGATGCCCTCCACCTGCTGGACCTTCGCCACGACCATGCGGCCGAGCTCGTCCACGGTGTCGGCCTGGGCGCGCACGATCACGTCGTACGGGCCCGTCACGTCCTCGGCCTGGATCACCCCCGGGATCTTGCTGATGGACTCGGCGACGAACGACGCCTTGCCCACCTCGGTCTGGATGAGGATGTACGCCTGTACCACGGAACCTCCAGGGCGGCCACGAGGATCATTTCCCCTAATCTTCGGGTGGGCCCGGGGACAGCGGGTGGGCCCGGGGAAGAAGGGACGCCACGGTACCGCGTCGTCGTGCGCCACGGGGAGACCCACGGGCCCGGCGCCACGCACAGCGGGGCGTACGCAGAGCAGAAGTTGACGTATCTGTTGACGGTACCCAGAGCTGTGACGGCTCGCGACCGCAAGCGGACTTGCCAAGAAGGGGCACAGCGATGAAGGGCACTGTGGGCGAGCTGGGGGAGTTCGGGCTCATTCGAGAGCTCACCTCACGGCTCACCACCACCCCGGCGGTCCGGCTCGGACCCGGTGACGACGCCGCCGTGGTCTCGGCCCCCGACCGGCGGGTCGTGGCGAGCACGGACATCCTCCTGGAGGGCCGGCACTTCCGCCGCGACTGGTCGACGGCCTACGACGTCGGCCGCAAGGCCGCCGCGCAGAACCTGGCGGACATCGCCGCCATGGGCGCGGTGCCCACCGCGCTCCTGCTCGGCCTGGTCGTACCGGCCGAACTGCCGGTGACCTGGCCCACCGAACTGATGGACGGCATCCGCGACGAGTGCCAGGTCGCCGGGGCCGCCGTGGTCGGCGGGGACGTGGTGCGCGGGGACGCCATCACCGTCGCCATCACCGCGCTCGGGGACCTGCGCAACCACGAACCCGTCCTGCGCTCCGGCGCCCGCCCCGGGGACGTCGTCGCGGTCACCGGATGGCTCGGCTGGTCCGCGGCCGGCTTCGCGGTGCTCTCGCGCGGCTTCCGCTCGCCGCGGGCGTTCGTCGAGGCGCACCGCCGCCCCGAGCCGCCCTACCACGCGGGCCCGGCGGCGGCCGGCCTCGGCGCCACCGCCATGACCGACGTCAGCGACGGACTGATCGCCGACCTCGGACACATCGCCGAGGCCAGCAAGGTCCGGATCGACGTGCGTTCGGGTGCCGTGGACATCCCGACGCAGATGCACGACATCGGGCAGGCCGTCGGCGTGGACCCGCTCCAGTGGGTGCTCACCGGGGGAGAGGACCACGCCATCGTGGCGACCTTCCCGCCCGACGTGAAGCTCCCGGCCCGCTGGAAGGTCATTGGCGAGGTCCAGCACCGCTCCGCGCTGCCCCAGGTGACCGTGGACGGCGCCCCGTGGACCAGCACCGGCGGCTGGGACCACTTCGGCGCCGACCCGGCCGTCGAGGAGACCACCCGGTGAACGCGCCGGTGAACGGGTCGGCGAGCGAGCCCGTCAGCGAGCCGGTGAGCGCGCCCGCGCACGACGCGCAGCGGCCCCCGGCGGCCCGGCCGCCGCTGTGCCTGACCGTCGCCGGATCCGACTCCGGCGGCGGCGCGGGCATCCAGGCCGACCTCAAGACGATGCTCGCCCTCGGCGTGCACGGCATGAGCGTGATCACGGCGGTGACCGCCCAGAACTCCCTCGGTGTCCGGGGGGCCTGGGAGCTCCCCGCCGAGGCCGTCACCGCCCAGTACCGGGCCGTGGTGGACGACATCGGGGTCGACGCCGTCAAGACCGGCATGCTCTCCTCCACCCCTCTGGTGGAGACGGTGGCCGCCTTGCTGGCCGACACCGCGGCCCCCGTGGTCGTGGACCCCGTCGGCGTCTCCAAGCACGGGGACGCGCTGCTGGCCGCCTCCGCGCTGGACGCCGTCCGCAAGGAACTGCTGCCCCGGGCGACGGTGGCCACGCCCAACCTCGACGAGGTGACGCAGCTGACGGGCCTCGTCGTGGAGAGCGAGGACGACATGCGGCGGGCCGCCGACGCGATCATGGGCTACGGAGCGCGCTGGGCCCTCGTCAAGGGCGGACACCTCGACGCCGGCGGGCCCGAGGCCGTCGACCTGCTCACCGACGGCGCCACCGAACTGTGGCTGCGCGCCCCCCGCCACGACAACCGCCACACCCACGGCACCGGCTGCACCCTCGCCAGCGCCGTCGCGGCCGGACTCGCCAGGGGCCTGCCCGTACCGGAGGCCGTCACCGAGGCCAAGGCGTACGTCACCGGCGCCATCGCCGCCGGCTTCGCGCTCGGCGGCGGCATCGGCCCCGTGGACCACGCCTGGCGCACGCGCTGACGACACGGGCCGCCCCCTCGGGGGCGGCCCGTGTCGGATCCCGACCTCACGCGGACCTCACGCGCTCCCGGCTCCGGGAAAGGCAAAAGGCCGGTTCACCAGAGGTGAACCGGCCTTCTTGGCAACCGGAAAGGGCTGCGCTACGACGACGAGAGGCGTCAGCGCGAGACCTTGCCGGCCTTGATGCACGAGGTGCAGGCGTTGAGGCGCTTCGGCGTCCCATTGACCACGGCACGGACGCGCTGGATGTTCGGGTTCCAGCGACGCGAGGTGCGGCGGTGCGAGTGGGAGATGTTGTTGCCGAAGCTCGGCCCCTTGGCGCAAACGTCGCAGTTGGCAGCCACAGGTCACTCCAAAGACTTCAGATGCAATTACAGTGAAATCCGGCGCACCGGAATCAGAGATCTGAAGTGGCTTGCCGGATGAATGTCCCGACTCTCGACGGGCAACCTGAGCAGCATACAACGACTGCTTCGGTCCAAGAAAACTACCATGTCCGGACCGGGCTCCGCCCCGGGGGCCCGGTCCGGCCGGAGTCCTTCGTTACCCTGCGGTGAACCCTGGCCCGCACAAGGAGGAACGCCCGGTGGCGCACGAGTCCGAGCCGCACACCCTCGACGCCGAAGCCGTGCGCACCTGGAGCTCGCTGGCCCTGGCCGCGCTGGGCCGGGCCCGCGAGGACATCGACGCCATCAACGTCTACCCCGTCGCGGACTCCGACACCGGCACCAACCTCTACCTGACCGCCGAGGCCGCCGACCGCGCCCTGGCCGGCGCCTGCCGGGCCGCCGGGAGCGCCCCCCGGGCGACGGACTCCGTGACCGAGGACACAGCCTCGCCCCTCTCCCTCGCCGAGGCCGTACGGGCCTACGCGCACGGCGCGCTCATAGGCGCCCGGGGCAACTCCGGGACGATCCTCGCCCAGCTGCTGCGCGGCGTCGCCGACGTCCTCGGCTCCGCCCCCGGCGACCGCGCCCCCGGCCCGCTGCTCGCGCGGGCCCTGGAACGCGCCGCCGAGGAGGCCTACCGGGCCGTCGCACACCCCGTCGAGGGGACCATGCTCACCGTCGCCGGAGCCGCCGCCCGCGCCGCCGGGACGGCGGAGAAGGCCGCCGCCGGCGTCGCCGAGGTCGCCCACGCCGCCTACGAGGGGGCCCGCACGGCCCTCGCCGAGACCCCCGGACAGCTGGCCGCGCTGGGCCGGGCCGGCGTGGTCGACGCCGGCGGCTGCGGGCTGGTCGCCGTACTCGGGGCCCTGTGGCAGGCGCTGTCCGGCCGGGAGCCCGACGCGCGGGCCGTCCCCGGCCGCCTGGTGCCCGTACCGGGCGGGGGCCCGGCGTGCGCCGAGGACGAGGGCGGACCGGCGTACGAGGTCGTCTACCTGCTGGAGGCCCCCGAGGCCGCCGTCGACACCCTGCGCGAGGCGCTCGACGGGCTCGGCGACTCCCTGGTGGTGGTCGGCGGCGACGGCCTGTGGAACGTCCACGTGCACGTGGACGACCCCGGCGCGGCCGTCGAGGCCGGGGTCGTCGCCGGGCGCCCCCACCGCATCCGCATCACCCACTTCGGCGACGAACGCCGCCGGGCCGTGGCCCCGCGCGCCCAGCGGGCCGTCGTCGCCGTCGTCCCCGGCGAGGGACTGGCCGCGCTGTGCGGCGAGGCCGGCGCCACCACCGTCCTCGCCCGCCCCGGCGAGCCGCCCGCCGTCGCCGAACTGGTCGACGCCATCCACCGGGCGCACGCCCGCGAGGTGGCCCTGCTGCCCGGCTCCGCCGACCTGCGCGCCGCCGCCTCCGCCGCCGCCGAGAAGGCCCGCGCCGACGGCGTACGGGTCGCCGTGATCCCCACCCGCTCCGCCGTCCAGGGCCTCGCCGCGCTCGCCGTCCACGACCCCGACGCCAGCTTTGACGAGGACGTCGTCGCCATGACCGCCGCCGCCGGCGCCACCCGCTACGGGGAACTGGCCGTCGCCGAACGGCAGTCCTTCACCTCCGCCGGCATCTGCCAGGCTGGCGACGTCCTCGGCCTCATCGACGGCGACGTCGCCGTCATCGGATCCGGCCTCCCCGAGACCGCCGAGGCCGTCCTGCGGCGCATGCTCGGCTCCGGCGGCGAACTGGTCACCCTCGTCCTCGGACCCGAGGTCCCCGACACCCTCGCCGGGCGCCTGGAGGCCTACGTCCAGCACGGCCACCTCGCCGTCGACACCGTCACCTACCGCGGCGGGCGCTACTCGGCCCCCCTGCTCATCGGGGTGGAATAGCGGGCTTGTCGGCGCCATGGTGTGCAATGGAACACGTGCCCGCGCTCGACGAAGACCTCAAGAAGACCCTCGGCCCCGCCACCGCCAAGGTGCTGGCCGAACAGCTCGGCCTGCACACGGCCCTGGACCTGCTCCACCACTACCCGCGGCGGTACGCGGAGCGCGGCGAACTGACGCCGCTCGTCGAGCTCTCCGACCAGCTCGACGAGCACGTGACGGTCGTCGCCCAGGTCGCCGACGCCCGGATCCTGACCTTCAACGGCGGGCGCGGCAAACGCCTGGAGGTCACCATCACCGACGGCAACGGCCGCCTCCAGCTGGTCTTCTTCGGAGCCGGCGTCCACAAGCCGCACAAGGACCTGCTGCCCGGCACCCGCGCGATGTTCGCGGGCAAGGTGGGCATGTTCAACCGCAAGCTCCAGCTCTCGCACCCCGCCTACGAACTCCTCGGCGCGGACGCCTCCGACCGGGACGCGGCGGCGGCCTTCGCGAGCCAACTCATCCCGATCTACCCGGCCTGCGCCAAGCTGGAGTCCTGGAAGATCTCCAAGGCGGTCGACGCCGTACTGCCCTCCGCCCGGGAGACCGTGGACCCCCTGCCCCCCGCCCTGCGCGAGGGCCGGGGCCTGATCCCCCTCACCGAGGCCCTCCTCAAGATCCACCGCCCGGCCACGAAGGCCGACATCGAGGACGCCCGGCAACGCCTCAAGTGGGACGAGGCCTTCGTCCTCCAGGTCGCCCTCGCCCGCCGCCGCCACGCCGACTCCCAGCTGCCGGCCGTCCCCCGCCGCCCCACCCCCGGCGGCATCCTCGACGCCTTCGACGCGAAGCTGCCCTTCACCCTCACCGAGGGCCAGCGCACCGTCTCGAAGGAGATCTTCGACGACCTCGCCACCAGCCACCCCATGCACCGCCTCCTCCAGGGAGAGGTCGGTTCGGGCAAGGCGCAGCCCCTCGACTCGCTGGTGCTGACGCCCACGGGTTTCCGACCGATGGGAGACATCGGGGTGGGGGACGAGGTGGTGGTGCCGTCCGGCGAGATCGGCCTCGTGGGCGGTGTCTTTCCGCAGGGGGAACGCGAAGTGTGGCGGGTGGTGCTCTCGGACGGGAGCTCCGTCGAGTGCGATGACGAACACCTGTGGATCGTCGGGACGAGCTGTGCGTGGGTCCGTGGTCAGCAACCCAAGGTGTTGACCACGAGAGAGATCAGGGCGGACCTCCACAAGGCCAATGGTTCTTCCAAGTGGTACCTGCCGGTGGCCGTGCCCGTGGACCTCGGGAACGACGACCCCCGGCCGCTCGATCCGTACCTGATGGGCGTGCTCATCGGAGACGGTTCCTTCCGCCACAACCTGAGACTTTCCACCGCGGACGACGAGATCCTGGCCGCGGTCGAGGCGGCGGTCGCCCCGCACTGCGAGATGGCCGCCGTGCCCGGATCCACCTGCGACTACACGATCCGTATGAGCGGGCCGAGGGGCGGCACGCGACGCAATCCCGTCATCCAGGCGGTGCGGGATCTGGGGTTGTGGGGCGCGACCTCACACGACAAGTTCGTTCCGGACGTGTACAAGAACGCACCCGTCAAGGACCGCTTGGCGGTACTTCAAGGGCTCATGGACACGGATGGGACCCTGGCCGCGAACGGAATGAGCATTTCGTTCTGTTCCGCTTCACTCCGGTTGGCGCAGGACGTGGCCTGGCTCGTGCGCTCTCTCGGCGGACGTGCTCGCGTGCTGCCCAAGAAGTCGGCATACAACGTGTCCGTCGCACTGCCCGAGGAGTTCGAGCCGTTCCGGCTGCCGCGCAAGGCGGGACGCATGCGACCGAGGCCGAAGTACAACACTTTCCGGCGCGGTATCCGGGCCGTGGAACACGTGGGCCCCAAGCCGGTCCAGTGCATCAGCGTCGAGCATCCGAGCCACGCCTACGTGACCGACAACTTCACCGTGACGCACAACACCATGGTCGCGCTGCGGGCCATGCTCGCCGTCGTGGACTGCGGCGGACAGGCCGCCATGCTCGCGCCCACCGAGGTCCTCGCCCAACAGCACCACCGCTCGATCACGGAGATGATGGGCGAGCTCGCGGAGGGCGGGATGCTCGGCGGCGCCGACCGCGGCACCAAGGTGGTGCTGCTCACCGGCTCCATGGGGATGCCCGCACGCCGCCAGGCCCTGCTCGACCTGGTCACCGGCGAGGCCGGCATCGTCATCGGCACCCACGCCCTCATCGAGGACAAGGTGCGCTTCCACGACCTCGGCCTGGTCGTCGTCGACGAACAGCACCGCTTCGGCGTCGAACAGCGCGACGCCCTGCGCTCCAAGGGCAAGCAGCCCCCGCACCTGCTCGTCATGACCGCCACCCCCATCCCGCGCACCGTGGCGATGACCGTCTTCGGCGACCTGGAGACCTCCGTCCTGGACCAGCTGCCCGCCGGCCGCTCCCCGATCGCCACCCACGTGGTCCCCGCCAAGGACAAGCCGCACTTCCTCGCCCGCGCCTGGGAACGGGTCCGCGAAGAGGTGGAGAACGGCCACCAGGCGTACGTCGTCTGCCCGCGCATCGGCGACGGCGAGGACGAGCCCAAGAAGAAGCAGGCCGAGGGCGACGACGACCGCAGGCCCCCGCTCGCCGTGTTGGAGATCGCCGAGCAGCTCGTGGGCGGCCCCCTCGCCGGACTGTCCGTCGAGGTCCTGCACGGGCGGATGGACCCCTCGGACAAGGACGACGTCATGCGCCGCTTCGCCGTCGGCGAGGTCAAGGTGCTGGTGGCCACCACCGTCATCGAGGTCGGGGTGAACGTCCCCAACTCCACCGTCATGGTCATCATGGACGCCGACCGGTTCGGCGTCTCCCAGCTCCACCAGCTGCGCGGCCGCGTCGGCCGCGGCTCCGCCCCCGGCCTGTGCCTGCTGGTCAGCGAGATGCACGAGGCGAGCCCCGCCCGCGCCCGGCTCGCCGCCGTCGCCGCCACCCTCGACGGCTTCGAGCTCTCCCGCATCGACCTCGAACAGCGCCGCGAGGGCGACGTGCTCGGCCAGGCCCAGTCCGGCGTCCGCTCCTCCCTGCGCATGCTCGCCGTCATCGAGGACGAGGAGGTCATCACCCAGGCCCGCCAGGAGGCCACGCGCGTGGTCGCCGCCGATCCCGAACTGGAGCACCTGCCCGGACTGCGCACCGCCCTCGACGCGCTGCTGGACACCGAGCGGGAGCAGTACCTGGAGAAGGGCTGAGCGGGGCGGGCGACGGGAGCGGGCGGGGCCGCCCCGGACGTTCCGGGGCGCGACGACCTATCGTTGGCCCGAGACCACCTCCGCGCGCCCCCGCGCGCCCCCACCCAGCGAAGGACCCCAGATGACCCGCGTGATCGCCGGCACCGCCGGCGGGCGGCGGCTGGCCGTGCCGCCCGGCACCGGCACCCGCCCGACCTCCGACCGGATGCGCGAAGGGCTCTTCTCCACCTGGGAGTCGCTGCACGGCGTGGAGGGCTCCCGCGTGCTCGACCTCTACGGGGGTTCCGGTGCAGTCGGGCTGGAGGCCCTCTCCCGCGGCGCCGACCACACCCTGCTGGTCGAGGCCGACGCCAAGGCCGCCAAGGCGATCCGCGACAACATCAGGACGCTGGGCCTGCCGGGCGCCGAATTCCGGGCCGGCAAGGCCGAACAGGTCGTGGCCGCGACCGCCCAGGGGGACCCGTACGACATCGTCTTCCTGGACCCGCCGTACGCCGTGGAGCACGCCGAACTGGGCGAGATCCTCCTCACACTCCGCTCCAATCGCTGGATCACGGAGGACGCGCTCGTCACCGTGGAGCGCAGCACGAGGAGCGGTCCGTTCCCGTGGCCGGAGGGGTTCGAGCCGTTGCGGTCGCGCAAGTACGGCGAAGGCACCCTTTGGTACGGGCGCGCCGTCCACGGTCGCGAAGAGTCATGATGCCCGCACGGGAGATCGAGGGAGTTCAGTTGCGCCGCGCCGTCTGTCCGGGGTCTTTCGACCCCATCACCAACGGGCACCTCGACATCATCGGTCGGGCCTCCAGGCTCTACGACGTCGTCCACGTCGCCGTGATGATCAACCAGTCCAAGAAGGGGCTGTTCACCGTCGAGGAGCGGATCGAACTGATCCGCGAGGCGACCGCCGACTACGGCAACGTGGAGGTCGAGTCCTTCCACGGCCTGCTCGTCGACTTCTGCAAGCAGCGGGACATCCCGGCCATCGTCAAGGGCCTGCGCGCCGTCAGCGACTTCGACTACGAACTCCAGATGGCCCAGATGAACATGGGTCTGTCCGGCGTCGAGACGTTGTTCGTGCCGACCAACCCCACCTACAGCTTCCTGTCCTCCTCCCTGGTCAAGGAGGTCGCGGCCTGGGGCGGGGACGTCGCCCACCTGCTGCCCGCGCACGTGCACGCGGCCCTGGTCGAGCGGCTCGGCGAGAGGTGATCCGACGGCGGTCCGGGTGAGCTTCGCCCGGACCGCCCCGCCGCCCCTCCCCGCGGCCCTACAGTCGTCCCCTCAGCCGTTGCGGCCGTCCCGGGAACCCCACCCGGGGGCAGGGAGAGTGCGAGCGACCATGGACGTACAGAAGCAGCTCGACGGGATCGTCGCGGCCGTCGCCGGCGCCCGGTCCATGCCCATGTCGGCCTCCTGCGTCGTCAACCGCGCGGAGCTCCTCGAACGTCTCGAAGAGCTGCGCGAGGCCCTCCCGGGCTCCCTCGCCCAGGCGCGCGAGGTGATCGGCGGGCGGGAACGGATGGTCGAGGAGGCCCGCCGCGAGGCGGACCGGATCATCGAGGACGCGCACGCCCGGCGCGGCTCGCTCGTCTCCGACACCGAGATCGCGCGGCGCTCGCGGGCCGAGGCGGACCGGATCCTGGAGGAGGCCCGTCGGGAGGCGGAGGGGATCCGGGCGGAGGCCGACGAGTACGTCGACAGCAAGCTCGCCAACTTCGAGGTCGTCCTCGGCAAGACCATCGGCTCCGTGGGCCGGGGCCGCGAGAAGCTCCTCGGGCGCGGCCCGGGCCTCGACGAGCAGGGCGTCCCCGACCCGCACGTCCCCGAGCGGAGCGAGGACCCGAGGGTGCTGCGGGAGCGGGCGGACGCCTACGTCGACACCAAGCTCGCGACCTTCGAGGCGGTGCTGACCAAGACCCTGGAGGCCGTCGGTCGGGGTCGGCTGAAGCTGCTGGGCCGGGTGCCCACCGACGACCTCGGCGCCGAGGCGGCCGGGAGCCGGAGGGCCCGTGCGGTCAGCGACGCGGACTTCCTGGCAGGCCTGGCCGAGCCGGATCCCGCCCCGGCGTTCCCCGCGGCCGGGGCCCCGCCGGCGTACGACCCCTACGACGCGCACGCCCCGTACGCCGGGCAGCCGCAACCGCAGCCGGTCGCCGCCGGGCAGGAGGCGTACGCCGTGCAGGAGCCGTACGCGTACGCCGCCCAGGACCCCTACGCCGCCCAGGACCCCTACGCGGGCCCGACGTACGCCGGTCAGGGCTACCCGGACCAGACCCACGCCGGGCAGAACCATGCCGGGCAGACCTACGACGGGCAGACCTACGCGGGTCAGGCCTACGGGCAGCAGCCCTACGGGGCGGGGTACCAGTCGGACCCGTACGCCGCCCCCGGGCAGCGGCCCGGGGCGGAGGAGACCGGCTTCTTCGACACGGGCATGATCGATCTGGAGCAGCTGCGCCGGTACGAGCAGGGGCGTTAGCCCGGATTGGGCGCAGGGCGCATCGCCGGGTATCCTGGCTCTTCGGTCGCGCGTATGCACCGCGATCCATGCTGCCCGTAAGCGGCCTTCGTTTGCGCGGCAGGTCTTTGATCTTCAGCGATCTGTGAAAGCAGGAACGGCCCTGAACACCCGCCTCGACCACCGCAACCCCCTCGTGTTCGACACGCACGAGCTGGGTCGGCGTCCTGGTGCCATGCAGCGGCTCTCCCGCGAGATCGACGCGCCGGCGGACCTCGGTATCGCCGGTGTCATCGGAGTGCCGGAAGGCACCCCGTTGAAGCTCAGCCTCCGCTTGGAGTCGGTCATGGAAGGGGTGCTCGTCACAGGCACCGTCCGTGGCTCGGCCGCCGGAGAGTGCGTAAGGTGTCTGGAGGCCGTCGAGCGTGAGCTCAAGGCGGACTTCCAGGAGATGTTCTCGTACCCTGACGCCGACGACCGGGGCCGCTCTCACGCGGAGCCGGCCGACGACGCCGAGGACGACGAGGACACGCTCTTCCTCGAGGACGGCTTGTTCGACCTCGAACCCGTGCTGCGCGATGTGGTGGTGCTCGCACTGCCCATGCAGCCGGTGTGCCGGGAGGACTGTCTCGGACTGTGCCCCGATTGCGGGCTCGGCCTGAACGACGACCCGGACCACCACCATGACGCCGTCGACATCCGTTGGGCGGCATTGCAAGGACTCGTCACCGATCAGGGCGTCGAGAAGGACAACATGAGCGGCACTGCGTCTGACGGAGTTCAGAGCGCCGCCGAGAAGCAGGAGAAGTAGCCGTGGCTGTTCCGAAGCGGAAGATGTCGCGCAGCAACACGCGCCACCGCCGGTCGCAGTGGAAGGCTGCGGTCCCCACCCTGGTTTCGTGTGAGCGTTGCCAGGAGCCGAAGCTCCAGCACATCGCGTGCCCGAGCTGCGGCACCTACAACAAGCGCCAGGTCCTCGAGGTCTGAGCGGCTGGTGAGAGGCGCAATGTCTGAGCTGTCCAACGCTGAGAAGCAGGCAGACAGTAACAACGCGGCCTCGTCCCACACGCTTCTGGAAGGGCGGCTCGGGTATCGACTCGAGTCCGCCCTTCTGGTGCGTGCGCTGACCCACCGTTCGTACGCGTACGAGAACGGCGGTCTGCCCACCAACGAACGCCTGGAGTTCCTCGGGGACTCCGTGCTGGGCCTGGTGGTCACGGACACGCTGTACACCACCCACCCCGACCTGCCGGAAGGCCAGCTGGCCAAACTGCGGGCCGCGGTGGTCAACTCGCGCGCGTTGGCGGAGGTCGGGCGCGGCCTCGAACTCGGCTCCTTCATCCGGCTCGGCCGGGGCGAAGAGGGCACGGGCGGCCGGGACAAGGCTTCCATCCTCGCCGACACCCTGGAAGCGGTGATCGGCGCGGTCTACCTCGACCAGGGCCTCGACGCGGCCTCGGAGCTGGTCCACCGGCTCTTCGACCCGCTCATCGAGAAGTCCTCCAACCTCGGTGCCGGCCTGGACTGGAAGACCAGTCTCCAGGAGCTCACGGCCGCCGAAGGCCTCGGTGTTCCGGAGTACCTGGTCACCGAGACCGGTCCGGACCACGAGAAGACCTTCACCGCTGCCGCCCGCGTCGGTGGTGTCTCGTACGGCACCGGCACCGGCCGCAGCAAGAAGGAAGCGGAACAGCAGGCCGCGGAGTCCGCCTGGCGCGGGATCCGCGCCGCCGCGGACGAGCGGATCGCGGCGGCCTCCGCCGCGACCGAAGCCGCTCCGGCGGAGGGAGACGGGACGCCGACGCCCGCCGACCCGACTCCGGAAGCCTGATCGCTTTCTTTTACAGTGACCCCGTCGCACCCCGGTGCGGCGGGGTCTTCTGTTCCCCGCACCGCGTCCACTGCCATCCCCCCGGAGGAACACCGTGCCCGAGCTGCCCGAGGTCGAAGTGGTGCGCCGCGGACTGGAGCGGTGGGTGGCCGGTCGCACCGTCGCCTCCGTCGAGGTGCTCCACCCCCGGGCCGTACGCCGCCACCTCGCGGGCGGGGCCGACTTCGCGGACCGCCTGGCCGGGCAGACCATCGGCGTGCCGATGCGGCGCGGCAAGTACCTGTGGCTGCCGCTGGAGGGACGCGAGCTGTCCGTCCTCGGGCACCTCGGGATGAGCGGGCAGCTGCTGGTGCAGCCGGCCGGGGCCCCCGACGAGAAGCACCTGCGGATCCGGGTGCGCTTCGACGACGCCGCCGGGACCGAGCTGCGCTTCGTCGACCAGCGGACCTTCGGCGGGCTCTCGCTGCACGAGACCGTCCCCGGCAGCGCGGAGAACCTGCCCGACGTCATCGCGCACATCGCCCGCGACCCCCTGGACCCCCTGTTCGACGAGGGGGCCTACCACCTCGCGCTGCGGGCCCGGCGCACCACCGTCAAGCGGGCCCTCCTGGACCAGTCGCTGATCAGCGGCGTCGGCAACATCTACGCCGACGAGGCGCTGTGGCGCACCCGGCTGCACTACGAGCGGCCCACCGCCTCCCTCACCCGACCCAAGAGCGCGGAGCTGCTCACCCACGTGCGCGAGGTCATGACCGCGGCGCTGGACGTCGGCGGCACCAGCTTCGACAGCCTCTACGTGAACGTCAACGGCGAATCCGGGTACTTCGACCGGTCCCTCGACGCCTACGGGCGCGAGGGCGAGCCGTGCCGGCGCTGCGGGACCCCGATGCGGCGGCGGGCCTGGATGAACCGGTCCAGCTACTTCTGCCCGCGCTGTCAGCGGGCGCCGCGCGCGGCGTCGTAGGACCGCCGGGATTCCAGGACCTCGTCCATGCTGCCCTCCAGGAAGTGGATCAGGGCGAGCAGGCGGTCCGCGACCTCGCGGCCGAGCGGGGTCAGTTCGTAGTCGACGCGCGGCGGGTTCGTCTGCTGCGCCTCGCGCAGGACGATGCCGTCGCGCTCCAGCGCGTGCAGGGTCTGCGAGAGCATCTTCTCGCTCACGCCGTCGACGCGGCGGCGCAGCTCGTTGAAGCGGCAGGGCCCTTCGCGCAGGGCGCCGACGGTGAGGCTGCCCCAGCGGCCGGTGACGTGCTCCAGGGTCTCCCGCGAGGGACAGGCGCGCGCGAAGACGTCGAACGGCAGGTCGGGCGAGGGCGCTTCGGTGCGGACAGGGGTCTCCATGACGTCAAGCGTACCTCCGGGTAGCGCTAACCGTCTGCTTGCGCTTTCTAAAAGTTAGTGCTTCTCTTGGTCTCGTCGCTGCTCGGTTCGGCGACGCCACCCCACGCCTCGCACCACCCTGAGGAGCACGACCATGTCCGCGACCACCCCCACCCCCGTCGTCTCGATCGCCTACCACTCGGGTTACGGGCACACCGCCGTCGTCGCCGAGGCCGTCCGGGCCGGCGCCGCGGCCACCGGGGCCACCGTCCACCTGATCAAGGTCGACGAGATCGACGAGGCCGGCTGGGCGCTGCTCGACGCCTCCGACGCGATCGTCTTCGGCTCCCCGACCTACATGGGCACCGCGTCCGGCGCCTTCCACGTCTTCGCCGAGGCCACCTCGAAGCGTTGGTTCGGCGACGTGTGGCAGGACAAGGTGGCCGCCGGCTTCACGAACTCGGGCTCGAAGAGCGGCGACAAGCTCCACACGCTCCAGTACTTCCAGACGCTGGCCGCGCAGCACTCCATGAGCTGGGTGAACCTGGGCCTGAAGCCGGGCTGGAACTCCAGCACCGGTTCCGAGGACGACCTCAACCGCCTGGGCTTCTTCTCCGGCGCCGCCGCCCAGACCGACTCCGACGGGGGCGTGGACGCGGTGCACGCGGCGGACGTCGCGACCGCCGAGCACCTGGGCCGCAGGGTCGCGGAGCACGCGCGCGTGCTCCTCGCCGGGCGCGCCGCGCTGTCGCTCGTCGCGGCCTGACCGGGTCGGTCTCGTCCGGGCCGCCGAAGCAGGCGGCCCGGGGGTGATCAGAAGCCGAACTCCTGGGTCCACCAGGGGCCGCCGGCGCCGAAGTGGACGCCGACGCCCATGGTGCGGAATTCGCAGTTGAGTATGTTCGCCTTGTGGCCCGGGCTGTTCATCCAGGCCCGCATCACGGAGGCGGCGTCACCCTGACCGCGGGCGATGTTCTCGCCGCCCAGGCCGCCGATGCCGGCGTTCTCGGCCCGCTTCCACGGGGTGTTCCCGTCCGGGTCGGTGTGGTCGAAGAAGCCCCGCGCGGCCATGTCCCGGCTGAAGGCCCCGGCCAGCGCGGCCAGTGGCGGGTTGGCCCGGACCGCGACGCAGCCCGCCTGGGCGCGTTCCTGGTTCACCAGGGCGAGCACGGCCGCCGCCTCGGCGGCCTGCCCGTCCGCGGGGGCGGACTCGGAGGCGGAGGGTGAGGGTGAGGCGGAGGGCTTGGGCGCAGGCGGCTTCGGGGCCGGCGGCCGGGGGGCCTGCGTCGTGGGGGGCCGCTCCGGCTCCTTGGCAGGCTCCTTGACCGGCGCCTTGGTCGGCTCTCCGGCGACGGGGGAGGCGGCCGGGGACGGTGAGGTCGCGGGGGACGACGATCCCGAGGCCGACGGGGAGGGCGAGGCCGACGGGGAGGCGGAGGCCGAGGCGGACGCGGAGGCCGACGGGGCCTTCGAGGCCGACGGGCCGACCGGATTGGGGCCGCCCGACGCCCGGCCGGAGAGGTTGGCGAGGCCGCCCTGCTCCACCGGGGCCCGGCCCGCGGCGCTCGCCGAGGGCTTCGGTCGCGCCTGCGGCTCGCTCGCCGAGTCCGTGCCGACGTAGGGGAAGGAACCGCCGACCGGGACGAAGCCGGTCGTGACGGCGGCCGTGCCGAGGGCCACGGCGACGGACACGCCGAGCAGGCCGCCCCGGACCACGGCGCGGCGCCTGCCGCCGCCCTGCGGCGGGGAGGGGAGACGGTGGCGTCCCATCGGCGGCCGCCCTTTCCTGCGAAGTCGTTCTTTGCTCACCCGAACGGGCGATGTGCTGGTGGGGGACTGTAGCCCAATACGCCAGGGGGGCGATGATCCACGAATTCGTTTGCCCGGTTAGCGTTCACGCATGAATGAAGATGTCCGCATGACCGCGTGGGTGCGCGGTCGTGTACAGGGAGTGGGCTTCCGTTGGTTCACCAGGGCCAATGCCCTGGAGATCGGCGGGATGGTCGGCTTCGCGCTCAATCTCGACGACGGTCGAGTGCAGGTGGTCGCCGAAGGTCAACGTGAGAATTGCCACCGGTTGCTGGAGTGGCTGCGCTCCGGCGACACGCCCGGGAGGGTGGACGGGGTGACGGAGATCTGGGGGACGCCGCGCGGCGGCTACGACGGCTTCGCGATCCGGTGATCAATCGACCGATCATGAACTGATCGGATCGCGGGACGGTCCGCATGCGGTCGGAACTGCGCATTCACCGACGAGGCGTTGCCGTCCCGCTCGATCCGTGGAAGGCTCGGAGACGAGGATGATCTCTGCGCCCCTTGTGCGGGCCGGGCTGCCCGCCGATACGGGGCGTGATCGTGTTGACCGTCAAACTTTTTGGTGAGACGCTGGAAGCCCCGCGCACCTGAGCTGTTTGGCAGTGTTGGCAGTACCAAGCGCAGTGACTGACAGTCGCTGTCGGACATCCGCGGGTGCGATTCCCTCACGACCCACACCGCTTCGGTCGGTCACTCAGTGTGGAGGACCATCCATCATGGCAAAGGCGCTTCTCGGTTACGTCGGCGGTTCCGACCCGCGACTCCTCGCCGAGATGCGACGGCTTCAGCAGCGCGTCCAGGACCTCGAGTCCGAGCTCGGGCGAATCCAGTCCGAGAACGACGCACTGAACGCGGCCGCCGCTCAGCACGGAGACTCGCTGCTGGACAGCATCGACCTCGACGTACCCCAGGCGGAGCCTGCGCTCACCTGATCCGCGCGCATTCGTCACCTGATTCCAGCCCCGCTTGATCTGCAAGGGACGCTCCGGCGTCCCTTCGTTCTTTCGGGCGGTCCCTTTCCTTTGGCGTTTGGTGTGCCCTGCACCTTCACGGGCGAAACCGAACGCGAGAGGTAGAGTCCGGCGGCGTGCACCTCAAGTCCCTGACCCTGCGTGGCTTCAAATCCTTCGCTTCCGCGACGACCCTTCGCTTCGAACCGGGGATCACCTGTGTCGTGGGCCCGAACGGCTCGGGCAAGTCCAACGTGGTGGACGCGCTCTCCTGGGTCATGGGGGAGCAGGGGGCCAAGACGTTGCGCGGCGGGAAGATGGAGGACGTCATCTTCGCGGGGACCACGGGCCGCCCGCCCCTGGGCCGCGCCGAGGTCTCCCTCACCATCGACAACTCCGACGGCGCGCTGCCCATCGAGTACGCCGAGGTCACCATCACGCGGATCATGTTCCGCGGCGGCAGCAGCGAGTACCAGATCAACGGGGACACCTGCCGGCTACTCGACATCCAGGAACTCCTCTCCGACTCCGGCATCGGCCGCGAGATGCACGTCATCGTCGGGCAGGGCCGGCTCGACTCCGTGCTGCACGCCGATCCGCTGGGCCGCCGCGCCTTCATCGAGGAGGCCGCGGGCGTCCTCAAGCACCGCAAGCGCAAGGAGAAGGCCCTGCGCAAGCTCGACGCGATGCAGGCCAACCTCGCGCGGGTGCAGGACCTCACCGACGAGCTGCGCCGCCAGTTGAAGCCGCTGGGGCGCCAGGCCGCGGTCGCCCGCCGCGCCGCCGTCATCCAGGCGGACCTGCGCGACGCCCGGTTGCGGCTGCTCGCCGACGACCTGGTGGCGCTGCGCACCGCCCTGGACGCGGAGATCGCCGACGAGGCGGCCCTCAAGGAGCGCAGGGAATCGGCGCAGCGCCGGCTCGCGGAGGCCGCGCGGCGCGAAGCCGAGTTGGAGGAGACCGTACGGCGGCTCGCGCCCCGGCTCCAGCGGGCCCGACAGACCTGGTACGAACTCTCGCAGCTCGCCGAACGGGTCCGGGGCACCGAGTCCCTGGCCGAGGCGCGCGTCCGCAGCGCCTCGGCGCCGGTGGAGGAGGAGCGCCGGGGTCGCGACCCCGAGGACATGGAGCGCGAGGCGGCCCGGATCCGGGAGCAGGAGGCCGAACTGACGGCGGCCCTGGAGGCGGCCGGGCGGGCGCTGGAGGACACCTCCGGGCACCGCGCCGAGCTGGAGCGGGCCCTGGCCGAGGAGGAACGGCGCCTGCGGGACGCGGCCCGGGCCCTCGCCGACCGGCGCGAGGAGCTGGCCCGACTGACGGGGCGCCTGGGCGCGGCCCGCTCGCGGGCGGGCGCCGCGCAGGCGGAGATCGAGCGGCTCGTGGCGTCCCGGGAGGAGGCCGAGGCCCGGGCGGTGGCGGCCCGCGAGGAGTACGAGGCGCTGGCCGAGGAGGTCGACGGCCTGGGCGACCCCGACGCGGAGGGGGAGCACGAGCGGGCCCGCTCGGAGCTGGTCGAGGCGGAGGCGGTCCTCGGCGCGGCCCGGGAGGCGCTGGCCGGGGCGGAGCGATCCCGCGCGGCCGTCGCGGCGCGCCGGGACGCCCTGGCGCTCGGGCTGCGGCGCAAGGACGGTACGGGGGCGGTGCTCGCCGCGCGCGAACGGCTGGTCGGGCTGCTCGGCCCGGCGGCGGAGCGGCTGACGGTGGCCCCGGGGCACGAGGTCGCCGTGGCCGCCGCGCTCGGGGCCGCCGCCGACGCGGTGGCCGTGGCCTCGCCGGGGGCGGCCGCCGCGGCGATCCGCCACCTGCGGGACACGGACGCGGGGCGGGCCGGGTTCCTGGTCGCGCCGCCCGCGGCGCTGCTCCCGGGGCAGGCCTCGCCCGGGACGGCCGGTCGGGCCCCGGTCCCGGCGGCGGCCGGCGAGCCCGAGCCCGAGGGCGCCGGGTCGCCCGCCCCGGCACCCGGCGCGGAGGCGGCGGCCGGCGCGGCGCACGCCACCGCACGCGCGTTCACCCGTACGGCGGTGGTGGGTCGGGAGGCCGCCTCGCTGGTCGGCGGGGACGCCGAGCTGTGCCGGGCCGTGGCCTGGGTGCTGCGCGACCACGTCGTGGTGGGCTCGCTGGAGGAGGCCGAGGCGCTGGTCGGCGAGGACCCCGGGCTGGTCGCGGTCACCGCCGACGGGGACGTGCTCGGCGCGCACTTCGCGCACGGCGGCTCCGCGGGCGCGCCCAGTCTCATCGAGGTCCGGGCCGCCGTCGACGAGGCCGCTGCGGAACTGGAGCGACTGGAGGCCCGCTGCGGGGAACTGGCCGGGGCCGAGGAGGCGGCGCGGGAGCACCGCGCCGCTTCGGCCGCCCGGGTCGAGGAGACGGCCGAGCGCCGCCGCGCCGGCGAGCGGGCCCGCGCGGGCGTGGCGCAGCGGCTCGGAGGGCTCTCCGGGCAGGCGAAGGGGGCCGCCGGCGAGGCCGAACGCGCGGCCCGGGCCGCGGCCTCGGCGCAGGAGACGCTGGAGCGGACGCGGATCGAGGTGGAGGAGTGCGCGGAGCGGCTCGCGGCGGTGGAGGAGATGCCCGTCGCCGAGGAGCCCGACGGCTCCGCGCGGGACCGGCTCGCGGCCGACGGGGCGAACGCCCGGCAGACGGAGATGGAGGCCCGGCTCCAACTGCGTACGCACGAGGAACGGGTCAAGGGCCTGGCCGGTCGGGCGGACGCGCTGGACCGGGGCGCGCGGGCCGAACGCGAGGCCCGGGCGCGGGCCGAGCGGCGCCGCCTGCGGCTGCGTCACGAGGCCGCGGTGGGCCGGGCCGTGGCCGACGGGGCGCGGCAGTTGCTGGCGCACCTCCAGGTGTCGCTCGGTAGGGCGGAAGGGGAGCGCGCGGCGGCGGAGTCGGCTCAGCAGGCGGGGGAGAAGGAGCTCGGCGAGGCCCGCGGGCAGGGGCGTGACCTGAAGGACGAGCTGGACAGGCTGACGGACTCGGTGCACCGGGGCGAGGTGCTGGGCGCCGAGAAGCGGCTGCGGATCGAGCAGTTGGAGACGCGGGCGCTGGAGGAGCTGGGGGTGGAGCCGGCCGCGCTCGTCGCGGAGTACGGCCCCGACCAGCCCGTTCCGCCGTCGCCGCCCGCCGAGGGGGAGGAGCTGCCGGAGGATCCGGAGCACCCGCGCAACCGGCCGGGCCCCTTCGTACGCGAACGGCAGGAGAAGCGGCTTCGGGCCGCGGAGCGCGCGTACCAGCAGCTCGGCAAGATCAATCCGCTCGCCCTGGAGGAGTTCGCGGCGCTGGAGGAGCGCCACCGCTTCCTCGGCGAGCAGCTGGACGACCTGCGCAAGACGCGGGCCGACCTCCTTCAGGTGGTGAAGGAGGTCGACCGGCGGGTGGAGGAGGTCTTCACCGAGGCCTACCGGGACACCGCCCGGGAGTTCGAGGGGGTGTTCTCGCGGCTGTTCCCCGGCGGCGAGGGCCGGCTCGTGCTCACCGACCCGGACGACATGCTGGCGACCGGGGTGGACGTCGAGGCCCGCCCGCCGGGCAAGAAGGTCAAGCGGCTGTCGCTGCTGTCGGGCGGCGAGCGCTCCCTGACGGCCGTGGCGCTGCTGGTCTCCATCTTCAAGGCGCGCCCCAGCCCCTTCTACGTGATGGACGAGGTCGAGGCCGCGCTCGACGACACCAACCTCCAGCGGCTGATCCGGCTGATGGTCGAGCTCCAGGAGAGCTCGCAGCTGATCGTCATCACGCACCAGAAGCGGACGATGGAGGTCGCGGACGCCCTGTACGGCGTCTCGATGCAGGGCGACGGGGTCTCGAAGGTCATCAGCCAGCGCCTGCGCTGACCCGCCGGGACCGGCGTCTGCGCACCTTCGAGTTCAAGAGCTGAATCCAATCACTGGAGAAGTCAGGTAACACGACCTTCTTACGAAGTATTGACTTCAGGAAATGAACGCATAGGCTCGCTCCGCTGTCTCCCGACTTCGAGTGGTGCCCGATCTTTACCTGTGCGCCACTAAGGAGAACGGACAAAACCCCCCACGGAGCTCACCTTGACCAGCAGCACAGCGCAGGTACCGCCCGGCGGCGGACGCGCGTCGCAGCCCGAACACCTCGGGCACGTCATCTTCATCACCGCTGCCGCCGCGATGGGCGGTTTCCTCTTCGGTTACGACAGCTCCGTCATCAACGGCGCCGTCGTCGCCATCCGGGACCGTTTCGACGTGGGCTCCTCCGCCCTCGCCCAGGTCATCGCCGCCGCGCTGATCGGCTGCGCCCTCGGCGCCGCCACCGCCGGCCGCCTCGCCGACCGGATCGGCCGCATCCGCTGCATGCAGATCGCCGCCGTCCTCTTCACCGCGAGCGCCATCGGCTCCGCCCTGCCCTTCGCCCTCTGGGACCTCGCCCTGTGGCGGGTCGTCGGCGGCTTCGGCATCGGCATGGCCTCCGTGATCGGCCCCGCCTACATCGCCGAGGTCTCCCCGCCCGCCTACCGCGGTCGGCTCGCCTCCTTCCAGCAGGCCGCGATCGTCATCGGCATCGCCGTGTCGCAGCTCGTCAACTGGGGCATCCTCAACCTCGCCGACGGCGACCAGCGCGGCGATCTCGCCGGCCTGGAGGCCTGGCAGTGGATGCTCGGCGTGATGGTCGTCCCCGCCGCCCTCTACGGCCTGCTGTCCTTCGCGATCCCGGAGTCACCGCGCTTCCTGATCTCCGTCGGGCGCACCGCCGAGGCCAAGAAGGTCCTCACCGAGGTCGAGGGCACCGGCATCGACGCCCGGGTCGCGGAGATCGACCACGCGATGCGCTCCGAGCACAAGTCCACCTTCAAGGACCTGCTCGGCGGCCGGTTCGGGCTGCTGCCCATCGTCTGGATCGGCATCGGCCTGTCGGTCTTCCAGCAGCTCGTCGGCATCAACGTGATCTTCTACTACAGCTCCTCGCTGTGGCAGTCGGTCGGCATCGACCCGAGCGCCTCGTTCCTGTACTCCTTCGAGACCTCCGTCGTGAACATCATCGGCACGGTGATCGCGATGGTGTTCGTGGACCGCCTCGGCCGCAAGCCGCTCGCCCTCATCGGCTCGGTGGGCATGGCCCTCTCCCTGGGCACCGCCGCGTGGGCGTTCTCCTTCACCACCGGCACCGGGGACGACGTCACCCTGCCGCACACCCAGGGCATCGTCGCCCTGGTCGCGGCCAACCTCTTCGTCCTCTTCTTCGCCCTCTCCTGGGGCGTGGTGGTCTGGGTGCTGCTCGGCGAGATGTTCCCCGGCCGCATCCGCGCCGCCGCCCTCGGCGTGGCCGCGGCGGCCCAGTGGGTGGCCAACTGGCTGATCACCGTCAGCTTCCCGACCCTGGCCGACTGGAACCTGTCCGGCGCCTACGTCATCTACACCGTCTTCGCCGTGCTCTCGATCCCCTTCATCCTCAAATGGGTGCCGGAGACCAAGGGCAAGGCGTTGGAGGAGATGGGGTAACCATCCCCCGCCACCACCCCTCTCCTCCCCGGGTGCTGCCCCCGCTCAGTCCTTGAGCCGGGGCAGCACCTGTTCGCACAGCAGCCGCAGGCTCCGCCAGCCCTCGTCGAGCGGCATGCCCCCGCACAGCGGGTGCAGCACCAGGTTCCCCGCCTCGCCCGCGCCGCGGGCGAACTCCACCGCCTGCTCCGGGGACAGGATCCGGTAGACGCCCTCCGCGCGCAGCTCCTCGACCGTGCGGGCGCCCGAACGCACCGCGCTGCGGATGTCCTTCGACTGCCAGGAGGCGTACGTCGCCGCCTCGTGCAGGAAGTGCCGCCCGTAGAGCGCCCAGGCCCGGTCCGGGTCCTCGGCGACGTGCAGCAGCGGGGTCTCGGGGGCGGGCATCATGCAGAAGCCCTCCGTCCCGTACTCCGCCAGCCGTTCGACGTAGTACGCCTCCAGCTCCGGCAGGTGCGCGCTCGGGAAGAACGGCAGGCCGAGCCTGGCCGCCCGGCGGGCCGCCGCCTCGGAGCTGCCGCCGACCAGCAGCAGCGGATGCGGCCGGGTGAAGGGGCGCGGGGTCACCCGTACGGTCCTGCCGCGGAAGGTGAACGGCTCGCCGGTCCAGGCCGCCAGGAGGGTCTCCAGCAGCTCGTCCTGGAGCCGGCCGCGCCGACCCCACTCCACACCGTGCTGCTCGTACTCCCGCGGCCGGTAGCCGATCCCCGCCACCGTGACCAGGCGCCCGCCGCTCAGCAGGTCCAGCACCGCGATGTCCTCGGCGACCTTCAGCGGGTCGTGCAGCGGGCCGATGATCGCCGAGACGGTGACCGCGATCCGGCGGGTGGCGCCGAAGACGGCGCCCGCGAAGGCGAACGGGGAGGGCATCCAGTTGTTGTCCGTCCCGTGGTGCTCCTCCGTCTGGACGGTGTCGATCCCGTGCTCGTCCGCGTAGCGCGTCATCTCCAGCGCCTCCCGGTAACGGGCCGAGAGGCTCTCGGGAGTGCCGTTCGGGTCGACGAGATTGAACCGGGCCACGGTGATGGGCATGGAGGAGTCCCCCTTCGCCGGAGGTGGTGGTGGGCGAAGGGGGACGTTAGCTGACGTGGCGTCAGTTGGACAGGGATCCGGCGGGCTCGCGGGCCGCGTCGTCCGCCGAGGCCGTCGCCGGCGGGGCGGGCGTGCGGGGGAGCACGGCGTACAGCAGGGCGGAGGTCAGGATGCCCGCGACCCAGCCCAGCCCGTTGCGCCCGATCCAGGTGGAGGCCAGCGGCCCGGTGAACCAGTCGACCTCGGTGAACAGGGTGCCCACCACCAGGGCCACGCCCCAGGCCGTCATCGCCTGCCAGGCGAAACCGCCCTTGTACCAGTAGGCACTGGTCGGGGTGGTGTCGAGCAGCGCGGGGCCGTCGTAGGTCGTGCGGCGGAGCATGTCGACGCCGAAGACGCCGATCCAGGCGGAGAAGGCCACCGCCAGCAGCGTGAGGAAGGAGATGAACGAGCCGAAGAAGCTGGTCGCCACCACCATCAGCAGGAAGCCGAAGACCAGGCTGATGACGGCGTTCACGCTGACGGCCCAGGCGCGCGGCACCTTGATGCCCAGGGTCTGCGCGGTGAAGCCGGCCGAGTACATGGACATCGAGTTGATCAGCAGCATGCCGACGAGCGCGATGAGCAGGTAGGGGACCGCGATCCAGGTCGGCAGCAGCTCGCCGATGAAGGAGACCGGGTCCTGGGCGGTGGCCAGGTCCGGGGTGCCGACGGCCATCACGGCGCCCATCAGCACCATGGGCAGGACGACCACGCCCGCGCCGCCGATCGTCGCGCCGACCATCGCCCTGGACGAGGCGGTGCGGGGCAGGTAGCGGGTGAAGTCCGGACCGGAGGGGACCCAGCTGATGCCGCCCGCCGCGATCGTGCCGATGCCGGCGATCATCATCGCCGTGGAGCCGGCCGGCTTGTCGAGGACGGCGGCCCAGTCGGTGGTGAAGACCAGGTAGCCGAGGACGAGCACGCTGAAACCGCCGAAGAGGTACGTCGACCACTTGGAGCAGACGCGCAGCGCGTTGATCCCCAGCCCGGAGACCACGAAGGTGCAGCCCACGAAGAAGAGCAGGGTGACGACGATGAGGGGGGTGTTGCTCTTGATCCCGAAGAGCAGGTCCAGCACCGTCAGCACGGCGTAGGCGCCGCTGACCGCGTTGATCGTCTCCCAGCCCCAGCGCGCCACCCAGATCAGCGCCCCGGGGAAGAGGTTGCCGCGCTGCCCGAAGACGGCCCGCGACAGCGCCATGCCCGGAGACCCGCCGCGCTTGCCCGCGATGGAGATCAGTCCGACGATCCCGTAAGAGAGCACGGGCGCCGCCAGCGCGACGACCAGCACCTGCCAGATGTTGAGCTTGTTGAAGATCACCAGACCCGCGCCCATGGTCAGCAGCAGCACGCTGATGTTCGCGGCGACCCAGGTGGGAACGAGCTCGCGGACCCGCCCGCCGCGCTCTTCGTCGGGCACGGGCTCCAGCCCGCGGGTCTCGACGGCTTTCTCGGCGGTGTGGTCCACGGCACGGTCGAGGGCGGGCGATATCGCGCCTTCGGCGGGCTCGGCAGGCATGCGCTACTCCGTGGGGGAGGAAGGGGGAGTCGCCCATCATCGTAGATTCGCCCTGAAAACCACAAATAGAGGACTAATACCCTCCTGTGCTCCTCCGAAAGGTCGGTGGGGGTGGCCGATACTGGGAGCGTTATGGAAATCCTCATCCTTGCCGTAGTCATCGCCCTGGTCGCGGTCGGCGCGATCAGCGGGCTCGTGGTCAGCAGCCGCAAGAAGAAGCAGCTGCCCCCCACGGCGCCGCCGAGCACGCCGACCATCACTGCCCCGCCCGCCGAACCGCAGGTGGGGGAGGACGCCGCACCGACGGCGGAAGAACCCCGCCGCACGATCGAGGAGGTCGTCCTCCCCGAAGCGGAGGCTGCGGCTCCCGAGGCACCCGCCGTCGCCGAACCCGAGGCCCCGGCCGCGCCCGAGATCGAGGTGCCCGAGCCCACCGCCGGCCGCCTGGTCCGGCTGCGCGCGCGCCTCGCCCGGTCCCAGAACTCGCTCGGCAAGGGGCTGCTCACGCTGCTCTCGCGCGAGCACCTCGACGAGGACACCTGGGAGGAGATCGAGGAGACCCTCCTCATCGCCGACGTCGGCGTCGCGCCGACCCAGGAACTGGTGGAGCGCCTGCGCGAGCGGGTCAAGGTGCTCGGCACCCGCACCCCCGCCGAGCTGCGCGCCCTGCTGAAGGAGGAGCTGGTCGCCCTCGTCGGCACCGACTTCGACCGCGCCGTGAAGACCGAGAGCGGCGTCGAGACTCCGGCCGTCGTGATGGTCGTCGGCGTCAACGGCACCGGCAAGACCACCACCACGGGCAAGCTGGCCCGCGTCCTGGTCGCCGACGGCCGCAGCGTGGTGCTCGGCGCCGCGGACACCTTCCGCGCCGCCGCCGCCGACCAGCTCCAGACCTGGGGCGAGCGCGTCGGCGCCCGCACCGTGCGCGGCCCGGAGGGCGGAGACCCCGCCTCCATCGCCTACGACGCGGTCAAGGAGGGCATCGCCGAGGGCGCGGACGTGGTCCTCATCGACACCGCCGGCCGCCTGCACACCAAGACCGGCCTCATGGACGAGCTCGGCAAGGTCAAGCGCGTCGTCGAGAAGCACGGCCCGCTGGACGAGGTCCTGCTCGTCCTCGACGCCACGACCGGCCAGAACGGCCTGACCCAGGCGCGCGTCTTCGCCGAGGTCGTGGACATCACCGGCATCGTGCTGACCAAGCTCGACGGCACGGCCAAGGGCGGCATCGTCGTCGCCGTCCAGCGCGAGCTCGGCGTCCCGGTCAAGCTCATCGGCCTCGGCGAGGGCCCGGACGACCTGGCCCCCTTCGAGCCGGAGGCGTTCGTCGACGCCCTCATCGGCGACTGAGCACCCCCGGGGAGACCGCCGGTACGTGTCCCCGCCCCGTCCGCTCCGACCGCCCCCGTACGCAGCCCCCGACAGCCCCCGCGCACCGACCCCCGCGCGCACCCGTGCCCCCGCCGTCCGATCCGGACGCGGGGGCACGGTGCAACACGGCGCCGTCGCGCCGCACGGGGCGGAAGTTCAGTGGCGGAACCGGTGGCAGATGTAGGCCAGGGTGCCGAGCAGCAGGCGGGCCTGCGGGGGACCGCCCGCGCGGTCCAGCGCGGGCGGGCGCAGCCAGTCGGCCGGGCCCAGGCCCGCGTGATCGCTGGGCGGGGCCGTCAGGAAGGCGCCCTGCCCCAGGGCCCGCAGGTCCAGATCGGCGTCGTCCCATCCCATGCGGTACAGCAGCCGGGGCAGTTCGGCGGCGGCTCCCGGGGCGACGAAGAACTGGGCGCGCCGGTCGGGGGTGACGGTGACCGGGCCCAGCGGCAGGCCCATCCGCTCCAGCCGGACCAGGGCCCGGCGGCCCGCCTCCGCGGAGACCTCGATGACGTCGAAGGAGCGGCCGACGGGCAACAGGATCGAGGCGCCCGGATACTCGCCCCAGATCTCCGCGACCTCGTCGAGCGTGGCGCCCGCGGGGACGGTGGGAGCGAAGTCCAGCGGATGCGCCCCCGGCGCACCGCAGTTCGTATGACCGCAGGAGCAGTCGCGGGCCGGAGCGGCGGCGCGGGCCCCGGGGACCGCGTCCCAACCCCAGAGTCCGGTGTACTCCGCCACCGCCGTGCACTCGGAGGTCCGCCCGCGGCGCCGGGCGCCGGAACGGAACTCCTTGGTGCCGCGGCTGCCGCCGATCGTGAAGCCCATGCCCATGCCCCCTCCAACGGGTCGGACGCGTCGGTGGTTACGACGTCGGCGAGACCTCCTCGGAGACCGGGTGCGGTGCGCCTTCCACCGGGGGGCGACGGCGCACTCCTCGCCGCGCGCGCCCCGGCGCACTCCCGTCCAACCGTTCCGTTTCGCCGTGGTGTCAAGTGAATCGCGCCTGGCCGGTGGCGAGTTCATTCGAAGGGGTGGCGAATGGTGGCGTTTCTGGAATCGACCTCGCCGACGGGGTGATCGTAGGATTACTTTCGGTGCACGAGCCCGAAGGGCTGGGCAGGCCGTGGGTATGCCGGAGGCAATCCGTGGAGGACCTGTGAAGGTCGCCGGCGGAGGTGGCCGTCCCGGCCAGGGTTTCGTGTGAAGACGCGATGCGGATGGGGGCGTTCCAGTGAGCGGCAGTGGCGCAAGCGGAACGAGCGGTACGAGCGGGGACCCGGCCGACCGCAACGACCAGCTGACCTCCTGGTTCGTCCGCAGCGGCTGGTCCAAGGGCGAACTCGCCCGTCAGGTGAACCGCCGGGCCCGCCAGATGGGCGCCCACCACATCAGCACCGACACCTCCCGCGTGCGCCGCTGGCTGGACGGCGAACAGCCCCGCGAACCGGTGCCCCGGATCCTGTCCGAACTGTTCTCCGAACGCTTCGGCTCCGTCGTCGCCATCGAACAGCTCGGCCTGCGCACCGCCCACCAGACGCCCTCCGTCTCCGGCGTCGACCTGCCCTGGGCCGGCCCGCAGACGGTGGAACTGCTCAGCGAGTTCTCCCGCAGCGACCTGATGCTCGCCCGCCGGGGCTTCCTCGGGACCTCGCTCGCCCTCTCCGCCGGCCCCGCCCTCATCGAACCCATGCAGCGCTGGCTCGTGCCGGTCCCCGTCGCCGACCCGGGGCTCCGCCCCGAGGGCGGGCCGACGGGCCTCGGGGGACACCGGCCGCCCCGGCTGTCCGAACCGGAACTCGACCTCCTCGAAGCCACCACCGTCATGTTCCGCCAGTGGGACGCCCAGTGCGGCGGCGGCCTGCGCCGCAAGGCCGTCGTCGGACAGCTCCACGAGGTCACCGACCTGCTCCAGGAGAACCACCCGGCGCCCGTGACCAAGCGCCTCTTCAAGGTCGCCGCCGAACTCGCCGAACTCGCCGGCTGGATGAGCTACGACATCGGCCTGCACCCCACCGCCCAGAAGTACTTCGTCCTCGCGCTGCACGCCGCCAAGGAGGCCGGGGACAAACCCCTGGGCTCGTACATCCTCTCCAACATGAGCCGCCAGATGATCCACCTCGGCCGCCCCGAGGACGCCCTGGAACTCATCCACCTCGCCCAGTACGGCAGCCGCGACTGCGCCGGCCCCCGCACCCAGGCCATGCTGTATGCGATGGAGGCCCGCGCCTACGCCAACATGGGCCAGCCCAGCCGCTGCAAGCGGGCCGTCCGGATGGCCGAGGACACCTTCTCCGACATCGTCTTCGCGGACGAGCCCGAGCCCGACTGGATCGGCTTCTTCTCCGAGGCCGAACTCAACGGCGAGAACTCCCACTCCTACCGCGACCTGGCCTACGTCGCCGGCCGCAGCCCCACCTACGCCTCGCTCGCCGAACCGGTCATGCAGAAGGCCGTCGACCTCTTCGCCAAGGACGAGGTGCACCAGCGCTCGTACGCCCTCAACCTCGTCGGGATGGCCACCGTCCACCTCCTCCAGCGCGAACCCGAGCAGGCCACCGTCCTCGTGGACCAGGCCCTCGACGTGGCGCGAAAGGTGCGCTCCGAACGGGTGAACACCCGCCTGCGCAAGACCGTCGACACCGCCGCCCGCGAATACGGCGACGTCGCCGAGGTCGTCCGCCTCACCGACCTCCTCGCCTCCCGCCTGCCCGAGGCCGCCGAGGCCGTATGAGCCGTCCGGGCCGTCCGGCCCGTGGGCCGGCGGATCCCGGCCGGGGCCCGTCGCGCGCCCGGGCCCGTTCATGGACGCGTAACACGTCCGACCTCTTCGTCACCGCCGCGAAACAACCGGCGGCGCCGCCGGAAACCGGCCTGCGCGAATCTCATGGCCAATAACCGGCCGGCGCGGCCGGCCCACCCACAGGCCGCCCGCCCCCGCGCCGCCGAGGTTCCACGGTCGCCCGCACGCGAACGTACCGACGACGAGGAGACGCCGATGGCATCAGCCATCACGACCCTCGCGGCAGACGCGCCCACGCTCTCCGCCGCGAACACCGGGTTCATGCTCATCTGCTCCGCCCTGGTCATGCTGATGACCCCGGGACTCGCCTTCTTCTACGGGGGAATGGTCCGGGTCAAGAGCAGCCTCAACATGCTGATGATGAGCTTCGTCAGCCTGGGGATCGTCACGATCCTGTGGGTGCTCTACGGCTTCAGCCTCGCCTTCGGTTCCGACATCGGCTCCGTCATCGGCTGGAACGCCGACTACGTCGGCCTCAGCGGCATCGGCCTGACCGAACTCTGGGACGGCTACACCATCCCGGTCTACGTCTTCGCCGTCTTCCAGCTCATGTTCGCCGTCATCACCCCCGCCCTGATCAGCGGCGCCCTCGCCGACCGCGTCAAGTTCGGCGCATGGGTCCTGTTCACCGCGCTGTGGGTGACCGTCGTCTACTTCCCCGTCGCCCACTGGGTCTGGGGCGCCGGCGGCTGGCTCTTCGAACTCGGCGTGATCGACTTCGCCGGCGGCACCGCCGTCCACATCAACGCGGGCGCCGCCGCCCTCGGCGTCATCCTCGTCATCGGCAAGCGCGTCGGCTTCAAGAAGGACCCGATGCGCCCGCACAGCCTCCCGCTCGTGATGCTCGGCGCCGGCCTCCTGTGGTTCGGCTGGTTCGGCTTCAACGCCGGCTCCTGGCTGGGCAACGACGACGGCATCGGCGCCGTCATGTTCGTCAACACCCAGGTCGCCACCGCCGCCGCGATGCTCGCCTGGCTCGCCTACGAGAAGCTGCGCCACGGCTCCTTCACCACCCTCGGCGCCGCCTCCGGCGCGGTCGCCGGCCTCGTCGCCATCACCCCCGCCGGCGGCTCCGTCAGCCCGCTGGGCGCGATCGCGGTGGGCGCCATCGCCGGTGTGCTGTGCGCCATGGCCGTCGGCCTGAAGTACCGCTTCGGCTACGACGACTCCCTCGACGTGGTCGGCGTCCACCTCGTCGGCGGCATCGCCGGCTCGCTCCTCGTCGGCCTCTTCGCCACCGGCGGCGTCCAGTCCGACGCCGCGGGCCTCTTCTACGGCGGCGGCCTCGAACAGCTCGGCAAGCAGGCCATCGGCGTCTTCGCCGTCCTCGCCTACTCCCTGGTCGTCTCCGCCGTCCTCGCCCTGCTCCTCGACAAGACCATCGGCATGCGCGTCAGCGAGGACGTCGAGGTCTCCGGCATCGACCAGGCCGAGCACGCCGAGACCGCCTACGACTTCAGCGGAGCCGGCGGTGGCGCCTCCCTCCGCTCCACCGCCGCTGCCGCCCCCGCACCCGCCGCGAGCAAGAAGGTCGACGCATGAAGCTGATCACCGCCATCGTCAAGCCCTACAAGCTGGACGAGATCAAGGAAGCCCTCCAGGCCTTCGGGGTGCAGGGCCTGACCGTCACCGAGGCCAGCGGCTACGGCCGCCAGCGCGGCCACACCGAGGTCTACCGGGGCGCCGAGTACACCGTGGACCTCGTCCCGAAGATCCGCATCGAGGTCCTCGTCGACGACGACGACGCCGAGGAACTGATCTCCGTGATCGTCAGCGCCGCCGCCACCGGCAAGATCGGCGACGGCAAGGTGTGGAGCGTCCCCGTGGACTCGGTCGTACGGGTCCGCACCGGCGAGCGCGGCGCCGACGCGCTCTAGGTGACGGGAGCTCCTGGGTGACGAGTGTCGAGAACACGACCACCGACCCGGTCGAAGGACCGGACGGCTCGGGAGCCGGCGGATACGCCGAGGCCCGGCTGCGACTCCTCGGACAGGAGTCGCGGCCCGGGCCCGCCCGGCGTTCCGCCCTGTCCGGGCTCACCGACCGCTGGCTGACCGGACTGTTCGCCCCGGCCGCCCGCGACAGCGGCGTACGGGGCGCGGCCCTCGTCGCCGTCGGCGGCTACGGCCGGGGCGAACTCTCCCCGCGCAGCGACCTGGACCTGCTGCTCCTGCACGACGGCAAGGCCGACCCGGGCGCGCTGGCCGCGCTCGCCGACCGGCTCTGGTACCCGGTGTGGGACCTCGGCCTCGCGCTGGACCACTCCGTACGCACCCCCGCCGAGGCCCGCCGCACCGCCGCCGAGGACCTCAAGGCCCACCTCGGCCTGCTCGACGCGCGGCTCGTCGCCGGGGACGCCGGGCTCCTCGCCGGGCTGCGCACCTCGATCCTGGCCGACTGGCGCAACCAGGCCGCCAAGCGGCTGCCCGCGCTGCACGCCCTGTGCCGGGAGCGGGCCGAACGCTCCGGGGAACTGCGCTTCCTGCTGGAACCCGACCTCAAGGAGGCCCGCGGCGGCCTGCGGGACGTCACGGCGCTGCGGGCCGTCGCCGCGTCCTGGCTGGCCGACGCCCCGCGCGAGGGACTGGCCGAGGCCCGGCGGCGACTGCTCGACGCCCGGGACGCCCTGCACCTGGTGACGGGCCGGGCGACCGACCGGCTCGCCCTCCAGGAACAGCCCCAGGTCGCCGCCCGGCTGGGGATGCTCGACGCCGACGCCCTGCTGCGCGAGGTGTACGAGGCGGCGGGCGTCGTCGCGTACGCGGGCGACGTCACCTGGCGCGAGGTCGGTCGGGTCCTGCGGGCGCGGGCCGCCCGGCCGAGGCTGCGCGGGCTGCTGGGGACACGGGGGGTCCCGGCGGCCGAGCGCGCGCCGCTGGCCGAAGGGGTGGTCGAGTCCGACGGGGAGGCCGTCCTCGCCCTGGCCGCCCGCCCCGACCGGGACCCGGTCCTGCCCCTGCGCTTCGCCGCCGCCGCGGCGCAGGCGGGGCTGCCCGTCTCGCTCCACGCCGTACGCCGGCTCGCGGCGCAGGCCCGGCCGCTGCCGGTGCCCTGGCCGGCGGAGGCCCGGGAACAGCTCGTCACCCTGCTGGGCGCGGGCGAGCCGACCGTCGGGGTGTGGGAGGCCCTGGAGGCCGAGGGGCTGATCGCCCGGCTGCTGCCCGACTGGGAACGCGTACGGTGCCGGCCGCAGCGCAACCCGGTGCACACCTGGACCGTGGACCGGCACCTGATCGAGACGGCCGTGCGGGCCTCGGCCCTGACCCGTCGGGTCGGCCGCCCGGACCTGCTGCTGATGGCGGCCCTGCTGCACGACATCGGCAAGGGATGGCCCGGCGACCACTCGGTGGCCGGCGAGACCATCGCCCGCGACGTCGCCGTCCGCCTCGGCTTCGACGCCGCCGACACCGCCGTCCTGGGCACGCTCGTACGCCGCCACCTGCTGCTCGTCGACACCGCCACGCGGCGGGACCTCGACGACCCCGCCACCGTCCGGGCCGTCGCCGAAGCCGTCGGGTCCACCGGCACGCTGGAGATCCTCCACGCCCTCACCGAGGCCGACGCCCTCGCCACCGGCCCGGCCGCCTGGAGCACCTGGCGGGCCTCCCTCGTCGCCGACCTCGTGGCCCGGGTGGCCGCCGTCCTCAGCGGGGCCCCGCCCGCCGCCCCGGAACCGGAGATCCCGACCACCGACCAGGAACGGCTCGCGGTGGAGGCGCTGCGCACCGGGGAGCCGGTCCTCGCGCTGCACGCCCGCAGGGAGGAGGACGAGGCCGTCGGGGTGGAACTCGTCGTCGCCGTCCCCGACCAACCCGGGGTGCTCCCGGCGGTGGCCGGGGTGCTGGCCCTGCACCGGCTGACCGTACGGGCGGCCGACCTGCGCTCCCTGGAGCTGTCCGACCTGCCGGGGGAGGTCCTCGTCCTGCGGTGGCGGGTCGCGGCGGAGTTCGGCGCCCTGCCCGAGGCCTCCCGGCTGCGCCGCGACCTCGTACGGGCCCTGGACGGCTCCCTCGACGTCCCGGCGAAGCTGGCGGACCGCGAGGCGGCGTACCCGAGGCGGCGCGGGGTGGTCCCGCCGCCGCCCCGCGTCACGGCCGTCCCGGACGTCTCCTCGCTGGCCACCGTCCTGGAGGTGCGGGCCCCCGACGCGGTCGGCCTGCTGCACCGCATCGGGCGGGCCCTGGAATCGGCCGGCGTGCGGGTGCGCAGCGCGCACGTCTCCACGCTGGGCGCCGACGCCGTCGACACCCTCTACGTGGTGGACGCCGACGGCAAGCCCCTGCCCCCGCCCGAGGCCGGCGCCCTGGCCCGCAGGGTGCAGGAGGCCCTGGGCTGAGCGCCCCCGCCCGCCCGGACACCGCCCGGCGGGATCGCCCCCGTACCTTCTTCGCGACGGTCGGGGGCGGGCCCGCCCGGCGGCCCGATACCCTGGGGGCGACCACAACACCCCCGACCCGAGGAATCGCGACCACCGTGTTCGATACGCTCTCCGACCGCTTGGCGAATACCTTCAAGGGCCTGCGCGGCAAAGGCCGGCTGTCCGAGGCTGACATCGACACCGCGGCCCGGGAAATCCGTATCGCGCTCCTCGAGGCCGACGTCGCCCTTCCGGTCGTCCGCGCCTTCATCGCGAACGTCAAGGAACGCGCGCGCGGTGAAGAGGTCAGCAAGGCCCTGAACCCGGGCCAGCAGGTCCTCAAGATCGTGAACGACGAGCTCGTCACGATCCTGGGTGGCGAGACGCGGCGCCTGCGCTTCGCCAAGACCGCCCCCACCGTGATCATGCTCGCGGGTCTCCAGGGTGCCGGTAAGACCACCCTCGCGGGCAAGCTCGGCCTCTGGCTCAAGGGCCAGGGCCACACCCCGCTGCTCGTGGCCTGTGACCTCCAGCGCCCCAACGCCGTCAACCAGCTCTCGGTCGTCGCCGAGCGCGCGGGCGTCGCGGTCTACGCGCCGCAGCCCGGCAACGGCGTCGGCGACCCGGTCCAGGTGGCCAAGGACTCCGTCGAGTACGCCCGCACCAAGCAGCACGACATCGTCATCGTCGACACCGCCGGTCGCCTCGGCATCGACGCCGAGCTGATGCAGCAGGCCGCCGACATCCGCGACGCGGTCTCGCCCGACGAGATCCTCTTCGTCGTCGACGCCATGATCGGTCAGGACGCGGTCAACACGGCCGAGGCCTTCCGCGACGGCGTGGGCTTCGACGGCGTCGTGCTCTCCAAGCTCGACGGCGACGCCCGCGGTGGTGCCGCGCTCTCCATCGCGCACGTCACCGGCAAGCAGATCATGTTCGCCTCGAACGGCGAGAAGCTCGACGAGTTCGACGCGTTCCACCCCGACCGCATGGCGGGCCGGATCCTCGACATGGGTGACATGCTCACCCTGATCGAGCAGGCCGAGAAGACCTTCAGCCAGGCCGAGGCCGAGAAGATGGCGGCCAAGCTGGCGAAGGGGCCGAAGGAGTTCACGCTCGACGACTTCCTCGCCCAGATGGAGCAGGTCCGCAAGATGGGCTCCATCTCCAAGCTCCTCGGCATGCTGCCGGGCATGGGCCAGATCAAGGACCAGATCAACAACATCGACGAGCGCGACGTGGACCGCACGGCCGCGATCATCAAGTCGATGACCCCGGCCGAGCGCCAGGACCCGCACATCATCAACGGCTCGCGCCGCGCCCGTATCGCCAAGGGTTCCGGTGTCGAGGTCAGCGCCGTGAAGGCGCTGGTCGAGCGCTTCTTCGAGGCCCGCAAGATGATGTCCCGCATGGCCCAGGGCGGCGGCATGCCCGGCATGCCCGGCATCCCGGGCATGGGCGGCGGCCCCGGCCGGCAGAAGAAGCAGGTCAAGCAGGCCAAGGGCAAGCGCAAGAGCGGCAACCCGATGAAGCGCAAGGAAGAGGAGGCCGCGGCCGCGGCCCGGCGCGAACAGGGTCCGCAGGCGATCGAGCCCGCCGGCAACCCGTTCGGCCTCCCGGCGGGCGGCGGTCAGCCGGGCCAGGACTTCGACCTGCCGGACGAGTTCAAGAAGTTCATGAAGTAGCGGGGACGGGCGCGGCGGGCACGCGTCGCGCGCGAGGGCCCCGGCCGGGGCGGTGACCGATACGGTCCCCCCGGCCGGGGCCCTCGGCCTTTCCCGGCCCCCCACCCCGGAAGGTGTCGGCCCCCGGCCCCGGTGGGCGTCGGCCCCGGCCCTCCGTCCCCGCGCGGGCAGGCAGTCGATTTGTCGCTTATGGTCGGCCGGGAGGACGGCATAAGGAGGCCCCGTGCCCAGCCCCACCCCCGTACCGCCGCGCGACCGGGCCGACACCCCCTGGCGCTCGGAAGGCGCCCCGCCCGCCCCGCCGCCCAAGAAGAAGATGCCCGGCGGCTGGCGCGGACTGATCCTCGCCGCCCTGATCGTCTACCTGATCACCAACGTCGTCCTGTCCTTCTTCAACGAGGGCGACGGACCCACGATCTCGTACACCGAGTTCAGCAAACAGGTGACCGACGGCAACGTCTCCAAGATCTACTCCAAGGGCGACGCCATCCAGGGCGAGCTCAAGAGCGCGCGGCCCGTCCCCGGAGGCAAGGGCGACTACACCAAGTTCGTCACCCAGCGCCCCGCCTTCGCCGACGACCAGCTCTGGGCCGGCCTCACCTCCAAGGGCGTCACCGTCACCGCCTCCCCGGTCGTCGAACAGCGCAGCTTCCTCGCCAACCTGCTCATCTCGCTCGCCCCGATGCTGCTCCTGGTCGGCCTGTGGCTGCTCATCGCCCGCCGGATGGGATCCGCCATGGGCGGCGCCGGCGCGCTCGGCCGCAAGACCCCGCCCAAACCCGTCGAGCTGGAGGGCGGCAAGCGCACCACCTTCGAGGACGTGGCCGGCATCGACGAGGTGGAGGGCGAGCTGAGCGAGGTCGTCGACTTCCTCAAGAACCCGCAGCAATACCACCGCATGGGCGCCCGCATGCCCGGCGGCGTCCTGCTCGCCGGCCCGCCCGGCACCGGCAAGACCCTGCTGGCGCGCGCCGTCGCGGGCGAGGCCGGGGTGCCGTTCTTCTCGGCCTCCGCCTCCGAGTTCATCGAGATGATCGTCGGCGTCGGCGCCTCCCGGGTCCGCGAACTCTTCTCCGAGGCCCGCAAGGTGGCCCCCGCGATCATCTTCATCGACGAGATCGACACCATCGGCCGGGCCCGCGGCGGCTCGGCGGCCATGGGCGGCCACGACGAGCGCGAGCAGACCCTCAACCAGATCCTCACCGAGATGGACGGGTTCTCCGGCTCCGAGGGCGTCGTCGTCCTCGCCGCCACCAACCGCGCCGACGTCCTGGACCCCGCCCTCACCCGCCCCGGACGCTTCGACCGCACGGTCGCCGTCTCCCCGCCCGACAAGGCCGGCCGCGAGGCCATCCTGCGCATCCACACCCGCGACATCCCGCTCGGGCCCGACGTGGACCTCGCGCAGGTGTCCCGCACCACCCCCGGCATGACCGGCGCCGAACTCGCCAACCTGGCCAACGAGGCCGCCCTGCTGGCCGTCAAGCGCAAGCAGGACGCCGTCACCCAGGCCGACCTCTCCGACGCCCTGGAGAAGGTCCAGCTCGGCGCCGAACGCCCCCTGGTCATGCCCCTGGAGGAGCGCCGCCGCACCGCCTACCACGAGGGCGGCCACGCCCTGCTGGGCATGGTCCAGCCCGGCGCCGACCCCGTACGCAAGATCACCATCGTGCCCCGGGGCCGGGCGCTCGGCGTCACCCTGTCCACCCCGGACGCGGACCGCTACGCGTACACCGAGCCCTACCTGCGCGGGCGGATCATCGGGGCCCTCGGCGGAATGGCCGCCGAGCACGTGGTCTACGACGTGATCACCACCGGCGCCGAGAGCGACCTCGAACAGGTCACCAACATCGCCCGCGGCATGGTCGGCCGTTGGGGCATGAGCGAGCGCATCGGCCGGCTCACGGCGATCCCCTCCGACGCCCAGAGCGCCTACGGGCTCTCCGCCGCCCCCGCGACCCTCGACGCCGTGGACCACGAGATGCGGCGGATCGTCGACGAGTGCTACGAGGAGGCCTGCCGCCTCCTGCGCGAGCACCGCCCCAAACTCGACGCCCTCGCCGAGGCGCTGCTCGCCAACGAGACCCTGGACGAGCGGGCCGCGTACGAGGCCGCCGGCATCCCCCGGCTGATCAAGTAGCCCGGGCGGTCGGCCGTCCCGGGCCCGTTACGCCACCCGGGCGACGACGTACCGGAAGATGTTCGGCAGCCAGACGGCGCCGTCGGTCCGCTCGTACGGGTGAAGCGCCTCCGCGAGCTCCTTCTCCGCCAGGGCCGGATCGGCCGCGCCGTCGTAGAGCCCCGTCGACAGCAGGCCCCGTACGGCGCTGTCCGCGTCGGCGTACCCGAACGGGCAGAACACCCGCCCCGAGCCGTCCGGCACCAGCCCGGCCCGCGCCACGGCCGCGTCGAGGTCCCGGGCCCGCGGGCCGCCGCCCAGCACCGCCGGGACCGTGCACCGCTCCGCCGGGCCCCAGTCGGCCAGCACCACCGCACCGCCCCGGCGCACCGTCGGCAGGGCCGCGGCCAGCGCCCCCGGGGCGGGCGAGAAGGCCAGCAGGACGTCGTAGGGGCGCGCTCCGGGCGCCGTGGGCACCGGGGGAGCCGCCACCACCTCCAACAGCCGCTCGCGCGCGAGGGCCCGGCGCGCCGGATCCGCCTCCACACCCGTGGCGGCGGCCCCGCGCCCGGCGGCCAGCAGCAGGGCCAGTCCGGCCCCGCAGTCCAAACCCAGCAGCCGGTCGCCCGGCCCGATCTCCAGCCGGTCGTAGACCGCCTCGTACAGCGGTACCAGCATCCGTTCCTGGATCTCCGCCCAGTCCCGGGCGACGAGCGTCGCCGTCGGCGTCGGTGTCATCGAAAGAGCGCTCCTGATTCCGTCTCGCCCCCTTGCCCCCGTTGCCAGAGAACTCCCCATTCGCCCCCGCGTCCATAGGAGCGCGCCACCCGATTCACGCTCGACGCGCCGGGCGCCGTACCATTCGCGCCATGGCAAAGGCACCCGTTCTCACCCCGCAGGCGGAGGATTTCCCCCGCTGGTACCAGGATCTGATCAACAAGGCCGAGCTGGCCGACAACGGTCCGGTCCGCGGCACCATGGTCATCCGACCGTACGGCTACGGCCTGTGGGAGCGGATGCAGCAGGAGATGGACGCCCGCATCAAGGGCGTCGGCGCGCAGAACGCCTACTTCCCGCTGTTCATCCCGCAGTCCTACCTGACCCGTGAGGCGGAGCACGTCGAGGGCTTCGCGCCCGAGCTCGCGGTCGTCACGCACGGCGGCGGCAAGGAGCTGGAGGAGCCGGTCGTCGTCCGGCCCACCTCCGAGACGATCATCAACGACTACTTCTCCAAGTGGGTCCAGAGCTACCGCGACCTGCCCCTGCTGATCAACCAGTGGGCCAACGTGGTCCGCTGGGAGATGCGCCCCCGCGTCTTCCTGCGCACGAGCGAGTTCCTCTGGCAGGAGGGCCACACGGCCCACGCCACGTACGAGGACGCCCGCGACTACGCCGCGCGCATCCACACCGAGGTCTACGGCGACTTCATGAAGAACGTGCTCGGCATCGACGTCGTGCTCGGCCGCAAGACCGCCAAGGAGCGCTTCGCCGGCGCCATCAACACCCTCACCCTCGAGGGCATGATGGGCGACGGCAAGGCCCTCCAGATGGGCACCAGCCACGAGCTGGGCACCAACTTCGCCAAGGCCTTCAACACGCAGTACCTGTCGAAGGAGGGCAAGCAGGAGCTCGTCTGGCAGACCTCCTGGGGCGTCTCCACCCGCATGGTCGGCGGTCTGATCATGTCCCACGGCGACGACAACGGTCTGCGGGTCCCGCCGCGCCTGGCGCACGTCCAGGTCGTCGTCATGGCGATCAAGGGCGACGAGGCCGTGGCCAAGGTCCGCGAGCTGGGCGACCGCCTGAAGGCCGCCGGCCTGCGCGTGTTCGTCGACGACCGCGTCGACACCCCCTTCGGTCGCCGCGCCGTGGACTGGGAGCTCAAGGGCGTACCGGTCCGCATCGAGATCGGCCCCCGCGACCTGGAGGCCGGCACCGCGATGCTCGCCCGCCGCATCCCCGGTGGGAAGACCCCGGTCAACATCGACGAGCTCGCCGACCTGCTGCCCAAGGTCCTCGACGAGGACCAGGCGCAGCTGCTGCGCGAGTCCCGCGAGCGCCGCGAGTCCCGCACCACGGACGTCGCGACCATCGAGGAGGCCGCCGAGGCCGCCGTCGCCGGCGGCTGGGCGCGCATCCCGTGGGCCGACCTGGGTCCCGAGGGCGAGGCCAAGCTGGCCGAGCAGGCCGTCTCCGTACGCTGCCTGATCGCCGAGGACGGGTCCGTGCCGACGGCCGACGACGCCCCCGGTACGCTCGCGATCGTCGCGCGCTCCTACTGATCGACACCGGCACCCCCGGCGCGCGGCGAACGGCCGCACGCCGGGGGCTGGTTTTTGTCCGTCGGCGTTACGTACCGACTCCTCCTGGGATCGACGCACCCGTCCTCGTCAGGACGCATCAGAGTGAACTGACTGGTACGTGCAAAAAATTTGGAATGGCCCGGAATCGGAACACCGAGGCCCCTCGGCTCGTTGTCACGACGTGAGCACGACACCACCTGTTCTCGCCGCAGAGCTGGCGCAGGCGTGGGCCGACATTCAGCGGTACCACCCCGAGCTGCCTGACCTTGCCGCGCCCGAGTCCCTGATCGGAGAGTCCTCGTCCGCCTGTGGCGCGGCGCTCTCCTTCGAGCGACTGCTGCACGAGGCAGTCCACGGAATCGCCGCAGCCCGCGGCGTCCGGGACACCTCGCGAGCCGGCCGCTACCACAACCGCAGATTCCTCGCGATCGCCGAGGAGATGGGGCTGGACCACTCCGACGAGCCGCACGCCAGCAGCGGCTTCTCGCTGGTCACCCTCAACCCCGAGGCGAAGAAGCGCTACCGCCCCACCATGGAGCGGCTCCAGCGCGCCCTGAAGGCCCATACGGTCGCCACCGCGGCCGACACCAAGCGCAGCTTCCGCGGTCCGGCCGCCCGGCACGGATCCTCGGGCGGCGGCGTGCGCGTCAAGGCCGTCTGCGACTGCGGGCGCAACGTGCGCGTGGTCCCCTCCGTACTGGCCCAGGCGCCGATCGTGTGCGGCGGCTGCATGAAGCCCTTCCGGATCCCGGAGGTCGCCACCGCGGCGGCTTCCTGACGCCGCCGGCACGACGACGGGGCGCAGGGCCGTGAGGGCGATCGTGCCGCCGGGTCCGCGCGCCGCCGCGGGCCCGGGTGTCACCCGGACGCGGGGAGGTCCGCCCGGCCGGACCTCCCGACCCCGCGCGGGCGGGCGTGCCGTGGGCGTATGGCACAATGGACAGCTGTACTCGACAGTCGCATAGGACCCCTCTCTCCTCCGGCTGACGCGTCCATCGGGCATCCGAGTACCGCAACCCCACGTGGCATCTCAAAGTGCCCAACCACGTCAAGTTCAGGAGACACCACTCCAGTGGCAGTCAAGATCAAGCTCAAGCGCCTCGGCAAGATCCGCTCCCCGCACTACCGCATCGTCGTCGCCGACGCTCGCACCCGCCGGGACGGTCGCGCGATCGAGGAGATCGGCATCTACCAGCCGACCTACAACCCCTCGCGCATCGAGGTCAACGGCGAGCGCGCGCAGTACTGGCTGTCCGTCGGCGCCCAGCCGACCGAGGCCGTCCTCGCCATCCTGAAGCTCACCGGTGACTGGCAGGCCCACAAGGGTCTCCCGGCCCCCGCGCCGCTGCTCCAGCCGGCGACGAAGGAAGACAAGCGTCGTTCCTTCGACGAGTTCGCCAAGGCCCTCGAGGGCATCGGCGAGGCCAAGGGCGAGGCCATCACGCAGAAGAAGAAGGCCGACAAGAAGGCGGACGAGGCTGACGCCGCCGCCGAGTCGACCGAGGCCTGATCATGCTCGAGGAGGCTCTTGAGCACCTCGTAAAGGGCATTGTGGACAACCCCGACGAAGTGCAGGTCGCCTCGCGCAACCTGCGTCGCGGCCAGGTGCTCGAGGTCCGGGTGCACCCCGACGACCTCGGGAAGGTGATCGGCCGCAACGGCCGCACCGCGCGTGCGCTGCGTACCGTCGTGGGCGCCATCGGCGGCCGGGGGATCCGCGTCGACCTCGTCGACGTGGACCAGGTCCGCTGAGCAGTTGAATCACCGGCACGGGCCGGGGAGGGCACACGTTGCCCGCCCCGGCCCGTCGTCGTCTGAACAGGAGAGAGACAGTGGAGCTGGTTGTCGCGCGGATCGGCCGCGCCCACGGGATCAAGGGTGAGGTCACCGTCGAGGTGCGTACGGACGAGCCGGAGCTGAGGCTCTCGCCCGGCGCCGTCCTGCGCACCGATCCGGCGTCGACGGGTCCGCTGACCGTCGCGACGGGCCGGGTGCACAGCGGCCGGCTCCTGCTGCGCTTCGAGGGCGTCAAGGACCGCACCGGCGCCGAGGGGCTGCGCAACACCCTGCTGATCGCGGACGTGGACCCGACGGAGCTGCCGGAGGAGCCCGACGAGTACTACGACCACCAGCTGATGGACCTGGACGTGGTGCTGGAGGACGGCACCGAGGTCGGCCGGATCACCGAGATCTCGCACCTGCCCTCGCAGGACCTGTTCATCGTGGAGCGCCCGGACGGCACCGAGGTGATGATCCCCTTCGTGGAGGAGATCGTGGCCGAGATCGACCTGGAGGAGCAGCGGTGCGTCATCACCCCGCCGCCCGGTCTGATCGACGACCGCGCCGAGGTCGTCTCCACCCGTGACGCCGAGGCCGGCGCGCCGTCCGGGGACGAGGCCTGATGCGGCTCGACGTCGTCACCATCTTCCCCGAGTACCTGGAGCCGCTGAACGTCTCCCTCGTCGGCAAGGCGAGGGCGCGCGGGCAGCTCGACGTACACGTGCACGACCTGCGGGAGTGGACGTACGACCGGCACAACACCGTCGACGACACCCCCTACGGCGGCGGCCCCGGCATGGTCATGAAGACCGAGCCGTGGGGCGAGGCCCTGGACGCGGCCCTGGCCGACGGCTACGAGTCCGGGGCGCGCGGCCCCGTCATGGTCGTCCCCACCCCCAGCGGGCGGCCCTTCACCCAGGAACTGGCCGTCGAACTCTCCGAGCGGCCGTGGCTCGTCTTCACCCCCGCGCGCTACGAGGGCATCGACCGCCGGGTCATGGACGAGTACGCGACGCGCATGCCGGTGTACGAGGTCTCCATCGGCGACTACGTGCTGGCGGGCGGCGAGGCCGCCGTCCTGGTCATCACCGAGGCCGTGGCCCGGCTGCTGCCCGGCGTCCTCGGCAACGCGGAATCGCACCGGGACGACTCCTTCGCCCCCGGCGAGATGGCCAACCTGCTCGAAGGCCCCGTCTACACCAAGCCCCCGCAGTGGCGCGGTCGGGGCATCCCCGAGGTGCTGCTCAGCGGGCACCACGGGAAGATCGCCCGCTGGCGCCGGGACGAGGCCTTCCGCCGGACGGCCCGCAACCGGCCCGACCTGATCGAGCGTTGCGAGGCCTCCGCGTTCGACAAGAAGGACCGGGAGATCCTGAGCATCCTGGGCTGGCGTCCGACCTCCGACGGTCGATTTTGGCGCAGGCCGCAGGCCGTGGAAGAATAGGCGGCTGCTGTGTGCTCGCGTGCGCCCCTGCCACAGGGGGACCGTCGCCCGCGACGTGACACGGCTCCCGAATTCTCTACGGAAATCCGCACCGGCGACCTGTGGCGTCGTGCGAAGAAAGCAGACGAACAACATGTCTCACCTGCTCGATGGCGTCAACGCCGCCTCCCTGCGCTCGGACGTCCCGGCGTTCCGTCCCGGTGACACGATCAACGTGCACGTTCGCGTGATCGAGGGCAACCGCTCCCGTATCCAGCAGTTCAAGGGCGTTGTCATCCGTCGCCAGGGCTCTGGCGTCTCCGAGACCTTCACCGTCCGCAAGGTCTCCTTCAGCGTCGGCGTGGAGCGTACCTTCCCGGTCCACTCCCCGATCTTCGAGAAGATCGAGCTCGTCACCCGCGGTGACGTGCGTCGCGCCAAGCTGTACTTCCTCCGTGAGCTCCGCGGCAAGGCCGCGAAGATCAAGGAGAAGCGCGACCGCTGATCTCCTCTCCGGATCCCGGAGGCGGCCGGATAGGCTCGCCCCCGATGGACACCGAAGCAGAGCTCACACAGCGCGGCCACTCCTCCCCCGAGAAGGGGGAGGGGAGGTCGCGTTTCGTGTTTTCCGGGTCCTGGCGGCGTGCGGGGCTGCTCGGCGGGGCGTGCGCCGTCTTCCTGTTGCTGCTGAGCAACTTCGTCGTCCAGCCGTTCCTGATCCCGAGCCGCTCGATGGAGCCGACGCTGAAGGTCGGCGACCGGGTCCTGGTGAACAAGCTGGCGTACCGTTTCGGCGACCGGCCCCAGCGCGGCGACGTGGTGGTCTTCGACGGCACCGGCTCCTTCGTGCGGGAGGGCGTCGGGGGCAATCCCGTCGGCGAGGCCCTGCACGGGGCGCTCTCGGCGCTCGGACTTGCGGAGCCCGCCGACACCGACTTCGTCAAGCGGGTCGTGGGGGTCGGCGGCGACGACGTGGTCTGCTGCGACACCGACGGCCGGATCCGCGTCAACGACGTCCCCGTGACGGAGTCCTACCTCTTCCCCGGGGACACCCCCTCGAAGGTGCCCTTCCGGATCCGCGTTCCGCTGGGCACCCTGTGGGTCATGGGAGACCACCGGTCCCAGTCCCGGGACTCGCGCGACCACCTGGGAGAGCCGGGCGGGGGGATGGTGCCGGTGGAGAAGGTCGTCGGGCGCGTCGACTGGCTGGGATGGCCGGTGTCGCGCTGGGGTTCGCTGCCCGAACCGGGGCCGGGGTCCGGGGGATCCCGTGGGTAGCCGGGGGCGTCCCCGGGGCGGACGCGGGCGCGGACCCGGGCAGGAGCCGGCGCGCGGGCCGGAGCGGAAGCCGGGCGCGGAGACGGGCGCGGAGACGGGCGCGGTGCCGGGCGCGGAGGCGGGTGGGCCGCACGGGCGGGAGCCGGGCCGGGGCCGGGCCCCGGGCTCCGGGCGGCCTTCGGATCCGACGTCCGGGCGGCCGTCCGGACGGGTGCGGGGGCGAGACGCGGACCGGGAAGCGGGTCGTCGGGACGCGGGCGGGGGTGCGGGCGGGAACCCCGGGGCCCCGGGCGCTGCCGGTTCCGGCGGTGACGACGCCGCCGTGGAGCCGGGCGGGCGGGCCGAGCGGCGCCGCACGGCCCGCAAGGTGCGCCGGCGTCGACGTACCAGGCGGGTCGGCGAACTGCCCCTGCTCGTCGGAGTGGCGCTGTGCATCGCGCTCGTCCTCAAGACCTTCCTCGTCCAGGCCTTCTTCATCCCGTCGGGATCGATGGAGCAGACGATCCGGATCGGCGACCGCGTCCTGGTGGACAAGCTGACCCCCTGGTTCGGTTCCAAGGTCGAACGCGGCCAGGTCGTCGTCTTCCGCGACCCCGGGGGCTGGCTCAGGGGCGAGGCGGCCCATTCCGCCCCCGACCCCATCGGAGTCAAGCAGATCAAGCAGACGCTGACCTTCATCGGTCTGCTGCCCTCCGCCGACGAGCAGGACCTGATCAAGCGGGTCATCGGCATCGGCGGGGACACCGTCAAGTGCTGCGACGCCCGGGGCCGGGTCACCGTCAACGGGGCGCCGCTCGATGAGCCTTACGTGTCACCCGGCAACGCGCCCTCGGAGATCCGCTTCGAGGTCACCGTGCCGCAGGGCCGGCTCTTCGTGATGGGCGACCACCGCGCCGACTCGTCCGATTCCCGCTACCACCTCGACGAGGCGTTCGAGGGGACGATCGACGAGAATGGCGTGGTGGGACAGGCCGTGGTGATCGCCTGGCCGTTCGACCACTGGCGGAGGCTGGAACAGCCCGCGATCTTCCTCACCGTGCCCGATCCGGTACGGAACGGTCGGCGGCGCGAGGCCGGCCGGCGCCGTCGGGGCACGCCGTTCGCATAGTGTGTCCTGGGTCTCCCGCGCCTTAGGGAACTCCCGCTCGTTAAGGGAGGGGAGGGCCCTCGTCTGTTTCGGCGTGGGCGGCGATTTTTCCGAACGAGGAGTGGATGTGGGGGACGTGGCGGTGGGCGCGCGATCCGGACGCGACGAAGGCGAGGAGCGGCCGGACGATGCCGTCGATCACGAAACCGAGGAGGGCGAGGACGCCGAAGGCGCGCACCGCTCCTTCTGGAAGGAGCTTCCGCTCCTCATCGGTATCGCCCTGCTGCTCGCCCTGTTGATCAAGACCTTCCTGGTCCAGGCGTTCTCGATCCCGTCCGACTCGATGCAGAACACCCTGCAGCGCGGGGACCGCGTGCTGGTGGACAAGTTGACCCCCTGGTTCGGGTCGGAGCCCGAGCGCGGCGAGGTCGTCGTCTTCCACGACCCGGCGGGCTGGCTGGACGGGGAGCCCACCCCGGAGCCGAACCTCGCGCAGAAGGCCCTCAGCTGGATCGGCCTCATGCCGTCCGCCGAGGAGAAGGACCTGATCAAGCGCACGATCGCCATCGGCGGGGACACCATCGAGTGCAAGAAGGGCGGACCCGTCGTCGTCAACGGCAAGGCGCTCGACGAGCCGTACATCTTCCCCGGGAACACCCCGTGTGACGACGCGCCCTTCGGTCCCCTCACCGTGCCCAAGGGCAAGATCTGGGTGATGGGCGACCACCGCCAGAACTCCCGGGACTCGCGCTACCACATGCAGGACTCCACCCAGGGCTTCGTGCCGGTGGACAAGGTCGTCGGCCGTGCCGTCGTCGTCGCCTGGCCGGTCACCCGCTGGTCGACGCTGCCCGTCCCCGACACCTACGACCAGCCGGGCATCGGCAACCAGGTCAAGGCGGCCGCGCTGGGCCTGGACGCCGCCGGACTGGCGCCCGTCGGGCTCGGCCCGGCCGCCCTCGGACTGGCGGGCGCGGTGCCCGTCGTCCTGTGGCGCCGGCGGAGGCTGACCAAGGGACGTACCGCCGGGTAGGGTGCCGCCCAGGCCGACGATCTCCGAGGTGTGGGGGCGCTGCAATGGGCGGTACGCAGGCAAGAGGGACAAGCGGTAACAACTCCAGACGCGGTACCCGTGATGGCCGCGGCGGCCTCGGCAACGTCTTGTCGGGGATCGTCGTGGCCATCGGCTTCGTGCTGTTCGTCGGCGGATTCGCCTGGGGAGCCCTGCTGTACCAGCCGTACACGGTGCCCACGGACTCGATGGCGCCGACGGTGAACCCCGGGGACCGGGTGCTGGCACAGCGGATCGAGGGCTCCGAGGTCCGCCGCGGGGACGTGGTCGTCTTCACCGACGCCGCGTGGAGCGCCACGCCGATGGTCAAGCGGGTCGTCGCCGTCGGCGGCGACCGGGTGGGCTGCTGCGGCCCGAACGGCAGGCTGACCGTGAACGGCACGGAGATCGACGAGCCGTACATCGCGCCGGCGGACACCACGACGCCGGGCAGGACCGCCGCCTCCGGCACCGTGTTCGAGGTGACCGTGCCCGAGGGGAACCTCTTCCTGCTCGGCGACCGGCGCGGGAACTCGCTCGATTCCCGCTCGCACCTCCAGGAGGCCGGTCAGGGCACTGTGCCCCGCTCCGCGGTCGACGCCCGGGTCGACGCGCTGGCGTGGCCGGACGCGCGGATGCTGGACCGGCCGAAGGCCTTCGAGGCGCTGCCCGGCGGAACCTCCCGACCCGGTCCGCTGCGCCTCCAGGTGATCGCGGTGGTGGTCGGCGCCGCGCTGGTCCTGCTGGGGGCCGCGTACGGGCCGCTGGCACGGGCCCTGGGCGGCGGACGCCGACGGGAGCGCGCCGATGCCCGCTGAGCCGCACGAGGACGAGGAGGGAGCCCCGATGGGCGACGGGTCGCACGAGGCCGAGGGGGGCATCCCAATGGACGATGGGCCGCACGAGGTCGAGGGGAGCGCCGTGATGGACGACGGGTCGAGCGGCGCGGGCCGGCGCGAGGTGTCCCGGGTGATCCTGCTGGATCCCGAGGACCGGATCCTGCTGCTCCACGGCTTCGAACCGGACGATCCCACCACCAGTTGGTGGTTCACGCCCGGCGGCGGGCTGGAGGGCGACGAGACGCACGAGCGGGCGGCGCTGCGCGAGCTCGCGGAGGAGACGGGCATCACGAAGGTGGACCTGGGGCCGGTGCTGTGGCACCGGTACTGCGCCTTCCCCTTCGACGGCAGGCGCTGGGAGCAGGACGAGCGGTACTTCCTCGCCCGGACCGAGCAGACCGCGACCGAGATGGGCGGCCTGACCGAGCTGGAACGGCGCAGCGTCACGGGGGCGAGATGGTGGACCTCCGAGGAACTGTCCGCGACGCGTGAGACGGTGTACCCGACCAGACTCGCCGAGCTGTTGCGCACACTGCTCGACGACGGTCCTCCGGGTGTTCCGGTGGTCCTCGCCCCGGAAATCGTTTAGGGGCGGGGGGCGCCGGCGCACAATAGGGGGACGCACGGCTGAAGGGGAACATGCCATGAGCGCCGAGGACCTCGAGAAGTACGAGACCGAGATGGAGCTGAAGCTCTATCGGGAGTACCGCGACGTCGTCGGGCTGTTCAAGTACGTGATCGAGACGGAACGTCGTTTCTACCTCACCAACGACTACGAGATGCAGGTGCACTCGGTCCAGGGCGAGGTCTTCTTCGAGGTCTCGATGGCGGACGCCTGGGTCTGGGACATGTACCGGCCCGCCCGCTTCGTGAAGCAGGTGAGGGTCCTGACCTTCAAGGACGTGAACATCGAGGAGCTCAACAAGAGCGACCTCGAACTGCCGGGCGGCTGAGCCACCGGGCGGGCGCAGGGGGGAGCGGGCCGGGCGGTGCCCGGGCCGTCTCACCCGCACGGGTGAGCGGGTTGTCCACAACGCCCCGGTTGTCCACCAAGATCCACACGGTGGGCGGGGAAGCGGGATGGTCGGTGCCGGAGGTGGTGCCGAATGAACGCGAAGGGCGTGGCACGACAGGCGTTGGGCCGCTACGGCGAGGACCTCGCCGCACGCCGGCTGACCGAGGCCGGGATGACGGTGATCGCCAGGAACTGGCGCTGCCGCGCCGGTGAGATCGACATCCTGGCGCGCGACGGGGACGCCCTCGTCGTGTGCGAGGTCAAGACCCGCCGCGGCGGGCTCTTCGAACACCCCATGGCCGCCGTCCGGGCGGGCAAGGCCGAACGGCTGCGCCTGCTCGCCGCGCGCTGGCTCGCCGACCACGGGGGGCCGCCGCCGGGCGGGGTGCGGATCGACCTCGTCGGCGTCGTACTGCCCCGCCGGGGCGCGGCCCTCGTGGAGCACGCGCGGGGGGTGGCGTGATGGGCTTCGCGCGGGCCTGCTCGGTCGCCCTGGTGGGCGTCGACGGCGTAGTGGTGGAGGTGCAGGCCGATCTGGAGCCGGGAGTCGCCGCCTTCACCCTGGTGGGACTGCCCGACAAGACCCTCGTGGAGAGCCGCGACCGGGTCCGGGCCGCGGTGGCGAACTCCGGCGCCGCGTGGCCGCAGAAGAAACTCACCGTAGGGCTCAGCCCCGCCTCCGTGCCCAAGTCCGGAGCCCATTTCGACCTCGCCGTCGCCGCGGCCGTCCTCGGCGCCGCCGAGGTCGTCGACCCCGGGGCCATCGCCGACCTCGTCCTGATCGGGGAGCTCGGCCTCGACGGCCGGGTCCGCCCCGTGCGCGGCATCCTGCCCGCCGTACTCGCCGCCGCGGAGGCCGGCTACCGGCAGGTGGTGGTGCCGCAGCAGTGCGCCGCCGAGGCCGCGCTCGTCCCCGACGTCTCGGTGCTCGGCGTCCGCAGCCTGCGCCAGCTCATCGCGGTCCTGACCGACGGGGTGGTGCCCGAGGAGGAGCCGACCGGCCCGCGGGACGGGCCCGACCCGATGCTCGCGGGCCTCGCAGTCCCGGGAGCCGGTCTCGGTACGGGCCTGGCCCGCGGCCGGGGCGAGAGCGGGGACTTCCCCGACCTGGCCGACGTCGCCGGCCAGGGGTACGCCCGCCGCGCCCTGGAGGTGGCGGCCGCCGGAGGCCACCACCTCCACCTCAGCGGACCCCCGGGCGCCGGCAAGACGATGCTCGCCGAGCGGCTGCCCTGGCTCCTGCCCCCGCTCGACCGGCGGGACTCCCTGGAGGTCTCCGCCGTCCACTCCGTGGCGGGCATCCTGCCCCCCGGCGAACCCCTCGTCACCAGGCCCCCGTACTGCGCCCCGCACCACTCGGCGACCACCCAGTCGTTGGTGGGCGGAGGGGCCGGGGTGCCCCGGCCCGGCGCGGTGTCCCTGGCCCACCGCGGCGTCCTCTTCCTCGACGAGGCCCCGGAGTTCAGCCCGAGGACGCTGGACGCCCTGCGCCAGCCGCTGGAATCCGGGCACGTCGTCATCGCCCGCGCGGCGGGGGTGGTGCGGCTCCCGGCCCGGTTCCTGATGGTGCTGGCCGCGAACCCCTGCCCCTGCGGACGCCACACCCTGCACGGCACCGGCTGCGACTGCCCCGCGTCGGTGGTCCGCCGCTACCAGGCCCGGCTGTCGGGGCCGCTGCTCGACCGGGTGGACCTCCGGGTCGAGGTCGAGCCCGTCACCCGCTCCGACCTGCTGGGGCGCGGCGGCCGGGGGGAGGCCACCGCGGTCGTCGCGGACCGGATCCGGGAAGCCCGCGAGCGCGCCGCCGCCCGGCTCGACGGCACCCCCTGGCGACTGAACTCCGAGGTCCCGGGCCACGAACTGCGCACCCGCAGGCCGGCCGGACCGGGGGCGTTGGCCCGGGCTGAGCGGGACATGGAGCGCGGTCTGCTCACCGCCCGGGGGCTCGACCGGGTGCTCCGCGTCGCCTGGACGGTGGCCGATCTGCGCGGGCGCGACCGGCCCGACGCGCAGGACGTGGCCGTCGCGTTGGAGCTGCGCACCGGGATCGCCCGCGGGACGCCCCTGGACCCCGGAGCGGCGGCATGAGCGCCGACGCGCGGGTGGATCCCGGGCCCGACCGCGCGTTCCTGGCCCGCGCCGCGCTGACCCGGGTACTGGAGCCGGGGGACGAGCACGGCGGGCGCTGGCTGCGGGAGTTCGGCGCCGAGGAGGTGATGCGCCGGCTCACCGCGGAGGACCCGAGGCCCGCCGGCCTGGACGGCGTGGGCCCGCAGCGGCTCGCCGGATACCGCAGGCGGGCCGCCCTCGCCGACCCCCGCCGCGACCTCGCGAGCGTCGCCGGGGCGGGCGGCCGGTTCGTCTGCCCCGGGTCCCCGGAGTGGCCGACCCAGCTCGACGACCTCGGCGACGCCCGCCCCGTCGGACTGTGGCTGCGGGGCACCCCGAACCTGCGGACCTGGGCGCTGCGTTCCGTGGCCGTGGTCGGAGCCCGCGCGTGTACTCCGTACGGGGCGCACATGGCGCAGACCCTCGCCGCGGGGCTCACCGAGCGGGGCTGGGTGGTGGTGTCCGGCGCCGCCTACGGGATCGACGCCGCGGCGCACCGCGGGGCCCTCGGAGCCGGGGGCGCGACCGCCGCGGTGCTCGCCTGCGGGGTGGACGTGGCCTACCCCCGGGGACACGCCGCGCTCCTCGACGGCATCGCCCGCCAGGGGCTGGTACTGGGCGAACTGCCTCCCGGCAGCCACCCCACCGCCAGTCGCTTCGTCCTGCGCAACCGCGTGATCGCCGCCCTGACCCGGGGGACGGTGGTCGTGGAGGCCGCCCACCGCAGCGGCTCCCTGGTCACCGCCCGCCGGGCCCAACGGCTGGGGCGCCTGACCATGGGCGTCCCCGGCCCCGCCACCAGCGGCCTCTCGACGGGGGTGCACGAGCTGCTGCGCGGAGAGGCGGCACTGGTCACGGACCCCGCCGAGATCATCGAACTGGTCGGCGAGATGGGGGAGTTGGCCCCCGAGCGGCGCGGCCCCGTCCTGCCCCGCGACCTCCTGGGCCGGGAGTGCGCGCGGGTGCTGGAGGCGCTCCCGGCCGGGCGGCCCGTCGACCTCGACGAGATCGCCCTCGCGGCCGGCACCGGAACCGATGAAGTCATCGGCAGACTGTACGAACTTCACTCTCTGGGGTTCGTCGAACGGCAGGGCGACGGCTGGCGGTTGACCAGGCCGGCGGCCGGACCGGGGGTGCAATCCGCCGCCGCCCGGCGAGGCGCTCGTTGACCTGGGGCGTTCCGGTGAAAGAGTGAAGGCGATGAGAGACGCGGTCCTCCCGGTCACAGCCACCGGGACCGTGCGCGAGGCGCCGGTCCCGGGTCGTCCGCGCGAGCCGCGGCGCCCCGGGGCCCCCGCGCGATCCCGTACTCTTCGCGCACCGCGACACTTCCGTCACGCTACGCTCCCAAGGAATCCGGCTCCGGCAAAGGCGAAGCATGCCCCAGCACACCTCAGGGTCCGACCGCGCCGCGGTGCCCCCCGCTGCCCGTGGCAGCGAGCGGTCCACCGCGCCCTCGTCCCTGGAGGTCCTCTGGCGCTCATACAAGGAATCCGGTGACGAGCGGCTGCGGGAGCAGTTGATCCTGCACTACTCGCCCCTGGTGAAGTACGTGGCCGGCCGGGTCAGCGTGGGCCTTCCGCCCAACGTCGAACAGGCCGACTTCGTCTCCTCCGGCGTCTTCGGCCTGATCGACGCGATCGAGAAGTTCGACATCGAACGGTCCATCAAGTTCGAGACGTACGCCATCACCCGGATCCGCGGCGCGATGATCGACGAGCTGCGCGCCCTGGACTGGATCCCGCGCTCGGTGCGCCAGAAGGCGCGCTCCGTCGAACGGGCCTACGCCACCCTGGAGGCCCAGCTGCGGCGCACCCCGACCGAGAGCGAGGTCGCGAGCGAGATGGGCATCGGCGTGGAGGAACTCCACACCGTCTTCAGCCAGTTGTCCCTGGCGAACGTGGTCGCCCTGGAGGAGCTGCTGCACGTCGGCGGCGAGGGCGGGGACCGCCTCTCCCTGATGGACACCCTGGAGGACCACGCCGCCGACGATCCGGTGGAGGTGGCCGAGGACCGCGAGCTGCGCCGCCTCCTCGCCCGGGCCATCAACACCCTCCCCGAGCGGGAGAAGACCGTGGTCACCCTCTACTACTACGAGGGCCTGACCCTCGCCGAGATCGGCAACGTGCTGGGCGTCACCGAGAGCCGCGTCAGCCAGATCCACACCAAATCGGTCCTCCAGCTCCGGGCGAAACTTGCCGATGTCGGACGGTGAGCGGCCGACGCCGCGACCGACCTTGCGCACCCTCCGTACAGTGGTGACGTGCCCAGGATTCGAGCGGCCTCCGTGGCCGAGCACCGGTCGATGCAGCGTGGCGCCCTCTTGGACGCCGCGCGCTCCCTGCTGTCCGAAGGCGGTACGGAGGCGCTGACCTTCCCCGCCCTCGCCGAGCGCACCGGGCTCGCCCGGTCGTCCGTCTACGAGTACTTCCGTTCCCGCGCGGCCGTCGTCGAAGAGCTGTGCGCCGTGGACTTCCCCGTGTGGGCGGCCGAGATCGAGGCGGCGATGGCGGCCGAGCCCTCGCCCGAGGGGAAGATCGAGGCGTACGTGCGCAGCCAGCTCGCCCTGGTCGGGGACCGCCGTCACCGCGCGGTCGTCGCGATCTCCGCCGGCGAGCTCGACGCGGGCGCCCGGGAGAAGATCCGCGCCGCGCACGGCGGCCTCGTGGCGATGATCGTCGAGGCCCTCGAAGCACTGGGCCTGGCGCAGCCGAGGCTCTCCGCGATGCTGCTCCAGGGAGTCGTGGACGCCGCCGTGCGCCGTGTGGAGCTCGGCGCCGCCGAGGACCCGGACGTGATCATCGAGACCGCCGTCGCCATGGCCCTGTGGGGCGTGCGCGGCCAGGCCGACGACCGGGTCTGACCCGGCCCGCGACCTACCCCGGCCCCGATCCCGCCCCCGGTTCCGGCCCCGTTTCCGGTCCGGGGTCCGGGGGCGGCTCGATCGGCAGCAGCCGGGGCGTGGGGCGCGCCAGCAGGCCCAGCGGGTCGCGGTACTCGCGCTCGCCGGCCAGCAGCCCCCAGTGCAGGCACGGGGTCGCGCAGTGCGACCCCGGCGCGAGCACCGCCACCACCTGCCCGGCCGTGACGCTCTCGCCCTCCGCGACGAGCGGCCGCACCGGCTCGTACGTCGTCCGCAGGCCGCCGGGCAGGGTGAGCGAGAGGACGCCGCGCCCCGCGACCGGTCCGGCGTGGTGGACCCGGCCCGGGCCGACCGCCCGTAGCTCCGTACCCACGGGGGCGGACAGGTCCACCCCGCGGTGGCCGGCGGCGTAGGGCGTCGGCGGCGGGTCCCACCACCGCGCGACGGACAGGGGAGCGGGCAGCGGGCGCACGGGTGCGCGGGCCGGAGCGCGGGCCGCGAGGAGGCGCGTGGCGGGATCGGCGGTGGGCACCGGTGCGGGCGCCGCGGAGAGCCCCGGGCCGAGGCCCGCGGCGAGCCCTGCGGTGAGCGTGAACAGCAGGATCGGCAGCAGTGTCGTCATGCCCCACAGGGTCCCGCGCGGACCGGGCCCGCCGCCCGGACCTGTGGATGGCGGGCGGGCTGTGGACAACGGCGTCACCCGGCATACCGCCGGGTCCCGTACACTTCTTGTGGCGATCCGGGTCACCGGGTCGACTTCGCACGCCCCAGCGCCGACCGGTTCCGGTCAGGTGAACAGCGTCTCTCGGTCCCTCCACGGGGCAGGGCGCGGCGGGGCGTCAGGAACCAAAACCGAGAAACAAGGAGATGGCCATGGCCGTCGTAACGATGCGGGAGCTGCTGGAAAGCGGCGTCCACTTCGGTCACCAGACCCGTCGCTGGAACCCGAAGATGAAGCGCTTCATCTTCACCGAGCGCAACGGCATCTACATCATCGACCTGCTCCAGTCGCTGTCGTACATCGACCGCGCCTACGAGTTCGTGAAGGAGACCGTCGCGCACGGTGGCTCCATCATGTTCGTCGGTACGAAGAAGCAGGCCCAGGAGGCCATCGCCGAGCAGGCGACGCGCGTCGGCATGCCGTACGTCAACCAGCGTTGGCTCGGTGGCATGCTCACCAACTTCTCCACCGTCTACAAGCGCCTCCAGCGTCTGAAGGAGCTTGAGGCGATCGACTTCGAGGACGTCGCCGCCTCGGGTCTCACCAAGAAGGAGCTCCTGGTCCTCTCCCGCGAGAAGACCAAGCTGGAGAAGACCCTCGGTGGTATCCGCGAGATGTCGAAGGTCCCCAGCGCCGTCTGGATCGTCGACACCAAGAAGGAGCACATCGCCGTCGGTGAGGCGCGCAAGCTCCACATCCCGGTCGTCGCGATCCTCGACACCAACTGCGACCCCGACGAGGTCGACTACAAGATCCCGGGCAACGACGACGCGATCCGCTCCGTCACCCTGCTCACCCGCGTGATCGCCGACGCCGTCGCCGAGGGCCTCATCGCCCGCTCCGGTGCCGCGACCGGTGACTCGAAGCCGGGCGAGAAGGCCGCCGCCGAGCCGCTCGCCGAGTGGGAGCGCGACCTGCTCGAGGGTGAGAAGAAGGCCGACGACGCCGAGGCCCCCGCGGCCGACGCCGCTGTCGAGGCCCCCGCGGCCGAGGCCGTCGTCGAGGCTCCGGCCGCCGACGCCGAGCAGGCCTGACCCACTGGGAGCGCCCGGCGTTCACCCGCCGGGCACTCGCAGCACGGACGATGACGGCGGGGGAGCCGCGCCACGAGCGCGGCGCCTCCGCCGTTCACCCGTAGATCTACGACTTCGAGAGAGAATCACAGACTCATGGCGAACTACACCGCCGCTGACGTCAAGAAGCTCCGCGAGCTCACCGGCGCCGGCATGCTGGACTGCAAGAACGCGCTCGTCGAGGCCGACGGTGACGTCACCAAGGCCAACGAGATCCTGCGCGTCAAGGGCCTGAAGGGTGTCGCCAAGCGCGAGGGCCGTTCCGCCGAGAACGGTGCCGTCACCTCCCTGATCGCCGCCGACGCCACCTCCGGTGTGCTGCTCGAGCTCAAGTGCGAGACCGACTTCGTCGCCAAGAGCGAGAAGTTCCTGGCCGTCGCCGACCAGCTCGCCGCCCACGTCGCCGCCACCACCCCGGCGGACATCGAGGCGCTGCTGGCGTCCGAGATCGAGGCCGGCAAGACCGTCCAGGCCTTCGTGGACGAGGCCAACGCCAACCTCGGCGAGAAGATCGTCCTCGACCGCTTCGCGCAGTACGAGGGTGCCTTCGTGGCCTCCTACATGCACCGCACCATGCCCGACCTGCCCCCGCAGATCGGTGTCCTGGTCGAGCTGGACAAGGCCGACGCCGACCTGGCCAAGGGCATCGCCCAGCACATCGCCGCGTTCGCGCCGAAGTACCTGACCGCCGAGGACGTTCCGGCCGAGGTCGTCGAGTCCGAGCGCCGCGTCGCCGAAGAGGTCACCCGCGCCGAGGGCAAGCCCGAGGCCGCGATCGCCAAGATCGTCGAGGGTCGCGTCAACGGCTTCTTCAAGGACGTCACGCTGCTCGGCCAGCCGTACGCCCTGGACAACAAGAAGTCCGTCCAGAAGGTCCTGGACGAGGCCGGTGTCACCCTGAAGCGCTTCACCCGCATCAAGGTCGGCATCTGAGTCCGTCCGTACGCGACGGACACCGGACCCCGGTAGGGTCTGAGGCAGTCGTCCGCGCTCGCGCGAGACGACCGCAGATCTGACGAGGAGGCCATTGCCGTAGAGGGAACCGCGAGGACCCACCGGCAATGGCCTTCTTCGTATGTGCACGAGGAGATCTCCATGAATCAGGGCGTGGACCCCCACACCGCTTCCGACGACAAGAGCGACCACGAGAAGAAGGGTCGCCGCTTCATGCTGAAGCTGTCCGGCGAAGCCTTCTCCGGCGGCGGCGGGCTGGGTGTCGACCCCGACGTCGTGCACGCCATCGCCCGTGAGATCGCGGCCGTGGTCCGTGACGGCGCGGAAATCGCGATCGTCATCGGCGGCGGCAACTTCTTCCGCGGCGCCGAACTCCAGCAGCGCGGCATGGACCGGGCCCGGTCCGACTACATGGGCATGCTCGGCACCGTCATGAACTGCCTCGCCCTCCAGGACTTCCTGGAGAAGGAGGGCATCGACAGCCGGGTCCAGACCGCCATCACCATGGGCCAGGTCGCGGAGCCGTACATCCCGCTCCGCGCCGTGCGCCACCTGGAGAAGGGCCGCGTCGTGATCTTCGGCGCCGGCATGGGCATGCCCTACTTCTCCACCGACACCACGGCCGCCCAGCGCGCCCTGGAGATCGACGCCGAGGCCCTCCTCATGGGCAAGAACGGTGTCGACGGGGTCTACGACTCCGACCCGAAGACCAACCCGGACGCGGTGAAGTTCGACGCGCTGGAGTACAGCGAGGTGCTGTCCCGGGACCTCAAGGTCGCCGACGCCACGGCCATCACGCTGTGCCGTGACAACCAGCTCCCGATCCTGGTCTTCGAACTCCTCGCCGAGGGCAATATCGCCCGCGCCGTCAAGGGTGAGAAGATCGGCACGCTCGTGAGCGACCAGGGCACCCGGGTCTGAGCACTCCGACACCGGGCCCGAACGGGCCCGGTCCGGGCGGCTCGCCCCGCCCCGCCCGCCTGAACCATCCATATCTGACATGCAGGAGCACGTGGTGATCGAAGAAATCCTCCTCGAGGCCGAGGAGAAGATGGAGAAGGCCGTCGTCGTCGCCAAGGAAGACTTCGCCGCGATCCGCACCGGTCGTGCGCACCCGGCGATGTTCAACAAGATCGTGGCGGACTACTACGGTGCCATCACGCCCATCAACCAGCTGGCCTCCTTCGCGGTGCCCGAGCCGCGCATGGCGATCGTGACGCCGTTCGACGCGTCGGCCCTGCGCAACATCGAGCAGGCCATCCGCGACTCCGACCTCGGCGTCAACCCGAGCAACGACGGCCGCATCATCCGGGTGACCTTCCCCGAGCTGACGCAGGACCGCCGCAAGGAGTACATCAAGGTCGCGAAGAACAAGGCCGAGGACTCCAAGGTCTCCATCCGCTCCGTGCGCCGCAAGGCCAAGGACGCCCTTGACAAGCTCGTCAAGGACAAGGAGGCCGGCGAGGACGAGGTGCGTCGCGCCGAGAAGGAGCTGGACGACACCACCGCGAAGTACGTCACGCAGGTGGACGAGCTGCTCAAGCACAAGGAAGCCGAGCTCCTCGAGGTCTGATGAACGACTCTCCCTGGGCCGCCGAGCCGGCGGCGGCGGGTCCCGCATACGATGCGCTGGTGGGCCCGCAGACTCGGCCCATGTCCATCGTGCCCGATGCCGCCGGCCGTGACCTCGACGACCGGGAAGCACGCGTTCGGGGGGCCGCCTTCGCCGGCGGCCCCCCGCTCCGCGCCGAGACGCTGCCGCAGGAGCCCATGCCCAGCCCCCCGCCTCCGCCTTCGCAGGCACCGCAGAACTCCTCACCCCCGCCGCAGAAGAAGCGGGCGGGGCGGGACCTGCGGGCCGCCATAGGGGTCGGCGTCGGCCTCGGCGCGGTCATCTTCGCCTCCCTGTTCATCGTCAAGGCGGTCTTCGTCGGCGTCGTCGTCGTCGCGGTCGTCGTGGGCCTGTGGGAGCTGACCTCCCGGCTCCAGGAGAAGAAGGGCATCAAGGCTCCGCTGGTGCCCCTCGCGGTCGGCGGCGCGGCGATGGTCATCGCCGGCTACGTCCGAGGGGCCGAGGGCGCCTGGGTGGCCATGGCGCTCACCGCCCTGGCGGTCCTGGTGTGGCGGATGACGGAACCGCCCGAGGACTACCTCAAGGACGTCACGGCGGGCGTCTTCGCGGCGTTCTACGTGCCCTTCCTCGCGACGTTCGTCGCGATGCTGCTCACCGCCGCCGACGGCCCGCAGCGCGTGGTCACCTTCCTGGTCCTGACGGTGGTCAGCGACACGGGCGCCTACGCGGTCGGCTGGCGCTTCGGCAAGACGAAGCTGGCCCCGCGCATCAGCCCCGGCAAGACCCGCGAGGGGCTCTTCGGAGCGGTGGCCTTCGCGATGGTGGCCGGCGCCCTGTGCATGGAGTTCCTGGTCGACGGGGGCGCCTGGTGGCAGGGGCTGCTGCTGGGCCTCGCGGTCGCGGTCAGCGCCACCCTGGGCGACCTCGGGGAGTCGATGATCAAGCGGGACCTCGGGATCAAGGACATGGGCACCCTGCTCCCCGGGCACGGCGGCATCATGGACCGGCTCGACTCGCTGCTGCCGACGGCCCCGGTCGTCTGGCTGCTGCTGGCCGCCTTCGTCGGCACCGGCTGATTCGACCGGGCGGGTTATCCTGATAAGCGCGTCACCTCCGGGTGGCGCGCTTTCCCCGTTCGGCGGGGTGGACCCGTGAGGTCTCCGGGCACCGGTCGTGCCATCGACAATGCTCCGCAGCCGCGGAGGTCGCCCGCGCAAGGGCTCGTAACGCTGAGGAGTACCACCCATGGCCCCCCGCCCCGTTCCGGGAGAGCTGACGTTCGTCGCACCCCGTGGAGCCAAGAAGCCCCCGCGGCACCTCGCCGACCTGACCCCGGCCGAGCGCCGCGAGGCGGTGGCCGCGATCGGCGAGAAGCCGTTCCGGGCCAAGCAGCTCTCCCAGCACTACTTCGCCCGCTACGCGCACGACCCGGCCGAGTGGACCGACATCCCGGCCGCCTCGCGCGAGAAGCTCCGCGAGGAGCTGCTGCCGGACCTGATGAACGTGGTGCGGCACATCAGCTGCGACAACGACACCACCCGCAAGACGCTGTGGAAGCTGCACGACGGCACCCTCGTGGAGTCCGTGCTGATGCGCTATCCCGACCGGGTGACGATGTGCATCTCCTCGCAGGCCGGCTGCGGCATGAACTGCCCGTTCTGCGCCACCGGCCAGGCGGGGCTCGACCGCAACCTGTCGACCGCCGAGATCGTCCACCAGATCGTCGACGGCATGCGCGCCCTGCGCGACGGCGAGGTCCCGGGCGGTCCGGCCCGCCTGTCCAACATCGTCTTCATGGGCATGGGCGAGCCGCTCGCCAACTACAAGCGCGTCGTCGGCGCCATCCGCCGGCTCACCGACCCGGAGCCCGACGGCCTGGGCCTGTCGCAGCGCGGCATCACCGTCTCCACCGTGGGCCTGGTCCCGGCCATGCTGCGCTTCGCCGACGAGGGCTTCAAGTGCCGCCTCGCGGTGTCGCTGCACGCCCCGGACGACGAGCTGCGCGACACCCTCGTCCCCGTGAACACCCGCTGGAAGGTCCGCGAGGTCCTCGACGCGGCCTGGGAGTACGCGGAGAAGTCCGGCCGCCGCATCTCCATCGAGTACGCCCTGATCCGCGACATCAACGACCAGGCCTGGCGCGGCGACCTCCTCGGCCGACTGCTCAAGGGCAAGCGCGTACATGTCAACCTGATCCCGCTGAACCCGACCCCGGGTTCGAAGTGGACCGCCTCGCGCCCCGAGGACGAGAAGGCCTTCGTGGAGGCCATCGCCCGCCACGGCGTGCCGGTGACCGTCCGCGACACCCGCGGTCAGGAGATCGACGGCGCCTGCGGTCAGCTCGCGGCCTCGGAGCGCTGATTTTCGGCCGCGAAGGCGCACTATCGGCCACGGGGTACCCTGTGGCCGAACCAATTTCATATTCCGACAGGGGAGCGCCACAGCGCTGAGAGTGCGGTAACCGTCATCCGCAGACCCTCTGAACCTCGCCCCGGTCATTCGGGGTAGGAAGTTCGGTCATCACTCAAGCTGTTGCGCCCTGCCCGGCGTCCGCTCCACGAGAGCGCCGGGCAGGGCCGCGTCTTCTCCTGGTCATCCAGGAGGAATACACCAGTGAGCACCAACAGGAAGATCGCGGGCGCCCTGCTCGCGGGCGCCCTCGGCGTCACCACCCTCAGCGCCTGCGGCGGCGGCGAGGCCAAGGACAAGTCGGCCGGCGCGAGCGACGCCCCGAAGTCCAAGACGGTCACGCTCGTCTCCCACGACTCCTTCAACGTCTCCGACGCGGTCCTGAAGGACTTCGAGCAGCAGAGCGGCTACACCGTCAAGGTCCTGAAGTCCGGGGACGCGGGCGCCGCCCTCAACCAGGAGATCCTCACCAAGGGCTCGCCGCGCGGCGACGTCTTCTTCGGCGTGGACAACACCCTGCTCTCGCGCGCCCTCGAAAACGGCATCTTCAACGCCTACGAGGCCAAGGGCCTGGACGCCGTGGCCTCCGAGTACGTGCTCGACAAGGGCCACCGCGTCACCCCGATCGACTCCGGTGACGTCTGCGTCAACTACGACAAGGCCTACTTCGCCGACAAGAAGATCGCCCCGCCGCAGACGCTGGACGACCTGATCAAGCCCGAGTACAAGAACCTGCTGGTCACCGAGAACGCCGCGACCTCCTCGCCCGGACTCGGTTTCCTCCTCGCCACCGTCGGCAAGTACGGCGAGGACGGCTGGAAGGACTACTGGAGCAAGCTCAAGGACAACGGCGTCGAGGTCGTCGACGGCTGGGAGCAGGCCTACAACGAGCGCTTCTCCGGTTCCGCCGGCGGCAAGAAGGCCAAGGGCGACCGCCCGCTGGTCGTCTCCTACGCCTCCAGCCCGCCGGTCGAGGTCATCTACGCCGAGCCGCAGCCGGCCGAGGCCCCCACGGGCGTCGCCACCGGGACCTGCTTCCGCCAGATCGAGTTCGCGGGCCTGCTGAAGGGCGCGAAGAACGAGGCGGGCGGCAAGGCCCTCATCGACTTCCTGGTCGGCAAGAAGTTCCAGGAGGACATGCCGCTCAACATGTTCGTGAACCCGGTCCTCAAGGGCGCGGCCCTGCCCGAGGCCTTCACGAAGCACGGCGTGGTCATCGAGAAGCCGGAGACGGTCGCCCCCGACGAGATCGCCAAGAACCGCGAGCAGTGGGTCAAGGCGTGGTCTTCGCTCGTCGTCAAGTAGAGCGATCCGTGAGGACCCCGAAGGAGAGCGGGCGGGCCACGGCCGTCCGGCTGGGCCTGATGGCCGTGCCGCTCGCCTTCTTCGGGCTGTTCTTCGCCTACCCCGTGGCCGCGATCGTCGGCCGCGGACTGAAGACCGACCAGGGGTGGCAGTTCGGCCGGATCGGCGAGGTCCTGGGCCGCCCGGACATCGCCGACGTGCTGTGGTTCACCACCTGGCAGGCGCTCGCCTCGACCGCGCTGACCCTGCTGGTGGCCCTGCCCGGCGCGTACGTCCTGGCCCGTTTCTCCTTCCCCGGCAAGCAGCTGCTGCGGGCGCTGGTGACGGTCCCGTTCGTGCTGCCGACCGTGGTCGTCGGCACGGCCTTCCTGGCGCTGGTCGGCCGGGGCGGGCTGCTCGACGAGGTGTGGGGGGTCCGCCTCGACACCACCGTCTGGGCGATCCTGCTCGCCCACGTCTTCTTCAACTACGCCGTGGTCGTCCGGACCGTCGGCGGGCTCTGGGCGCAGCTCGACCCGCGCCAGGAGGAGGCCGCCCGGGTGCTGGGCGCCGGGCGGTTCGCGGCGTGGCGGCGGGTGACGCTGCCCGCCCTCGGGCCGGCCGTGGCCGCCGCCGCGCTGATGGTGTTCCTGTTCACGTTCACCTCCTTCGGCGTCGTGCAGATCCTCGGCGGTCCGGCGTACTCCACGCTGGAGGTGGAGGTCTACCGGCAGACCGCGCAGCTGCTGGACCTGTCGACCGCCGCCGTGCTGACGATGGTGCAGTTCGTCGCCGTCGCCCTGATCCTCGCCGTCCACGCCTGGACGGTGCGCCGGCGCGAGACCGCGCTGCGGCTCGTGGATCCGTCGACGACCGCGCACCCGCCGCGCGGGTGGGCCCAGCGGGGCCTCTTGGGCGGGGTGCTGCTCACGGTGGCGCTGCTGATCGTGGCGCCGCTGGCCGTGCTGGTGGAACGGTCCTTCGACGCGCCCGGCGGATACGGGTTCGGCTTCTACAGGGCCCTCCAGGAGGTGGGCGCCGGGGGCGGGACCTTCCTGGTCCCGCCGCTGGAGGCGATCTGGAACTCGCTGGGGTACGCGCTGGCCGCCACCGCCATCGCCCTGGTCGTCGGCGGTCTCGCGGCCGCCGCGCTGACCCGGCGCGCGGGCCGCTTCGTACGGGGCTTCGACGCGCTGCTGATGCTGCCGCTCGGGGTGTCCGCGGTCACCGTGGGCTTCGGGTTCCTGATCACCCTGGACGAGCCGCCGCTGGACCTGCGGACCTCGTGGATCCTGGTGCCGCTGGCCCAGGCCCTCGTGGGCGTGCCCTTCGTCGTGCGGACCATGCTGCCGGTGCTGCGCGCCGTGGACGGCAGGCTGCGGGAGGCCGCGGCGGTGCTCGGCGCCTCCCCGTTGCGGGCGTGGCGCGAGGTGGACCTGCCGATGGTGCGGCGGGCGCTGCTGATCGCGGCCGGCTTCGCCTTCGCGGTCTCGCTGGGCGAGTTCGGGGCGACCGTGTTCATCGCGCGCCCCGACCATCCGACGCTGCCGGTGGCCGTGGCGCGGCTGCTCGGGCGGGCCGGCGAGATGAACTACGGCCAGGCCATGGCCCTGAGCACGATTTTGATGCTGGTGTGCGCGGTGTCCCTGCTGGTGCTGGAGCGACTGCGACCCGACAAGACCTCGGGAGAGTTCTGATGACCCTGCTCCGGCTCGAAGGGGTGTCGGTCGACTTCGGCGACCGGGCGGTCGTGGACGCGGTGGACCTGGAGGTCGCCGAGCACGAGACGGTGTGCGTGCTGGGGCCGAGCGGCAGCGGCAAGTCCACCCTGCTGCGCGTGGTGGCCGGGCTCCAGCGGGTGTCCCGGGGACGGGTGCTGCTCGCCGGCGCGGACCAGGCGGCGGTCCCCGTCCACCGGCGGGGCGTCGGCCTGATGTTCCAGGACCACCAGCTCTTCCCGCACCGCGACGTCGCCGGGAACGTCGCCTTCGGCCTGAGGATGCGCGGCTCCGCCCGGCGGGAGCAGGCGGAGCGGGTCGCGGAGCTCCTGGACCTCGTCGGGCTCCCGGGCGCGGGGGGCCGGGCCGTCGCCTCCCTGTCGGGGGGCGAACAGCAGCGGGTGGCCCTGGCCCGGGCGCTGGCCCCCTCGCCCCGGCTGCTGATGCTGGACGAACCCCTCGGCCAGCTGGACCGCGGGCTGCGCGAGCGGCTCGTCGTCGAGCTGAAGGAGCTGTTCACCCGGCTGGGCACCACCGTCCTCGCCGTCACCCACGACCAGGGCGAGGCCTTCGCGCTGGCCGACCGGGTGGTGGTCATGCGGGACGGGCGGATCGCCCAGACCGGCACCCCGCTGGAGGTGTGGAGCCGGCCCGCGTCGGAGTTCGTGGCCCGCTTCCTCGGCTTCGAGAACGTGGTCCCGGCGACGGTGACGGCGGACGGCCGCGCCGACACCCCGTGGGGTTCGGTCCCGGTCCCGGCCGGCTCTCCGGCGGGGGAACAGCGGCTGCTGGTCCGCCCGGCCGGGGTCGTCGTCGGCGGGGAGGGCGCCCTGCGCTGCGAGGTGGTCTCGCGCACCTTCCGCGGCACGCACGTGGCCCTGCTCCTGCGGCCCGGGTCGGGTCCGGCGCTGGAGGCCGAGTGCGAACTCGCGGCCGCGCCCGCCGTGGGGGAGCGGGTCGGGGTCACCTTCGCCCCGTCCCAGGTGGTGGTCCTGCCGGAGGTCGGGCCGCAGGCCCCGTAGGACCGGGCGCCGTGCGGCACCGACCGGTCGTACGGTGCTCCGTACGGCGCCGATCAGCCGCACGACCGACCCGGCCGACCGGCCCGTCCCCGGCTCAGGCCGCCCGGATGCCGTCCACCGCGATCGGCAGGTGGCGCGGGCCGCGCAGGACCGCGTTCTGCCGGTACGGGGGCGGGTCCGCCAGCAGGCGCGGGTTCTCCAGCCGGCGCGCCAGTTCGCTCAGCGCGAGCTGCGCCTCCTGCCGGGCCAGCGGGGCGCCGAAGCAGCTGTGGATCCCGCTGCCCAGGCCCAGGTGCTGGATGTCGGGCCGGTCCGGGTCGAAGCGGTCCGGGTCCTCGAAGCGCAGCGGGTCGCGGTTGCCGGCGGCCAGGACCAGCCACAGCGAGGCGCCCTTGGGGACGGTCACGCCGCGCACCTCGATGTCGGCGAGGGTGGTGCGCTGCGGGACCAGCTGCACCGGGGGCTCGTAGCGCAGCAGTTCCTCCACGAGCGGGACGGACAGCTCCGGGTCCTCGCGCAGCCGCTCCAGCACCTCGGGATGGCGCAGCAGCGTCAGCATCCCGTTGGTGATCAGGTTGACGGTGGTCTCGTGACCGGCGATGAGCAGCAGCGCGGCGGTGCTCAGCACCTCCATCGTGGTCATGGTGCCGTCCGGCCCGTTTCCGGTGGCCAGCTCGGAGAGCATGTCGCCGGTCGGGTTCTTGCGCCGCTCCTCGATCAGCCCCGCGAGGTACATCCCGAGCTCCATGCGGGAGTCGTGCGTACGCTTCTGGCGCTCCCGGGGGTCGGCGTCCGGATCGGGGTCCAGGCTCGCGGCGAGGGTGTCGGCCCAGACGTGGAACTTCGGCTCGTCCTCGCTCGGCACGCCCAGCAGCCGGCAGATCACCGTCACCGGGAACGGGTACGAGAACTGCTCGACCAGGTCGATCTCCGACGCGTTGCCGGTCTCCTCGATCCGGTCGATCAGCCCCTTGACGATGTCGTGCAGCTCGCCGCGCATGTCGTGGACGCGGTGCGGGGAGTGCGGCGGTCCGAAGGGCCGGTTGGTCATGCGGCGCAGCCGGTCGTGCTCGGGCGGGTCGAGTTTCAGGAAGGACGGCGGCAGCGCCGTCTCCTCCTCTCCCTCTTCCTCGGCCAGCGGGTCGTGTGCCGACGCGGCCAGGTTGCGGGCGTCGGAGCTGACCCGCGGGTCGTGGAGCAGACCCTCGATGTCGTAGAACGTGCTGACGACGTACGGCCCGGAACCGTCGTGGTAGACCGGCGTCTTGCGGAGTTCCGTGTAGAGCGGGTACGGGTCGGCCCGGTTGGAGTAGTCCAGGATCTGCCGCAGGATGTCTTGGCTCATGGAGGATCCTCAGTGACGGGCGGGGGTGAAGGTGATGCGCCGGTCGGCCGGTGAATATCCCGAGAGCGTGATCGTCGGGCCGTGCGTGGGCACCGACGGGTCCGGGAAGTCGGCGGGCAGCGTCTTGTGGCCCTCGGGGCGCCGGTCCATCGTCGGGAACTCCGGCGGGAACGGGGCGGTCTCCTCGATCTGGCGCTGGTAGAACTCCAGCCAGCGACAGTTGTCGAAGGTCACCGCGCCGATGACCCGGCCCTGGTAGCCGTAGACGCCGGTGAAGCGCCGCTCGTCGCGGGAGCCCTGCGTGATGACGATCTCCGTGCCCATCGACGGGACCCCGACGGACTTGACGTTGATGCCGAACTGCGAGGACCAGAACGCCGGGACCCACAGGTGGGGGCGCCGGTCCGCGCTCTCGCTGAGCATGTTGTGCGCGGCCGTCTCGGCCTGCGCCACGGCGTTGCCCCAGTGCTCCAGGGAGAGGAACTGGTAGCCGAACAGGGCGTGCGGGGAACGCGCCACGTCACCGGCCACGTAGATGTCGTCCGTGACGATGCCGCGGATGTCGAACGCCCGGCAGCCCGCGTCGCAGGCGATGCCCCGCGGACCCGCTCCGAGGCCGGAGTCGGCCAGCCATTCGGTGTTGCGCATCGCGCCGAGCGAGACGATGACCACCTGGGCCTCGACGGTGCTGCCGTCGGACAGGTGCGCCGCGCGCACCCGCCCCGAGGAGTCGCCCTCCAGTCCGGTGACCATGACCCCCGTACGCAGGTCCACGCCGTGCTCGCGGTGCAGCTCCGCCGCCACCTCGCCGATCACCCCGCCGAGGGCGCCGACCAGCGGGGCCGCGCCCCGTTCGGCGACGGTCACCGCGAGGTCGCGCTCCCGGCAGGCGGAGGCGATCTCCGAGCCCGTGAACCCGGCGCCGATCACCAGGACCCGGTCGGGGCGGGCCGCCAGCGCCCGCTCCAGCCCCACGGCGTCGTCGCGGGTGCGCAGGACGAAGACCCCGCCGAGCGCGGCCTGGTCCTCGTGCGGCCAGGGCCGGGCCCGTACCCCGGTAGCGATCAGCAGCCGGTCGTACTCCACCTCGTCGCCGTCGGCGAGCCGGACCCGGCGGGCCTTCATGTCCAGACCGGCGGCGGGCACCCCGAGGCGCCACCGCGCGTCGATGTCCCGGCGCCGGGGCAGGGCCGTCCGGTCGGCGGTGGCCCTGCCCAGCAGTACCTGCTTGGACAGCGGGGGACGGTCGTAGGGCTCGTACGGCTCGTCGCCGATCATGGTCAGCGACCCCGTGAACCCCCTGTCCCGCATGGTTTCGGCGGCCCGCAGGCCGGCCAGGGAGGCACCGACGACGACGATGCGCCCCTCGCGCTTGAGCCGCTCCAGTGCCGCGTCACCGCTCACTGTTCGCCTCCGGTGTCGCGAGGGCCCCGTTCATCGTGTCCATGAGGATGGCCCGGACGGGACAGGCGTGGACGGCGCGCACGACGTGGTCGTGCTGGTCGTCGTCGGGCTGCGGGTCGTAGAGCAGCGACTCGTCGCCGTGCATGGCGAAGACGTCGGGCGCGAGGAAAGCGCACTGCGCGTATCCCTGACAGCGGTTGAGGTCGACGACAAGCCTCATGAGGCATCAGCCCTTCCGTGACCCGATGACCCCCCGACCCCCGCCGTCCGCCCCGTTCTCCATCATGCGCGAGGGTGTCGTCCGCCGCCTGCCGAGCACGCGAGCGCTGTTCGGCGGGCCCGTGCGGCTACGCGGGTCGACGCAGCTTGGCGCGCAGGATGTGCAGGCTGACGACCAGCACCCACACCGGGAAGATCATCTCGGACCAGGGGACGCCCGATCCGATCACGATCAGCACCAGGCCCGCCGCGTACCCGAAGAGGGCGAGCGGGCGGGGGAAGACGCCGAGGCGCCGCCCGATCGTGGAGGTCGCGAAGACGAAGACGGCCGCCATCCGCATCGCGTAGGTGGTCAGGACCGTGTACGCGAAGGACCGGCCGAAGGACACGGAGGACGTGGCCTCCTGGAGGACCGTTCCGGCCGCGCCGGCGGCGACGAACAGGCTGGCCGTGAACACGAAGCCGCTGCCCAGGAACGCGGTGGCGACGAACCGGTCCTCCGCGTCGCCCGAGTGGTCGCGCAGCGCGCCCATGAACCACAGGAAGAAGATCCCGGCGAAGGGCACGATCTCCAGGGCCACCTGGACGGCCCAACGTCGGCTCGGATCGATGGTCGCGCCCTGCGGGTCGCCCGCGGGGACCGCGAACCGCATCAGCACGATCGCCGCCGCCAGCAGCAGGGCGAAGGCGATGCCGGCCGCTCCGGCCGCCCGCGGGGTGCTCATCCGCTGCTCGGTGAGGGACTCCATGCCTCCAGCAGGCGCCGCGCGCCGCGGGGCCGCCAGTCACGGGGGACCGGCGGGGTGAACCGCCGCCCGACCGGCCCAACGAAGGGGCCGGTAGGGCGGCGGTCCGGTTCAGCCGACCGGTGTCGGCACCCGCTCCTCGCTCGGCTCCTCGGCCCCCTCGTGGTTGCCGAACCAGGCCACCGCCACCGCGCCGGCCACGGCCAGCACGAAGCCGACGACGGCCAGCCAGGCCAGGCCCGGCCGGGAGGCGTCACCGAGCCAGAGCACGCCGATCGCCCCGGGGAGCACGGTCTCGCCGACGACCAGCGCCGCCGTGGCGCCGTTCACGGAGCCGATCTGCAGGGCGACGGTGTGCAGGTACATGCCGCCGAAGCCCGCCACGAGGACCGCGTACAGGGCCGGGTCCCCCAGCAGGGCGCCCAGGTCGAACGGGTCGATGCCGTTCAGGATGCGCACGCCGACGCCCAGCGCGCCGAAGGCCAGGCCCGACAGCAGACCGGCGAGGATCGCGGCCCGCCCGCCGAGGAACCGGACGGCGACGGTGCCGCCGACGATGATCAGCAGGGTCACCGCCAGGAGCCACCAGTGGGTGGACATCGGGGCGTGGTGGCCGCCCTCGTGCCCGGCCGCCGTCGCCAGCAGCACCAGCGCGGCGCAGACCACGCCGATCGAGGTCCACTCCTTGCGGGTGAGCCGGATCCCCAGCATCCGGACGCTGAGCACGGCGGTGATGACCAGGTTCGCGCTGATGACCGTCTGGGAGAGGAACAGCGGCAGCATCCGCGCCGCGAGCGCCCCCAGCCCGAAGCCGACGAAGTCCAGGATGGTGCCGACGATGAACTCCCAGGTCATCGCGGCCTTGGCGGTGGAGGTGAGGTTCGGGCCGCCGTGTGCGGTCACTCCGGCGGCGGCCGGTGACATGCGGGCGGCACGACGGGATCCCACGGCTTGCAGGACGGATCCCGTGCCGTAGCAGATGGATGCCGCGACAGCGGTCAGCAGGCCTATGAGCACAGAGGGCTCCGTTCACGTCTGGCAGGTTTCGCGTTACCTCTGCCAGACGTGAGAACGGCGCGGGAAGTTGCCTGTGGTCGTCAACCGATCGCGGCGAGTGCCGCCGGGACCTCGTCCACCGAGTCCACGAGCGCGATCCGCGACTCCATGGCCCGGCCGCGCGCCAACGCTTGGAGCAGGGGCCAGGCCGGCAGGTGCTCCGTCCAGTGGGCCCGTCCCACCAGGACCATCGGGGTCGGCCGGCGCTCCGCGGAGTCGTAGAAGTTCGGCGTCGCGTTGTCGAAGACCTCCTGCACCGTGCCCGCCGCGCCCGGCAGGAACACCACGCCCGCGTTGGAGCGGGCCAGCAGGCCGTCCTCGCGGGTGGCGTTCGCGAAGTACTTGGCGACCTGACCGGCGAAGGCGTTCGGCGGCTCGTGCCCGTAGAACCAGGTGGGGATGCCCACCGAGTCCCCGCCGGCCGGCCAGCGCTCCCGTACGGCGAAGGCGGCGCGCGCCCAGTCGGAGATCGAGGGGGTGAAGGAGGGGACCTTGGCCAGCAGCTCCAGGGCTTCGGCGAGGGCCTCGTCGGGGGCCGGGGCCAGGTAGGCGCCGAGGTTCGCGGCCTCCATGGCGCCCGGGCCGCCGCCGGTGGCGACGGTCAGCCCGGTCCGCGCCAGCACCCGGCCCAGCCGTGCCGCGCCCTCGTACTCCCGGGTGTCCCGGGCCATGGCGTGGCCGCCCATGACGCCGATCACACGCGCGCCGACGAGGTGTTCGTCGAGGGCGTCGGAGATCGCGTCGTCGTGGATGGAGCGCAGCATCGAGGAGAAGACGTCGCCGTCGGCCTTCGTCTCCTGGAACCAGGCGTACGCGCGGGCGTCGGGGGTGTCCTCGTAGCCCTCGGCCAGTCCGGCGAAGAGTTCGCCGGCCGTGTACAGCAGGCCCCGGTAGGGGTTGAACGGCAGGTCGGGGACGGGCGGGAAGACGAGCGCGCCGTCCGCGCGGACCTTCACCGAGGCGTCGGGTTCCATGGCGCAGCCGAGGAACACGGCCGATGAGGTGTCGGCCGACAGCAGGGCGAAGGTCCGCTCCAGCAGGTTGACCGACTGGACGCGGTAGCCGCTCAGCGAACCCCGGGCCGCGACCCGGTCGAATTCGGCGAGCGTCTCGATCTCGATGTCTGCGTTGACCATTCGGCCCACCCTAAGGGCCGCACCCGTCAGCGGGTCAACGCCAGGGACGTCAGCTGTGCCACACCCCACACGAGCGGCGCGCAACCGGCGAGCAGGGCGCCGGCCCGCAGGGTCGCGGCCGTACGCAGGACCGTGCCCGGGGCGCCGAGGTCGAGCAGGGCCGCCCGGGCGGCGGAACGGTCGTGGCGGGCTTCGAGGGTCGAGGTGAACAGGGTGGCGGCCGCGCAGAGCGCCACCAGCAGGGCGGCCGGTCCCGTCAGCGGGCCGAGCGGGGCGAGGGCGGGCCCGCGCAGGGCCACCACGGCGGCCGCGCCGATCGCGCACAGCACCCCGAGGGGGCGGCCCAGCCGGGGTGCCTCCTCCTGGAGGGCCCGCCCGGCCAGGAGCCGCAGGGCCCCGGGGCGCGCGAGCTGCACCAGGGTGCCGCAGGCGTAGGCGAGGCCCGGCCCGGCGAGGGCGAGTCCGACCGCGATCAGGGTCCAGCCGGCCGGCACCGCCGGGCCGCCGGGTCCCGCGTAGGCCAGGACGGCGAGCCCGCAGGCGGTGATCGCCACCCCCCAGGGCACCCCGCTCTGCGGGGTCAGGCCGTCGCGCGCGGGGCGGGGGCGCAGGGCGAGCGCCGTCGCGAGCGAGGCCGCAAGGGGGGTCAGGGCCAGGAGGGTGAGGGCGGCGGCCACGGGCAGCGGCTGTTCGGCGTGGAGCATCCGGGCGCCCGCGCCGTCGAAGGGCAGTCCGGAGACGTCGCCCCGCAGGTGCAGGAACACGGCGAGGGCCACGACGCTGCCGAGCGTGCAGGCCACGGCGGTGGAGACGGCCGCGACCAGGCTGAGCGTGACGGGTCCCAGTCCGGCGGCGTCCATGCCCTCGCGGGGGCGGGTCGCCGGGTCGGTCCGGGCCACGGCGAGGGCCAGGTGGACGGTGGCGGCGAGCGGGACCAGGGCCCACAGCAGCCGGGGGAACGATCCGTCGGCTCCGGCGGTCGCCCCCGCGAGGACGTACAGCAGCAGGAATCCGCTGCCCGCCGCGGCGGCGGCGACCAGCAGGCGGCGCAGCTGGACCAGGGGGTGGGAGCCGCGTACTAGGCGGAGAGCGAGCACGCGGCCTGGTCCTCCGTGGTCCGGGGGGAGTCGGGGGCGGTCGCCGTCGAGGCCGGGCGGCCGTCGAGCAGGTCCAGCCGCCGGTCGGCCTCGCGGGCCGTCTCCTCGTCGTGGGTGGCGAGCACCACGGTGATGCCGTGCGAGCGGGCGGCCGTGGTCAGCGTACGGAGCAACAGCGCGCGCTCGGCGCGGTACAGCGGGGCGGTGGGCTCGTCGGCGAAGAGCACCGCGGGCTCGGCGACGAGGGCGCGGGCCAGGGCGATGCGCTGGGCCTCGGAGCGGGTGAGCGCGCCGGGGCGCTTGCGGGCGAACGCGCCGAGGTCGAGGCGGTCGAGCCACTCGCCGGCGACGTGCCGGGCGGCGCGGTGGGAGGCGCCCGCGAGCAGCAGCGGCAGGGAGACGTTCTCCCAGACCTTGAGCTCGGGCACGAGCAGCGGATCGGGGCCGATCCAGGCGAAGCGGTCGCGGCGCAGCCGCTCGCGGGCCGTCGCGCGCAGGGTGTGCAGGGGGAGGCCGTCGAACCAGACCTCGCCCTGTTCGGGGACGAGTCGGCTGGCCAGGCAGTGCAGCAGGGTGGTCTTCCCGCTGCCTCGGGGGCCCGTCACGGCGAGGATCTCTCCCTGCCGGACTCCGACGGAGACGCCGATCAGGCCGGGCGAGCCGCTGTGGGAGTAGTGAAGGGACCGTGCCCAGAGCACATCGTCGGCAGGCGGGGCATTGTCCGGTGGAGCCACCATGGCGTACACCTCCGTCCGGGGGAACGAAGCGGAGCCCTTTCGGTCACTGGCGCCGCACTGAGATGTAAAGAGATGAACGTCTTGGATGGTGACAGCACACGGCCCGGACCCCCTCGTTCTCACTCGAACGGGGGATCCGGGCCAGGTGATCGGACTATCGCGGCGGACGCGGGGCCGGGCGCTCACGCCCTCGCGGCTCGGTCCGCGGCTCGTCCTACAGCTTGGTCCACGCCTCGGTGAGCACCGAGCGCAGGATGCCTTCGATCTCGTCGAAGGTGCCCTGGTCGGCGATCAGCGGCGGGGCCAGCTGGATGACCGGGTCGCCACGGTCGTCGGCGCGGCAGTACAGGCCGTTGTCGAAGAGGGCCTTGGAGAGGAAGCCGTAGAGCACGCGCTCGGTCTCCTCGTCCGTGAAGGACTCCTTGGTGACCTTGTCCTTCACGAGCTCGATGCCGTAGAAGAAGCCGTTGCCGCGGACGTCGCCGACGATCGGAAGGTCGTGCAGCTTCTTCAGGGTGTCGAAGAAGTTGCCCTCCTGGTCCAGCACGTGCTGGTTCAGGCCTTCCTTGTCGAAGATGTCGAGGTTGGCGATGGCGACCGCGGAGGACACCGGGTGTCCGCCGAAGGTGTAGCCGTGCAGGAAGGTGTTGTCGCCCTTGTAGAAGGGCTCCGCGATGCGGTCCGAGACGATGCAGGCGCCGATCGGGGAGTAGCCCGAGGTCATGCCCTTGGCGCAGGTGATCATGTCCGGCACGTAGCCGAACTTGTCACAGGCGAACATCGTGCCGAGGCGGCCGAAGGCGCAGATCGTCTCGTCGGAGACGAGCAGCACATCGTAGGTGTCGCAGATCTCGCGGACGCGCTGGAAGTAGCCGGGCGGCGGCGGGAAGCAGCCACCGGCGTTCTGTACCGGCTCCAGGAAGACGGCGGCGACGGTGTCGGGGCCCTCGAAGAGGATCTGCTGCTCGATCTGGTCGGCGGCCCAGCGGCCGAAGGCCTCGGGGTCGTCGCCGTGGATCGGGGCGCGGTAGATGTTGGTGTTCGGCACCTTGTGCGCGCCGGGGACCAGCGGCTCGAAGGGGGCCTTCAGGGCCGGCAGGCCGGTGATGGACAGCGCGCCCTGCGGGGTGCCGTGGTAGGCGACCGCGCGGGAGATGACCTTGTACTTGGTGTGCTTGCCCTGCAGCTTGAAGTACTGCTTGGCGAGCTTCCAGGCCGTCTCGACGGCCTCGCCGCCGCCGGTGGTGAAGAAGACCTTGTTGAGGTCGCCCGGGGCGTAGTCGGCGAGGCGCTCGGCGAGCTCGACGGCCTTGGGGTGCGCGTACGACCACACGGGGAAGAACGCGAGCTCCTGGGCCTGCTTGTACGCGACCTCGGCCAGCTCCTTGCGGCCGTGACCCGCGTTGACCACGAACAGTCCCGCGAGACCGTCCAGGTAGCGCTTGCCCTTGTCGTCGAAGATGTAGGTGCCCTCACCCCGCACGATGGTGGGGACGGGCGCGTTCTCGTACGACGACATGCGGGTGAAGTGCATCCACAGGTGGTCGTAGGCGGTCTTGGAGAGGTCTTGGCTCACGGGCTATCGAGTTCCCCACATGTAGGTCTGCTTCTTCAGCTTCAGGTAAACGAAGCTTTCGGTTGATCGCACGCCGGGGAGCGTGCGGATCTTCTTGTTGATCGTTTCGAGCAGGTGGTCGTCGTCCTCGCAGACGATCTCCACCATCAGGTCGAACGACCCCGCGGTCATCACCACGTACTCGCACTCGGCCATGGCGGTGAGTGCGTCCGCCACCGGGTCGAGGTCTCCCTCGACGTTGATGCCGACCATGGCCTGGCGTCGCAGGCCCACGGTGAGCGGGTCGGTGACGGCGACGATCTGCATGACGCCCTGGTCAAGCAGCTTCTGCACGCGTTGGCGCACCGCCGCCTCGGACAGGCCGACGGCCTTGCCGATCGATGCATAGGGACGGCGACCGTCCTCCTGCAGTTGCTCGATGATCGCCAGGGACACAGCATCGACCGAAGGGGACGGTTGTCTGTTCCTGGAATCTGCGCTTCGACTGACCACGACCTCACTGTGCACGAGGAGTCGTCTGTTCCGCAACCCGTAAGCGATGAAATCCGTTGTCGAGCGTCTTCGATTGCACGGATTTCGTAGTTGGCGGCATCTGGCCCTGTCGAAAGCGTCGCCAGAGGGGCTAGTCTTTGGTAGTCGTCTCAATCGTTGGACATGTGATCAGGAGAGTGGCTGTAGTGACCACCGAACTGCGTCGTCTGCGCAACTACATCGGCGGGGAGTTCAAGGACGCCGCCGACGGGCGGACCACCGACGTGGTCAACCCCGCCACCGGCGAGGTGTACGCGACCGCGCCGCTGTCCGGGCAGGCCGACGTGGACGCCGCCATGGCCGCGGCCGCCGCCGCCTTCCCGGGCTGGCGCGACACCACCCCCTCCGAACGGCAGAAGGCCCTGCTCAAGATCGCGGACGCCTTCGAGGCGCGCGCCGACGAGCTGGTGGCCGCCGAGTCGGAGAACACCGGCAAGCCGCTGGGCCTCACGGCGAGCGAGGAGCTGCCGCCGATGGTGGACCAGATCCGCTTCTTCGCCGGCGCCGCGCGCCTGCTCGAAGGCCGTTCGGCCGGCGAGTACATGGACGGGATGACCTCGATCATCCGCCGCGAGCCGGTCGGCGTCTGCGCCCAGGTCGCGCCGTGGAACTACCCGATGATGATGGCCGTGTGGAAGTTCGCTCCCGCCATCGCCGCGGGCAACACGGTCGTCCTCAAGCCCTCGGACACCACCCCGGCCTCCACCGTCCTGATGGCCGAGATCATCGACTCGATCCTGCCCAAGGGCGTCTTCAACGTCGTCTGCGGCGACCGCGAGACCGGCAAGGCCATGGTCGAGCACTCCACCCCGGCGATGGCCTCCATCACCGGTTCGGTGCGCGCCGGCATGCAGGTCGCCGAGAGCGCCTCCAAGGACGTCAAGCGCGTCCACCTGGAGCTCGGCGGCAAGGCCCCCGTCGTGGTCTTCGAGGACGCCGACCTCGCGAAGGCCGTCGAGGACATCGCCGTCGCCGGCTACTTCAACGCCGGCCAGGACTGCACCGCCGCCACCCGCGTGCTCGTCCACGAGTCGATCCACGACGAGTTCGTCGCGGCGCTGGCCAAGGCCGCCTCCGAGACGAAGACCGGCGCCCCGGACGACGAGGACGTGCTCTACGGCGCGCTGAACAACCCGAACCAGCTGGCGCAGGTCGCGGGCTTCATCGAGCGCCTGCCCGCCCACGCCAAGGTCGAGGCGGGCGGCCACCGCGTCGGCGACAAGGGCTACTTCTACGCCCCGACCGTCGTCTCCGGCCTCAAGCAGGACGACGAGATCATCCAGAACGAGGTCTTCGGCCCCGTCATCACCGTCCAGTCCTTCAGCGACGAGGCCCAGGCCCTGGAGTACGCGAACGGCGTCGAGTTCGCCCTCGCCTCCTCCGTCTGGACCAAGGACCACGGACGCGCCATGCGCATGTCCAAGAACCTCGACTTCGGCTGCGTGTGGATCAACACCCACATCCCGCTCGTCGCCGAGATGCCCCACGGCGGCTTCAAGAAGTCCGGCTACGGCAAGGACCTCTCCGCCTACGGCTTCGAGGACTACACCCGCATCAAGCACGTCATGACCTCGCTCGACGGCTGACCCTTCGGGGACTGACCACCACAGTTCCCGCCGGGGGCGGGCAGTAGACACCTTGTCTATTGCCCGCCCCTTCGCCGTGTTCGAGGCTGTGCCCATGCCTCAACTCGCCTTCTCCCGCCGCGCGGTGCTGCGCGGCCTCGGTGCCGCAGGCCTGGCGGCGGGCCTCGTCGGCTGCGGAGTTCCCGCCGCCTACGTCCCCGAGGGCCACCGGCGCGGACCGGACCGGTCGGCCGAGGACCGGAGCGTGGCCTTCTCCAACTGGCCCCTCTACATCGACACCGACGAGGACGACGAGGAGTCGCGCCCCACCCTGAAGACCTTCTCGGAGCGCACCGGCATCGAGGTCCGCTACAGCGAGGAGATCAACGACAACGACGAGTTCTTCGGCAAGGTCAGCCCGGCCCTCATGAACCGCCAGGAGACCGGCCACGACCTCGTCGTCGTCAGCGACTGGATGGCCGCCCGCTTCGTCCACCTGGGCTGGGCCCAGAAGATGGACCGCTCCGCACAGGCCAATGTCGCCCGCCACCTCGACCCCCAGCTGCGCTCACCCGCCTTCGACGAGGGCCGGCTGCACACCGTCCCCTGGCAGTCCGGCATCACCGGCATCGCCTACAACCGCAAGGCCCTGGGCCGCGAGATCCGCTCGGTCGCCGACCTGTGGCACCCGGACCTGGCGGGCAAGGTCACCCTCTTCTCGGGACTTGACGAGTCCTTCGCCCTGCTCATGCAGGGCAACGGCGTGGACGTCACCCGCTGGACCGACTCCGACTTCCACCGGGTGTGCGACCAGGTGGCCGACCTCGTCCGGCGCAGGCACATCCGCCGCTTCACCGGCAACGACTACACCTCGGACCTGAGCAAGGGCGACGTCCTGGCCTGCCAGGCGTATTCCGGCGACGCCATCCAACTCCAGGCCGACAACCCCGACATCGAGTTCGTGGTGCCCGAGGAGGGCGCCGAACTCTGGGCGGAGAGCCTGCTGGTCCCCAACCTCGCCCGGCACAAGGCCAACGCCGAGGCCCTCGTCGACCACTACTACGACCCCGAGGTGGCCGCCGAACTCGCCGCCGCCGTCAACTACGTCTGCCCCGTGCCCGCCGCCCGCGAGGTCCTCGCCGCCTCCCCGGACAAGGAGACCGCAACGCTCGCCGAGCATCCGCTGATCTTCCCGGACGAGGCCATGCGCAAGCGGCTCGTGGTCGCCCGGGACATCTCCTCGGCCGAGCGCCCGTCCTTCGCCAAGCGCTGGAACTCCCTCGTCGGCCTGTGACCGCGCGGCGCCCGCCACGCACCCGCCCCGCTACTCGGCGAAGGCCGCCGACACGATGCCGAACGCCACCTTGTTCATGTCCCGCCCCTTGGCATCGGTGGAGTTCACCGAGTACACCAGCGTGCGGGACAGGTCGCGCGTGGCACCGATCGCGGTGTTGTAGCCGTGCCGACCGCCGGTCTTGCCCCAGGCCACCGTGCCGTCCGCCAGGACGAACCGCCTCAGCCCGGCGGTCTGATCGGCGGGCGCCCCGGTGGTGACGTCGGGAACGGCCGGAACGGTGAACATCTCCTCCAACTGCCTCGCCGGCACCACCCGTCCGCCGAACAGGGCCTTCGTGAACCGCTCCAGGTCGGCGGTGGTCGATATGAGGTCCCCGGCGGCCCACTCCCACGAGGAACCCCACACGCTCACGTCGACCAGCTTCCGCGTCCCGTCGGGCGAGGTCACCGCCTGGTAGCCGTGGTTGTGCGGGCCCGGGATCCGCGTCTGCGTACGGCCCGGCAGCGAGGTGTCGCGCAGCCCGAGGGGCTCCAGGATCCGCGCCGTCAGCGCCTTCTCGTACGAGGTGCCCGTCACCTTCTCGATGAGGACGCCCAGGACGGTGTAGTCGATGTTGAGGTAGTGCTGCCGGGTGCCCGGGTCGAACTCGGGCCCCTTGGCGACCGCGTTCGCGATCATCCGGCGCGGGTCCTCCACGTCGAAACGGTGGGCGTAGGCGTCCGCGAAGGTGTCACCCGGGCTGTCGGCCGGCCGGATGCCGCTCGTGTAGTTCAGCAACTGCCGCACGGTGACCGGCTTGAAGCTCGCCGGCAACAACCCCGGCAGGTACTCCTGCACCGTCCCCTCCAGCCGGATGCGGCCCTCGGCGACCAACTGGAGCACCACCGCCGCCGTGAACGTCTTCGTCACCGACCCGGCCCGGAAGCGGCCCTCCGCGATCGCCGCCCGGCCCGTACGGACGTCCGCGACACCGGAGGCGCCCCGCCAGCTCCCGCCCGTACCGCCCACCCGCACCAGCGCGGCCGTCGCGTCCGCGTGATCGGCGCCCAGACCCGCGATGGCCTTCTCCAGCGCCGCCGCGTTCGGCGGGGTCACCACCGACGGCTGCGGCGCCGGCGCCGAGGCCCCGGCTGCGACACCGGCCCTCCCGGACGCCGCCTGCGCCCCCGCCACCGGCCCCGCGCCGATGCCCACGACCAGCGCGGCGGCGATCAGCGTGCGCGTCGTTGCCCTCATGACGTCCCCTGTGAGATCCGCGGGGCCCGCTGCCCCGATGACTCCATGCTGCCGCCGGCGCGGCCGGCGCGGATCACCACCGAGAGGGGTCTTCACCGGTGTGACGAATAGCCGGCGCGAGGGAGTCGACACGCCGTCCCCTCCCTCTCCGGAGGGAGAGACCCGAGAGGGAGGAGGCGAGGGGAAGCATGGACATGGCGCCGCCGCGGGCATGCCACGGCGCAGCCGCGCCGCCGCTACGACGACGCCGAACCCGCCGCGATCAACCCCGTCTCGTACGCGCAGATCACCGCCTGGATCCGGTCCCGCAGCCCCAGCTTCGCCAGCACGTTCCCCACGTGCGACTTCACCGTGTGCTCGCTCACCACCAGCGCCGCCGCGATCTCCGCGTTCGACAGCCCCCGCCCCAGGTGCAGCAACGTCTCCCGCTCGCGCGCCGTCAACACCTCCAACCGGTCCGCCGCCAGGTCCGGGCCCGCCGGCGGCCGCGCCGTCACCGCCGTGTACTCCTCGATCAGCCGCCGCGCCACCGACGGCGCCAGCAGGGACTCGCCCGCCGCCACCACCCTCACCGCGTGCACCAGATCGTCCCGCCGCACGTCCTTCAGCAGGAAGCCACTCGCCCCCGCGTGCAGCGCCTCGTACACGTACTCGTCCGAGTCGAAGGTCGTCAGCATCACCGTCCGGCACGCACCGCGCGCCGAGATCGCCCGACAGGCCTCGATCCCGTCCAGCACCGGCATCCGCACGTCCAACAGCGCCACGTCCGGGGCGAGCCGCTCCACGGCCGCCACCGCCGCCGCGCCGTCCCCGACCTCCGCCACGACCTCGATGTCCTCCTGGACGTCCAGGATCATCGCGAAGCCGCTGCGCACCAGCTCCTGGTCGTCGGCCACCACCACACGGATCGTCAAGTCCCCACCCCCAGCGGCGAGGTTACAAGGGTGACCCGCACCGCGTACCCCCGCCCGTCCGGGCCCGGACCGCTCCACGCCGTCCCCGCGTGCGCCGCCGCCCGCTCCCGGATCCCGATCAGGCCGTGCCCGCCGCCCGGGGCTCCGCCGGGTCCCCGGCCGTCGTCCGTCACCGTCACCGTGAGCTCGTCCGGCCCGTACGCGAGCGCCACCCGCGCCGAGGCGGCGCCGGCGTGCCGCACCACGTTCGTGAGGGCCTCCTGCACCACCCGGTACACCGTCGTCCCCAGCCCGGCCGACACCTCGCGCACCGCGCCGGTCCGCTCGTACGCCACCCGAAGACCGCCGGCCCGGACCCGGTCCAGCAGCTCCGGCAGCGCGGCGATCCCCGGCTGAGGGGCGCGCGGCGCCCCCGCGTCGGTGCGCAGCACGCCCAGCATCGCGCGCAGCTGGCCCATGGCGTCCCGCCCCGTCTCCGCGATCGCATCGAAGGCGGCCTCGGCCCGCTCCGGCGCCCTGCGGACGGCCACGGGGCCCGCCTCCGCCTGCACGACCATGATGCTGACCGCGTGCGACAGGATGTCGTGCATCTCGCGGGCGATCCGGGCCCGTTCGCGCGCGGCGGCCTGTTCCGCCTCGATCCGGTTGGCCCGCTCCAGTTCGGCGGCGCGGGCCTCGACGGCCTCGGTGTAGGCCTGCCGCGTGTACTGCAGGCGCCCCAGCGCGTAGGCCGCCCCCGAGACGAAGAGCGTGAACAGCAGCTCCCGCGCCGTCCCCGTTTCCCAGCCCACCGACAGCGCGACCGCCGCCGCGGTGCCCAGCCCCACGGCCGCGCGGACCCGCGGGGCGCACATCAGGGCGACGGTGTAGAAGGCGATCAGCCCCGCGTACGGCAGCGGTTGCCCGGGCCCCTCGAAGGCGACCCTGTACACCCCGCCGAGGACCACGTTCGCGCACAGCACGGTCACCGGCGCCCGGCGCCGCCAGATCAGTGGCACCACGGCGGCCGTGGTCATCGCGTACGAGGTCCAGGTCGCGGCCGGGAGTTCGGGCGAGCGGGGCACCACGAACGGCATCGTGACGGCCACCTGCACCAGCAGGGTCAGCCCGAGGTCCCGCCGGCGGGGATCCGCCCCGAGGACCCCCTCCCGAAGGGCCCGTATCACCGCCCGAGTCCGGCTCTGACCTCGGCCAACGCGTCCACCCGGTTGGTGGTGACGGAGTCGGCGCCGGCCTTGACGACGGCGCGCATCGAGGCCTTCGTGTCGGGCGTCCACGCCGACACCAGCAGACCGTCCCGGTGCAGCGCGTCGGTCAGTTCCCGGCTGACCAGCCCGAAGCGGTAGTTCAGCCAGCGCGGGGCCACCGCGTCGAGCAGCACCCGCCGCGGCGGCGACAGGGTGGTCCAGGTCAGCGCGATCTCCGCCCCCGGATCGGCGGCGCGGACGGCCAGCATGGTGTTCGGGCCGGCGCAGTAGTACGTACGGTCGCGCGCCCCGCACTCGCGCACCAGGTCGACGACGGTGCGCACCGACTCCGTCGAGGCGCCCGGCAGGTCGAGCATCACCCGGCCGGCGCCGGCCGCCATCAGCGCCTCGCGCAGGGTCGGGACCCCGCCCCCCGTCAGTTCCCGCAGCTGGGAGGAGGTCACCGCGTCCAGCCGTACGTCGTGCCCCCACAACCGCAGGAGGGTCTCGTCGTGGAGCAGGACCGGCACCCCGTCACGGGTCAGCCGTACGTCGAGCTCGACCGCGTCCGCTCCGCGATCGAAGGCGGAGCGGACGGAGGCGAGGGTGTTCTCACGGAAGCGGTAGGGATCGCCGCGGTGGCCGACCGAGATAAGGGTGCTCATGCCCCCCATTCTCGGGGGGACTTCAGCGGGCGAGCCAGGCGTCGGTGTACGTGTCGATCTCCGCGTTCAGCTTCGCCTTGCCGGCCTCGTCCAGGAAGGAGGCCTCGACGGCGTTCTTCGCGAGCCGGGCGAGACCGCGCTCGTCGAGGTCCAGGAGGCGGGCGGCGACCGCGTACTCGTTGTTGAGGTCGGAGCCGAACATCGGCGGGTCGTCGCTGTTGATGGTGACGAGCACGCCCGCGGCCACCATCTCCTTGACGGGGTGCCGGTCGAGGTCGGTGACGGCGCGCGTGGCGATGTTGGAGGTCGGGCAGACCTCCAGGGCGATCCGGTGCTCGGCGAGGTACTTCAGCAGCTCCGGGTCCTGCGTGGCGCTCGTGCCGTGACCGATGCGCTCGGCGCCCAGCTCGCGGAGGGAGTCCCAGATCGTCTCCGGGCCGGTGGTCTCGCCGGCGTGCGGGACGCTGTGCAGGCCGGCGGCGCGGGCCCGGTCGAAGTAGGGCTTGAACTGCGGGCGCGGGACGCCGATCTCGGGGCCGCCCAGGCCGAAGGAGACCAGGCCCTCGGGGCGCAGGTCGACGGCGAGGCGCGCGGTCTCGGCGGCGGCCTCCAGTCCGGCCTCGCCGGGGATGTCGAAGCACCAGCGCAGGATGACGCCGAGTTCGGCCTCGGCGGCCACGCGGGCGTCCTCGATGGCGGCCATGAAGGCCTTCTCGTCGATGCCGCGGCGGGTGGAGGAGTACGGGGTGATGGTCAGCTCGGCGTACCGGATGTTCTGCCGGGCCATGTCGCGCGCGACCTCGAAGGTCAGGGTGCGGACGTCGTCGGGGGTGCGGACCAGGTCGACCACCGACAGGTAGACCTCGATGAAGTGGGCGAAGTCGGTGAAGGTGAAGTAGTCGGCCAGCGCCTCGGGGTCGGTGGGGACCTTCGAGTCGGGGTGGCGGGAGGCGAGTTCGGCCACGATGCGGGGGGAGGCGGAACCGACGTGGTGGACGTGGAGTTCGGCCTTGGGCAGCCCCGCGATGAAGGGGTGCAGGTCGGTCATGGGTGGGCCTCCGGGAGACGCGGGTGCGGGCGGTTCGTCCTCATCGTAGGCAGAGCCGTCACTGTCGGTGGCAGCGCTCGGCACGGCCGTACGAAGAGGAGGGCGCCGCACGAGCGCGAGGTCACCGCGGGGCGGCCTTGAGCAGCGTCGCCACCATGTACTCCCCGCCCGGCTCCGCGCGCGCCGCCGGAACCCAGACCAGCCCCACCATCCGGGGGCACGCGCACTCCAGGTCCGCGTCCACCCCGAGCCGCGGCTCCCCGGGGGCGACCTCCACCCGGTAGCAGGAGGTCCGGCCGGAGGGGTACGGCGCGTCGAACGCGTACCGCACCTCCAGGGCGCGCAGCCCCGTCTCCTCCGCCACCTCCCGCCGTACGGCCGCCTCCGGATCCTCGCCGGGCTCCACGCCGCCGCCCGGCAGGGTCCAGTACTCCTCCCCGTCGTGCAGCCCGGACGGGCCCCGGTGCCGCTCGCGCACCATCAGGACGCGGCCGTCGCGGACGATGACCGCGGCGACCCGGCGCCGCTCCGCCGGGTTCACGCGGCCTCGGCGCGCAGGCGTTCGCGGGCCTCCATCAGCGCGAAGCCGAGCAGGTTCAGCCCGCGCCAGCGGGCGGGGTCCAGTGCCCGGTCGTCGTCGGCGGCGAGGCCGATGCCCCAGATCCGGTCGAGCGGGCTCGCCTCGACCAGGACGCGCGAGCCCGTGCCCAGCAGGTAGGCGCGCAGGGCCGGGTCCGAGCCGAACTTGTGCACGCTGCCCTCCACGACCAGGGCGAACCGCTCCCGCTCCCAGACGGCGTCGTCGAAACCGCGGACCATCCGGCCGGCCGTCTTCGCCGCCCCCGGGGTCTTCGCCTCCAGGGCCGCACGCTCGGCCGCGGCGTCCCCGAAGAGGCGGGCCTTGCCGGCCATCATCCAGTGTTCCGCCGTGGCGTACCGGACCTCACCCACGGTGAAGGCGGAGGGCCACCACTGGCTGAGGCAGCTCGGGCCGAGCCGGCCGTCCGCCTGCGGTCGGTGCCCCCAGAAGGGCAGGAACTTCACCCGTTCACCCCGGCTGACCTGCCCGATCAACGTGTCGATCATCTCCATGCACGCGAGTCTGACAGCCACCACGGACACTTCGTACGGGATTTCGGTCGCGCCTCGACACATGGTCGACCGATTCCGTCGCGTAATCAAAAGGCAACAACGGAATCCCTTGGCTGAGGAGAACGCCTCTGCCAGGATCGGCACTCAATTCGAGCTGTAGCTACGGAGAGCGTGAGAGCGTGATGGGCAACCGCTTCCAGGTCAAGGACCGCTTCGCAGACGGCGCGCAGTACATCGACGGGCGCCTGAGGTCGGGTACCTCAGGACGTTCGCACACCGTGATCGATCCCGCCACCGGGGAGGAGGTCCTCACCTACGAACTGGCCGGCACGGCCGACGTGGACGAGGCCGTCGCCGCCGCCGCGCGGGCCTTCCCGGCCTGGTCGGCCGCCACTCCCGGGGAGCGCTCGGACGCGCTGCACCGGCTGGCCGGCGTACTGGCCGCGCAGGCGGAGGACTTCGCGTACGCCGAGTCCCTGCAGTGCGGCAAGCCGCTGAGGCTGACGACGGAGTTCGACGTACCGGGCACCATCGACAACACCGCCTTCTTCGCGGGCGCGGCCCGCCACCTCCAGGGACAGGCGGCCGGCGAGTACAGCGCGGACCACACCTCCTACGTGCGCCGCGAGGCGATCGGGGTCGTCGGCTCCATCGCCCCCTGGAACTACCCGCTCCAGATGGCCGCGTGGAAGATCCTCCCGGCCGTGGCCGCGGGCAACACGATCGTGCTGAAGCCGGCCGAACTCACCCCCCTGACCTCCCTGATGTTCGCCCAGGCGGCCAAGGAGGCGGGACTGCCCGACGGCGTGATCAACATCGTCACCGGCGCGGGCCGCGACGCGGGGGAGCACCTGGTCGGCCACCCCGACGTGGTCATGACCTCCTTCACCGGCTCCACCGCCGTCGGCAAGCGGGTCGCGGAGATCGCCACCGCCACCGTGAAGCGGCTCCACCTCGAACTCGGCGGCAAGGCCCCCTTCGTGGTCTTCGACGACGCCGACCCGGAGGCCGCCGCCCACGGGGCCGTGGCCGCCTCCCTCATCAACACCGGACAGGACTGCACGGCCGCCACCCGCGCCTACGTCCAGCGCCCCCTCCACGACGCCTTCGTCGCGCGGGTGGCCGAGTTGATGGAGGGCGTCCGCGTCGGCGACCCGTTCGCCCCCGACACCGACCTCGGACCGCTGGTCTCGCACGCCCAGCGCGACCGCGTCGCCGGGTTCGTCGAGCGGGCCCGCTCGTACGCCACCGTCGTCACCGGCGGCGAGGTCCCCGGCGGGGACCGGGCGGCGGGCGCCTACTACCGCCCCACCCTCATCACCGGCGCGGCGCAGGACAGCGAGGTGGTCCAGTCCGAGATCTTCGGGCCGGTCCTGGTCGTGCTGCCCTTCGACACCGACGAGGAGGGGCTGGCGCTGGCCAACGACACCCCGTACGGGCTCGCCGCGTCCGCCTGGACCCGCGACCTCTACCGGGCGGGCCGCGCCACCCGAGAGCTGAAGGCAGGCTGCGTGTGGGTCAACGACCACATCCCGATCATCAGCGAGATGCCCCACGGCGGTTACAAGGCCAGTGGGTTCGGCAAGGACATGAGCGCCTACTCATTCGAGGAGTACACGCAGGTCAAGCATGTGATGTTCGACAATACTGCGGTCGCCGCGAAGAACTGGCACCGCACGATCTTCGGGGACCGCACCTGACCGCACGCGGCTACCACCGCGTGGCCGACTCCGCCTGACCAGCGGCACACCCATCCCGAAAGGGCACAGCTCATGGAGCAGTTCGAGCCCGGCAGCCTCTCGGCGCCGCAGCTGGCCGCGATGCGGCGCAGCCTCACCAGCGGGCGCGGGGCCCTCACCCGTCGTTCTCTCCTGCGCGCCTCCGGTCTCGGAGCGCTCACCCTCGGGGGCCTGTCCTCCCTCACCGCGTGCGGGATCCCGCCCGCCAAGCGCGAGGGCGGACAGGCGGCCGCCTCCGACGACCACTCGGACCGGGAGAAGGAGCTCGTCTTCTCCAACTGGACCGAGTACATGGACACCAGCGAGGACGAGAAGTCCCGTCCCACGCTGGAGGAGTTCACCAAGCGGACCGGCATCGAGGTCAAGTACACCGAGGACATCAACGACAACGTCGAGTTCTTCGGGAAGATCCGCCCGCAGCTCGCGGCCGGCCAGGACACCGGTCGCGACCTGATCGTCGTCACCGACTGGCTCGCGGCCCGCATCATCCGACTCGGCTGGGCCCAGCGCCTGGACGCCTCCCACCTGCCGCACGCCTACGCCAACCTCTCCCCCCAGTTCCGCAGCCCCGACTGGGACCCCGGCCGCGCGTACAGCTATCCGTGGACCGGCATCTCCACCGTCATCGCCTACAACGAGAAGGCCACCGAGGGGCGGAAGGTCGACTCCGTCACCCAACTCCTCGACGACCCCACCCTCAAGGGCCGGGTCGGCTTCCTCACCGAGATGCGTGACACCGTCGGCATGACCCTCCTCGACCAGGGCAAGGACCCGGCGAACTTCACCACCGCCGACTACGACGGGGCCATCGGCCGCCTCCAGAAGGGCGTCGACACCAAGCAGATCCGCCGCTTCACCGGCAACGACTACACCGCCGACCTCGACAAGGGCGACATCGCGGCCTGCCTCGCCTGGGCGGGCGACGTCATCCAGCTCCAGGCCGGCAACCCCGACATCAAGTACGCGATCCCCGCCGCCGGCTACATCACCTCCAGCGACAACCTGCTGGTCCCCGCGAAGGCCCGGCACAAGGCCAACGCCGAGAAGCTCATCGACTACTACTACGAGCTCCCGGTGGCGGCCCAACTGGCCGCGTTCATCAGCTACGTATGCCCCGTCGAAGGGGTCGGGGACGAGCTCGCCAAGATCGATCCCGCGCTCGCGCAGAACACGCTGATCGTCCCGGACAAGGCGATGACCGCCAAGTCCCACGCCTTCCGCTCCCTCGGCAGCGAGGAGGAGACGGCGTACGAGGAGAAGTTCGCCAAGCTCATCGGAGCCTGACGCACCCCTCCGCACGCCGTACGGCGCCCGGTCCCCGCACCCCCCGCGCCCCGTCCCCCTTCCGACGACACACCACCGAAGGCCCAGGCCCATGACTGACAAGACCGCGAGCGGGGACGTCCGCCTCGCCGGGATCAGCAAGCACTACGGCTCCTTCACCGCCGTGCACCCCCTCGACCTCACCATCCCCCAGGGCTCCTTCTTCGCCCTGCTCGGCGCCTCCGGCTGCGGGAAGACCACCACCCTGCGCATGATCGCCGGCCTGGAGGAGCCCTCCACCGGCACGGTCAGCCTCGGCGAGCGCGAGGTCACGCACCTGCCGCCGTACAAGCGCCCGGTGAACACCGTCTTCCAGAGCTACGCCCTGTTCCCGCACATGGACATCTTCGAGAACGTCGCCTTCGGGCTGCGCCGACGCGGCATCAAGTCCGTCAAGAAGCAGGTCGACGACATGCTGGACCTCGTCCAGCTCGGCCAGTTCGCGCGGCGCAAGCCGCACCAGCTCTCCGGCGGGCAGCAGCAGCGCGTCGCCGTCGCCCGCGCCCTGATCAACCACCCCCAGGTGCTCCTCCTCGACGAGCCGCTGGGCGCCCTCGACCTCAAGCTGCGCCGCCAGATGCAGCTGGAGCTCAAGCGGATCCAGACCGAGGTCGGCATCACCTTCGTGCACGTCACGCACGACCAGGAGGAGGCCATGACCATGGCCGACACGGTCGCGGTGATGAACGGCGGACGCGTCGAACAGCTGGGCGCCCCCGCCGAGCTGTACGAGAACCCGCGCACCACCTTCGTCGCGAACTTCCTCGGCACCTCCAACCTCATCCAGGCCTCCGTCGACGCCGCGGGCGAGGAGGTCGTGGTCTCGGCGGCCGGCACCCGGCTGCGGCTGCCCGGCGCACGGTGTTCGACCACCCCGAAGGCCGGCGGGAACCTCCTCGTGGGCGTCCGGCCCGAGAAGATCTCCCTGGTCCCCGCCGACGAGGCGCACGCCCTCGCGCCGGGCCGCAACCGGGTGACCGGCAGGATCGTCGCCTCCTCCTTCATCGGCGTCTCCACCCAGTTCGTGATCGACAGCCCGGTCTGCCCGGAGCTGGAGGTCTACGTCCAGAACATCGAGCGCGACACCCGCCTGGTGCCCGGCGCCGAGGTCGTCCTGCACTGGAACCCCGAGCACACCTTCGGGCTCGACGCCGCCCAGTCCGTGCTCGCGGGGACGATGGGCGACGCGGGCGTCGAGACCGTCGAGGAGAGCGCGTGACCGCCACCGTCGCGCCCCCGCAGGCGCCCGCCCCCGCCGAACCCCCGGTGCACAGGCCGTCGACGCGCAGGCGCCTGGTCCCGTACTGGCTGCTGCTCCCCGGGATCCTGTGGCTGCTCGTCTTCTTCGTGCTGCCGATGGTCTACCAGGCCTCCACCTCGGTGCAGACCGGCTCGCTCGAAGAGGGCTTCGAGGTCACCTGGCACTTCGCCACCTACTGGGACGCCTTCACCGAGTACTACCCGCAGTTCCTGCGCTCCCTGCTCTACGCGGGCACCGCGACCGCCCTGTGCCTGCTGCTGGGCTACCCGCTGGCCTACCTGATCGCCTTCAAGGCCGGCCGGTGGCGCAACCTGCTGCTGATCCTCGTCATCGCCCCGTTCTTCACCAGCTTCCTGATCCGCACCCTGGCCTGGAAGACGATCCTGGCCGACGGCGGCCCCGTCGTCGGGGTCCTCAACGCGATCGGCTTCCTCGACGTCACCGGCTGGCTCGGCATGACCGAGGGGGAGCGCGTCCTCGCCACCCCCCTCGCGGTGGTGTGCGGTCTGACGTACAACTTCCTGCCCTTCATGATCCTGCCGCTGTACACCTCGTTGGAGCGCATCGACACCCGCCTCCACGAGGCCGCCGGCGACCTCTACGCCCGTCCCGCCACGGTGTTCCGCAAGGTGACCTTCCCACTCTCCATGCCGGGCGTGGTCTCGGGCACGCTGCTGACCTTCATCCCGGCCAGCGGCGACTACGTCAACGCGGAGCTGCTCGGCTCCACGGACACCCGGATGATCGGAAACGTCATCCAGTCGCAGTACCTGCGCATCCTCGACTACCCGACCGCGGCCGCGCTGTCCTTCATCCTCATGGCCATCGTGCTGATCATGGTCACCATCTACATCCGCCGGGCGGGGACGGAGGACCTGGTCTGATGAACAAGCCCCTTGCGTGGCTGCGCCGCAACCTCGTCGTCGTCGCGGGCCTGGGCACGCTCGCGTACCTGATCCTGCCGAACGTCGTGGTGACGGTCTTCTCCTTCAACAACCCCACCGGGCGGTTCAACTACGCCTGGCAGGAGTTCTCGCTCGACGCCTGGAAGGACCCCTGCGGGGTCGCCGACCTGTGCGGATCCCTCGCGCTGTCCCTCCAGATCGCCCTGTGGGCCACCATCGGCGCCACCGTCCTCGGCACCGCCATAGCCTTCGCGCTGGTGCGCTACCGCTTCCGCGCGCGGGGCGCGGTCAACTCGTTGATCTTCCTGCCGATGGCCATGCCGGAGATCGTGATGGCGGCCTCGCTGCTCGCCCTGTTCCTGAACATGGGCATCCGGCTGGGCTTCTGGACCATCCTGATCGCCCACGTGATGTTCTGCCTCAGCTTCGTCGTGGCCGCCGTCAAGGCGCGCGTCCTGTCGATGGACCCGAGGCTGGAGGAGGCCGCCCGCGACCTCTACGCGGGGCCCGTGCAGACGTTCCTGCGGGTGACCCTGCCGATCGCCGCCCCCGGCATCGCCGCGGGCGCCCTGCTGTCGTTCGCCCTGTCGTTCGACGACTTCATCATCACCAACTTCAACTCGGGCAACACCGTCACCTTCCCCATGTTCGTGTGGGGATCGGCCCAGCGCGGTACGCCTGTACAGATCAACGTCATCGGCACGGCGATGTTCGTCATCGCGGTGCTGGTGGTCCTCGCCGGCCAGATGGTCGGCAACCGCCGCAAGAAGGCACAACCGAAGTAATTCGGAAACGCGCGTCATCAGTTCCGTAGGGAGTTGGAAGCCATGGCACCGGTCGCCATGCGTAGTGTTGCGAAATCCCTTTCCGAGGCGAAGCCGGTCTCGTACTGGCTGGACGACCCCGGCAAGCCCCCCGCCGAGCCGACGCTCACCGCGAACGAGCGGTGCGACCTGCTGGTCATCGGCGCCGGCTACAGCGGGCTGTGGACCGCGCTCATCGCCAAGGAACGCGACCCCGGCCGGGACGTGGTCCTGATCGAGAGCAAGGAGGCCGGCTGGGCCGCCTCCGGCCGCAACGGCGGGTTCTGCGCCGCCTCCCTCACCCACGGACTCGCCAACGGCATCGCCCGCTGGCCCGACGAGCTGGCGAAGCTGGAGGAGATGGGCGCCCGCAACCTCGACGAGATCGAGGCGGCGGTCGCCCGCTACGGCATCGACTGTGACTTCGAGCGCACCGGCGAGATCGACGTGGCCACCGAACCCCACCAGGTCGAGGAGCTGCGCGAACTCCACGAGGAGGCGCGCCGGCTCGGTCTCGCCGACGGCTCCGAATGGCTGGACCGCGACGCGCTGCGCGCCGAGGTCGACTCCCCGACCTTCCTCGCCGGCCTCTGGGACCGCGACGGCGTCGCCATGCTCAACCCGGCCCGGCTCGCCTGGGGCCTCAAGCGCGCCTGCCTGGAGCTGGGCGTGCGGATCTACGAGAACACGCGCGGCCTGAAGATCTCCTCGGCGGGCTCCGGGATGACCGTGCAGACCCCGTACGGGGTGATCGCCGCCCGGCGGGTCGCGCTCGGCACGAACATCTTCCCCTCGCTGGTCAAGCGGATCCGCCCGTTCACGGTGCCGGTCTACGACTACGCCCTCATGACCGAGCCGCTCTCGCCGGAGCAGCTCGAAGCCATCGGCTGGAAGCGCCGCCAGGGCCTCGGCGACAGCGCCAACCAGTTCCACTACTTCCGCATCACCCCCGACCACCGCATCCTGTGGGGCGGCTACGACGCCATCTACCCCTACCGGGGAAAGCTCGACTCCGAGTACGACCACCGCCCCGAGACCTACCTCAAGCTGGCCGAGCACTTCTTCACCGCGTTCCCGCAGCTGGAGGGGCTCAGGTTCAGCCACGCGTGGGGCGGGGCGATCGACACCTGCTCCCGCTTCTCGGCGTTCTTCGGCACGGCCCACTCCGGCAAGGTGGCGTACGCCTCCGGCTACACCGGCCTCGGCGTCGGGGCCACCCGCTTCGGGGCCGAGGTCATGCTCGACCTCCTCGACGGGGTGCGCAGCGAGCGCACCCGGCTGGAGATGGTGCGCAGCAAGCCGATGCCGTTCCCGCCGGAGCCCTTCGCCTGGACCGGGATCACCCTCACCAAGTGGTCGCTGGCCCGCGCCGACACCCACGGCGGGCGCCGCAACCTGTGGCTGCGCACCCTGGACCGCTTCGGCCTCGGCTTCGACAGCTGAGACCCGGCCGGGGGCGGCGGCGGGGGGACCCCGCCACGCCCCCGGCGCCCTCCGCCACGCCCCCGCCGCTTCCCGGCCTTGACCACGTGACCCGGTTCACCCCGACGGGCCGGCGCGAGTCGCGTCATACCCCCGCCCGGCCCCGCTCTCTGTCGGTGAGGACACCTCACCGACACGAGACGAACGGAGGCCGGGCGATGACGTTCCCGGGGGACAAGACGGCGGTGGAATGGCTGGTTTCGGTGGCGCCGGACCCCGATGCCTGCCGGTGGGAGTGGGAGCGCAACCCCCTCGGCGTGACCCTGCTGCCCGCGGGCCGGCGGTGGGACGTGCTGATCCTGCCGGGGGAGCTGGGGCTGGCCACCCTCGGCGTGCTCGGCCGTCGCCCCGAGCCGCCCGGTCCGGTGCTCGGCGACTTCGGCGACACCCGGCTGGGCTTCCTCGTGCCCCCGGGCACGGCCTCGCACTGGCTCGGTACGGGCGTACGGGCGGCCGGGCACGGCACCTGGATCGTGGTCCCGTACCCCGGCCGGGCGACGGGCGGGGTCCGCTGGCTGGTGCTCCCGGACGGCCGGGGCACGCTCACCGACCCGACGGTGCTGGAGCTCGCGATGCACGAGGCGGCCCCGCGCGTACGGGGGGCGGACGACCGCACCCCTTGACAACGGGATTGGTCTGGACCATGTTGGGCGCCGCCGTCCGATCAGCGGCGGCCTGGCTCCATCCCCCCATGTTCCGGAGGCAGTTGTGCGCAGAGCCATGTCCCTCCTCACGGCCGCCGCCCTCGCGGTGGCCGGACTCCTCGCCGCGGGCCCACCGGCCGGCGCGGCCGACGCCGACCTCGCCCGCAACGGCGGCTTCGAGGCCGGCCTCGACGGCTGGAGCTGCTCGGGCGGCAGCGGCAGCGTCGTCGCCGGCCCCGTCCACGGCGGCGCCGCCGCCCTCAGGGCCACCCCCGCCGGCCAGGACAACGCCCGCTGCTCCCAGACCGTCACCGTCAAGCCGGACTCCACGTACACGCTCGGCGCCTGGGTGCAGGGCGCGTACGTCTACCTCGGCGCGAGCGGCACCGGCACCACCGACGTGTCCACCTGGACCCAGAGTCCGGGCGCCTGGAAGCAGCTCACCACCACCTTCCGCACCGGCCCGAACACCACCACCGTGACCGTCTTCACCCACGGCTGGTACGGCCAGCCGGCCCACCTCACCGACGACCTCTCCGTCGTCGGCCCCGACCCGGGCCAGACCCCGCCCCTGCCCCCGGCCGCCCCCACCGGCCTCACGGCGTCCGCGGCCGGCGCGAGCGGCGTGAACCTCTCCTGGGCCGCTGCCCCCGGTGCCGCCTCGTACCGGGTCCACCGAGAGGGCGCCGCGCCCCTGACCGTCGCCGGCACCTCGACGACCGTCACCGGCCTCGCCGCCTCCACCACGTACTCCTTCCGCGTCAGCGCCGTCAACGCGGCCGGTGAATCGCCCCTGAGCGCCGCCGTCACCGCGACCACGACCGCCGGCGGCGGCGACCCGGGCGATCCCGGCCTGCCCGCCCACGCCCTCGTCGGCTACCTGCACGCGAGCTTCGCCAACGGCTCCGGCTACGTCCGGATGGCCGACGTACCCGCCTCCTGGGACGTGATCAACCTGGCCTTCGGTGAGCCGACCTCCGTCACCTCCGGCGACATCCGGTTCTCGCTGTGCCCGGTCGCCGAATGCCCGAACGTGGAGAGCCCCGCCGAGTTCAAGGCCGCGATCAAGGCCAAGCAGGCGGCCGGCAAGAAGGTCCTCATCTCCATCGGCGGCCAGAACGGACAGGTGCAACTCGCCACCACCGCCGCCCGCGACGCCTTCGTCGCCTCCGTCGGAAGGATCATCGACGAGTACGGCCTCGACGGCCTCGACATCGACTTCGAGGGCCACTCCCTGTCCCTCGCCACCGGCGACACCGACTTCCGCGCCCCCACCACCCCGGTCATCGTCAACCTGATCTCCGCCGTGAAGACGCTCAAGGCCCGCTACGGAGCGGACTTCGTCCTGACGATGGCCCCCGAGACCTTCTTCGTCCAGCTCGGATACCAGTTCTACGGATCCGGCCCCTGGGGCGGCCAGGACCCGCGCGCCGGCGCCTACCTGCCCGTCATCCACGCCCTGCGCGACGACCTGACCCTGCTCCACGTCCAGGACTACAACTCGGGACCGATCATGGGCCTGGACAACCAGTACCACTCCATGGGCGGCGCCGACTTCCACATCGCCATGACCGACATGCTCCTCACCGGCTTCCCCGTCGCCGGGAACACCGCCCGCGTCTTCCCGCCGCTGCGCCCCCAACAGGTCGCCATCGGCCTCCCCGCCACCCCCAACGCGGGCAACGGACACACCCCGCCCGCCGAGGTGAACAAGGCGCTGGACTGCCTGACGAAGAAGACGAACTGCGGCACCTACCAGACCCACGGCACCTGGCCCGCGCTGCGCGGCCTGATGACCTGGTCGATCAACTGGGACCGGTTCGGCTCCTGGGAGTTCTCGAAGAACTTCGACCGCTATCACGGTCGGACCACCTGACCGCCAGCACCAGCGGCGTGCACAGCAGCAGGCTCGCCACCACGTCCAGCGGCCAGTGGAACCCCCGCAGGACGAGCCCCGCGGCCGTCGCCCCCGTCAGCACGAGGGCGACGGCCGCGGGCCACCGGCGGCGGGCGTACGGGCCGACGAGCAAGGCGGCGCCCGCGTACGCCACGAACGCGGTGGCGGTGTGGCCCGAGGGGAAGTACCCCGCGGCCCAGGGCTCCAGCGGGCCCGGGCGCGCCGTCCAGGCCTTCAGCGGCACCACCAGCGCCGGCACCAGGGCCATCGCGAGCCCGGCGGCGAGCGCGGCGCGGACCCGGCCGCGCCGGGCGGCGTAGGCCATGGCCAGGGCGAGGACGGGCACGGCGACCGGGATGTTGCCGAGGTCGGAGAGTCGTTCGGTGACCGCGTCCGGCACGGAGCGCACGAGGGCGCGGCTCACCGCGTGATCCGGGGTCAACAGCGGCCCCGACACCAGGACCTGCCAGGTGATCAGGGCGAAGAGGACGCAGCAGAGGGCCGCGAGCGCGGCGGGGAGGGTGGCCGGCCGCCCCGGAACAGGGGGGATGGTTCCGGGGCGGCCGCCCGGATCGGGTCGCCGCGCGCCCCGGGGGGTTTGGGGCGGACGGCCGTCCGATCGGAGAGGAGTGTGCGCGAACGCATGCCCAGTACGGCGCTGGGGAAGCCCGGTACCGGTATCGCCCCCGGTACTCCGGGAACGGTCTGTCTCACTCATCTGCAGAAACCGTACGCCAGAGAAAAGGGGACCGACAGCGGGAACGCGCTCCCGCCATCGGCCCCCCACACCTTCTTCACAGCGCCCGCCCGTTACCCGCGGTAGCGGGGCGGGCGCCGCGTTCGGACGTTCTAGACGTTCGAACCGGGCGTTCGATCAGAGGGTCGCGAACGCGGCCTCGATGACGTCCAGGCCCTCGTTCAGGAGGTCCTCGCCGATGACGATCGGCGGGAGGAAACGGAGCACGTTGCCGTAGGTGCCACAGGTGAGGACGAGGACGCCCTCGGCGTGGCAGGCCTTGGCGAGCGCGCCGGCCGCCTCCGGGAACGGGGTCTTGGAGACCGGGTCCTTGACGAGCTCGATCGCGATCATCGCACCGCGACCGCGGATGTCGCCGATGATGTCGTACTTCTCCTGCATGGCCGTCAGACGGGCCTTCATGACGGACTCGATCTTCTTCGCCGCGGCGTTGAGGTCGAGCTCCTTCATGGTCTCGATGGAGCCGAGCGCACCGGCGCACGCCACCGGGTTGCCGCCGTAGGTGCCACCGAGGCCACCCGCGTGGGCGGCGTCCATGATCTCGGCGCGGCCGGTCACGGCGGCGAGCGGCAGACCGCCCGCGATGCCCTTGGCGGTGGTGATCAGGTCCGGGACGATGCCCTCGTCCTCACACGCGAACCACTGGCCGGTGCGGCAGAAGCCGGACTGGATCTCGTCGGCGACGAAGACGATGCCGTTGTCGTTGGCGAACTTCACGATCGCCGGCAGGAAGCCCTTGGCCAGCTCGATGAAGCCGCCCTCGCCGAGGACCGGCTCGATGATGATCGCGGCGACGTTGTCGGCGCCGATCTGCTTGGTGATCTGGTCGATCGCCTGGGCGGCGGCCTCGGGGCCGCAGTTCTCGGCACCGGTGGGCCAGCGGTAGCCGTAGGCGACCGGCACGCGGTAGACCTCGGGGGCGAACGGACCGAAGCCCTGCTTGTACGGCATGTTCTTCGAGGTCAGGGCCATCGTGAGGTTCGTACGGCCGTGGTAGCCGTGGTCGAAGACGACGACGGCCTGGCGCTTGGTGTACGAACGGGCGATCTTGACGGCGTTCTCGACGGCCTCGGCGCCGGAGTTGAACAGCGCCGACTTCTTGGCGTGGTCGCCCGGGGTCAGCTCGGCGAGGGCCTCGCAGACCTCGACGTAGCCCTCGTAGGGGGTCACCATGAAGCAGGTGTGCGTGAAGTCGGCGAGCTGCGCGGAGGCGCGGCGCACGACGGCCTCGGCGGAGGCGCCGACGGAGGTCACGGCGATGCCGGAACCGAAGTCGATCAGGCGGTTGCCGTCCACGTCCTCGATGATGCCGCCGCCCGCGCGGGCGGTGAAGACGGGCAGGACGGAGCCCACGCCGCCGGCCACGACGCCGAGACGGCGGGCCTGCAGCTCCTGCGACTTGGGGCCGGGGATCGCGGTGACGAGCTTGCGCTCCTGCGGGACAGCGGTCATAGGGGGGCTCCTGGGGTGTTTCGGACGCAACTGTGTCTTTGTCCGCAGGCTAGGCCCGGGGGAGGGGGTAAGGCATGCTCCGTTCGGGAGTGGTGCCCGCGTGTCCTTGTCCGTGACGGCCATAGGAAGCAACGGGGGCGCGGGCGGGGTGCGGGCGGGGACGCGGTGCGTGGATCATGCGGGGTACGGGCCGCGGGGGCGGGCCGGGCACTAGATTGAGCGCCGCAGGGCCGGTCACGGGCAGGGGGCAGGGGTTCATGAACACCGAGGGCACGCACGACGGACGCACGACCCGCGAGGGCCACGTCCCCCGCCCGACGCCACCCCCCCTCCCCCCGAGACCACCCCACGCGCCGGCCGTGGGCCCGGCCCCGTTCGTGGAATGGCTCCGCGCCCCCCGCCCGGGCGCGGACCCGGGCGTGTGGCGCTTCGACCACCGCCCGCGCCTCCAGAGCGAGCCGGCGCGAACCGCCGACCGGTCCCTCGCCGTCGGGGCCCTCGTCTCACTGCTGGCCTGCGTCCTCGTCTGGTCGCTCATGCGCAACTCCTACATCCCCTTCTGGGACGTTCCGGTGAAGCTGTTCACGCCTTCCGATTGGTGGGCCGCGAACGGCGAGCCCGCCCCGAAGACGGGGGGCATGCATGCCAAACCGCTCTACGAGCTCCTCTTCGTCGGGGCCCTTCTCTACGGATTCGGACGTCTGGGCAGCTGGAGCACCGCCTGGAGCCGCCTCGTGGTCGCACGAGGGGCCTGGGTGCAGGCTCTCGCCGTCGTACCCCTCGCCTACGTCACGTTGCTCCTCGTCCACAACTACCAGCTGCCGATCCGGCAGCTGGTGGAATCGTTCCTCTCCTTCGGGGCCGACCAGAGGGCCAACCGGGCACTCGTGGACACCACCGGGACGGTGATCGACGTGGTCCTCGTCCTCGGGTTCGTCTGGCTCGGCGGAGGCGTTCGGTTGATGCACCGCTTCCGCGCCCCCACCTCGCCTCCGCCACTCTCTCCCGCGTCATCGTCCATGGGCCGGATCCGGTCGAATGCCCCGGCCTCCGACCACACGGACGATCCCAGTCGGTGGGCCGAGCTGAGGGCCGCCGGGATGGGGGAGGTGGCCGAGCGGCTCGGCGGGGAGGCCGGGGCCGGGCGGATGAACGACGTGGACTTCGCGCGGATCCGGCGGGCCTGGGAGTCCGTGCGCGCCGACCCCTCCCGGCTCGGGGCCTTCGCCGACGCCGTCCGCGCCAAGGGCGCCGGCGCCTGCGCGCACCCCTCCGGCGACCGCGACCTCCCCGTGCGCGCCGCCCGCCACGACCTGCTCACCCGCCAGGTGCTCCTCGGCACCGTCGAGGACGGCGAGCGCAACCCCTACGCCCGCCGCGGCACCCCCCTCGCCCTCGACCCCGGCGTCCTCGGGACCTCCCTGCTGGCCGTCGGCCCCTCCGGCACCGGCAAGAGCGCCCGCCTCGTGCGGCCCGTCGTGGAGTCCCTCGCGCTCCAGGCCCTGGCCGGCCAGGCCGCCGTCGTCGCCGTCGGCTCGGCCGGGGCCCCGCTCGGCCCGGACGCGGCCTACGACGTCGTCGTCCGCGTCGGCGACCCCGAATCCGTCCACGACCTCGACCTCTACGGCGGCGCCGCCGACCCCGACGAGGCCGCCGCCCTCCTCGCCGACGCCTTCGTCGGAGACGTCCCCGGCCTCGACGTACGCCGCGCCGCGACCGCCCTCGCCCAGCTCCTCGGCCCCTTCCGCGCCGCCCACGGCCGCTTCCCGGCCGTGCCCGAGCTGCGCGAGCTGCTCGACGAGCTGCCCTCCGCCCACGCGGCGCTCCGCCAGGCCCTGGAGGGCACCGGCCAGCAGGGCATGCTCCGCGAACTCGACGCCCGCGCCCGTCAGCACGGCGCGCCCGGCGACCCCGGCCCGGCCCTCGCCGACCGCGTCGCCCTGTTGGACCGGCCCGCCTTCGCCGGGTTCTTCGACCCGACCGGACAGGGACGTTCCTTCTCCATGCGGGCCCTGGAACACCCCGTCCGGGTCCGCGTCGACCTTCCCGAACGCGGCCACGCCGACGCCTCGCGGATGCTGGCCCGGCTGCTCCTCGCGCAGTTCAACGCCGGCGCCGCCGCCCGCGCCGACCGCTCGCTGTTCGCGTTCCTCGCCCTCGACGACGCCTCGCACACCCTCACCCCGGCCACCGTCCGCGGCATCCAGCGGCTCCGCTCGGCGCACGCCGGCGTCCTGCTGACCCTGCGCACCCTGGACGACGTACCGGACGCCCTGCGCACCCCGCTCCTCGGCGCGGTCGGCTGCCGCATGGCCTTCTCCGGGATCACGACCTGGGACGGCAAGCGCTTCGCCGAGGCCTGGGGCACCGAGTGGGTGGAGACCCGCGACGTCACCCACCGCACCGTCTTCGCCGACCAGCCCCTGACCCGTGCCATCCACGCCTTCCGCAAGCTGGTCACCGGCAAGGCGGTCACCACCGACGCGGTGACCGTGCGCCAGGTGGAGCGCGAACGGTGGTCGGCCTCCGACCTCGCGCACGCCGTGCCGCCGGGCTGCGCGGTGCTGTCCCTGACCACGGTCACCGGCGAGCGCGCCGCGCCGCTGCTGCTGCGCCTGTCCACGAGCGGCTGAGCGGACCCGTACGAGGTGGCAGAATCGAGAGGGGTCGTTCGTACGACACGGCGAAATGCGCACCGCCCCCGTTCCACCCCTCCCGCTGAAGGCGCCTGGTAACCGATGCCGCTCACCCTCGCCTCCCTCGTCCAGCACTCGGCGCTCAAGCTCAGCGTCCGGGCCGGGGAGGGCCGCCTCGACACCCCCGTCCGCTGGGCGCACGTCAGCGAGCTCGCCGACCCCGTCCCCTACATGGAGGGCGGCGAGCTGCTGCTCGTCACCGCCATGAAGCTGGACGCCGAGGACCCCGACGAGATGCGCCGCTACGTACGGCGCCTCGCGGCGGCCGGGGTCGTCGGCATCGGCTTCGCCGTCGGGGTCAACTACGAGGCCGTCCCCGAAGCACTGGTGCACGCCGCCCGGGAGGAGGACCTGCCGCTGCTGGAGGTGCCCCGGCGCACTCCGTTCCTCGCGATCAGCAAGGCCGTCTCCGCGGCGCTCGCCGCCGATCAGTACCGGGCCGTCACGGCCGGCTTCGAGGCCCAGCGGGAGCTGACCCGGGCCGCGCTGTCGGCCGACGGCCCCGCCGACCTGCTGACGAAGCTCGCCGCCCACGTGCACGGCTGGGCCGCGCTCTACGACACCTCCGGCGCGGTCGTCGCGGCCGCGCCCGACTGGGCCGCCCGCCGGGCCGCCCGCCTGACCCCCGACGTGGAGCGGCTGCGGGAGCGTCCCGCGCCCGCGAGCGCGGTGGTCGGCGGCGCGGAGGACCGGGTCGAGCTCCAGTCGCTGGGCACCGGCCGCCGGGCGCGCGGCGCGCTCGCCGTGGGCACCGCGGCCCCGCTGGGCACCGCCGAGCGGTACGCGGTGCACTCCGCCGTCGCCCTGCTGACCCTGACCACCGAACGCTCCCGCGCCCTGCACGACGCCGAGTCCCGGCTGGGCGCCGCCGTCCTGCGGATGCTGCTGGAGGGGCAGGCGGAGCACGCGCGGACCGTGGCCGGGGACCTGTACGGGGGTCTGCTGGACGCCCCGTTCCGCATCGTGGTCGCCGAGCCGGCGCTGCCGGGGACGGCCCAGCCCGAGGGGCTCGCGCTGCTGGCCGACGCGGTGGAGTCGGCGGCCGCCCGGACCGGGGAGACGCTGCTCGTGGTGCCCGGCACCGGCCGGCTGGTGGTGCTCGCCGCCGACGGGGGCGCGGCGGTGCGGGCCTGCGCCGACCACGCGGAGGCCCTGGAGTCGCGGCGCGGGCGCGAGGCCACCGGGCCGGAGCCGGACGAACTGGTGGTCGGCCTGTCGGCGCCGGCCGGCCCGGCGGGGGTGGCCGCCGCCTTCAAGCAGGCCGACCAGGCCCTGGCCGTGGCCCGGCGGCGCGGGCGGCCGATGGTCGAGCACGAGGACCTGGCCGCCGGGTCCGTGCTGCCGCTGCTCGCCGACGACGCCGTACGGGCCTTCGCGGACGGCACCCTGCGCGCCCTGCGGGAGCACGACGCGACGGGCCGGGGCGACCTCGTGGCCTCCCTCCAGGCGTGGCTCTCGCGCCACGGGCAGTGGGACGCGGCCGCCGCCGACCTCGGGGTGCACCGGCACACCCTGCGCTACCGCATGAAGCGGGTCGAGGAGATCCTCGGCCGTTCGCTGGACGACCCGGACGTCCGCATGGAGCTGTGGCTGGCGCTCAAGGCCGGCTCCGCGACGCCGTAGCGCCGCCCACGAGCCCGTCGCGAGCCCGTCCGCGAGCCCGTCCGTCAGCCCGCCCGCGAGCCCGTCCGCGACGCCGCGGGAGCCCGCCGCGATCCGGCCCGCACGGCCTCCGGCGCGTCCGACAGTGACAAAGCGGCGCAGGGCGGGCGGGCGCCGCTCCATGCCGGATAAACACCGAAAGCCCGGTGGAGTCCTACGGTGGTGGGGACAACGACCCACCGCACACACTCGAAGGGCCGGGATTCGCATGACTTCCACCCACGCCTTCTGGCTCGCCGGCCGCCAGGCCACCGGCGAGGACAGCTTCGACGTCCACAACCCGTGGGACGGCCGACTGGTCGGCACCGTCAGCGTGCCCACCGACGCCCAGGTCGAAGAGGCCGTGGCCGCGGCGTACGCCGTGACGGCGGAGTTCTCCGCGACCCCCGCCCACGTCCGGGCCGCCGCCCTCGACCACGTCTCGAAGCGTCTCGTCGAGCGCACCGAGGAGATCGCCCAGCTGATCTCCGCGGAGAACGGCAAGCCGATCAAGTGGGCCCGCGGTGAGGTCGGCCGTGCGGTGTCCGTGTTCCGTTTCGCCGCCGAGGAGGCGCGCCGCTTCAACGGCGGCGACGCCCAGCGCCTGGACACCGACGCCGGTGGCGTCGGCCGTCTCGCCCTGACCCGCCGCTTCGTCAAGGGCCCGGTCCTCGGCATCGCGCCGTTCAACTTCCCGCTGAACCTGTGCGCCCACAAGGTGGCCCCGGCCATCGCCGTCGGCGCGCCGATCATCCTGAAGCCGGCCCCGGCCACCCCGCTGTCCGGTCTGATCCTCGGCGAGCTCCTCGCCGAGACCGACCTGCCGGCCGGTTCCTGGTCCGTGCTCCCCGTCGCCAACGACAAGATGCCGGCCCTGGTCAAGGACGAGCGCCTGCCCGTCATCTCCTTCACCGGTTCCGACAAGGTCGGCTACGCCATCCAGCAGTCGGTGCCCCACAAGCACTGCACCCTGGAGCTCGGCGGCAACGCCGCCGCCGTGGTCCTCGCAGACTGGGCCTCCGAGGCCGACCTCGACTGGGCCGCGACCCGCATCGCGACCTTCTCGAACTACCAGGCCGGCCAGTCCTGCATCTCCGTGCAGCGCGTCATCGCCGACGCCTCGGTCTACGACCGCCTCGCCGAGAAGGTCGTCGAGAAGGTCCGCGCCCAGGTCACCGGCGACCCCTCCGACTCCGCCACCGACGTCGGCCCCCTGGTCTCCGAGGACGCCGCCAAGCGCGTCGAGGCCTGGGTCGACGAGGCCGTCTCGGCCGGCGCCAAGCTGCTGACCGGCGGCAAGCGCGAGGGTGCCTCGTACGAGCCCACCGTCGTCGCCGACCTGCCGGCCGGCGTCACGCTCGCCGTCGAGGAGGTCTTCGGACCGGTCCTCACCCTCCAGCGCGTCGAGAACACCGACGAGGCCTTCGCCGCCGTCAACGACTCGAAGTTCGGTCTGCAGACCGGCGTCTTCACCCGCGACATCCAGGTGGCCTTCCGGGCCCACCGCGAGCTGGAGGTCGGCGGCGTGATCATCGGCGACGCGCCCTCCTACCGGGCCGACCAGATGCCGTACGGCGGCGTCAAGCAGTCCGGCGTGGGCCGCGAGGGCGTCCGCTACGCGATGGACGACTACACCTACGAGCGCGTCCTGGTCCTCACGGGCCTCGACATCTGATCGGACGACACTCGTCCGGTCCTGCGACCGACGGCCGGAGCCTACTGTGCGGGGGCTCCGGCCGTCCCCCTTTTCCCGGGCACTCTTCCGGGCCTTTTCCCGCGCGCCCGGAACGGGTACGACTCACAGGTAGCACCGCTCGGTAGTTCCCCGATGCTGCGAGGTGAGCACCCGGATGTCAGCGACACAGCCCGTACAGCCCGTACAGCCCAAGGTGACCGAGCGCGAGGCGCGGCAGGTCGCGGAAGCGGCCCGGGAGGCGGACTGGCGCAAGCCCAGCTTCGCCAAGGAACTCTTCCTCGGACGGTTCCGGCTGGACCTGATCCACCCCCACCCGCTCCCCGCCGACGAGGACGTCCGGCGCGGCGAGGCCTTCCTGGCCCGGCTGCGCGAGTTCTGCGAGCACGAGATCGACGGTCCGCGCATCGAGCGCGAGGCCCGCATCCCCGACGAGACGGTGCGCGGGCTCAAGGAGCTCGGCGCCCTCGGGATGAAGATCGACCCCAAGTACGGCGGCCTCGGCCTGACGCAGGTCTACTACAACAAGGCCCTCGCCCTCGTCGGCTCCGTCAGCCCCGCCATCGGCGCCCTGCTCTCCGCCCACCAGTCGATCGGCGTGCCCCAGCCGCTGAAGATGTTCGGCACCCAGGAGCAGAAGGACACCTGGCTGCCGCGCTGCGCCACGACCGCCGTCAGCGCCTTCCTGCTCACCGAACCCGACGTGGGCTCCGACCCCGCCCGACTGGCCACCACGGCCGTGCCCGACGGGGAGGACGCCTACGTCCTGGACGGGGTGAAGCTGTGGACGACCAACGGCGTGGTCGCGGACCTCCTCGTGGTCATGGCCCGGGTGCCCGCGGGCGAGGGACACAAGGGCGGCATCACCGCCTTCGTCGTCGAGGCCGACTCCCCGGGCATCACCGTCGAGCACCGCAACGCCTTCATGGGCCTGCGCGGCCTGGAGAACGGCGTCACCCGCTTCCACCGCGTCCGCGTCCCCGCCGCCAACCGGATCGGCGCCGAGGGGGCCGGCCTGAAGATCGCGCTGACCACCCTCAACACCGGGCGGCTGTCGCTGCCCGCCATGTGCGTGGGCGCCGGCAAGTGGTGCCTGAAGATCGCCCGCGAATGGTCCGCCGTACGCGAGCAGTGGGGCCGCCCCGTCGCCCGCCACGAGGCCGTCGGAGCGAAGATCTCCTTCATCGCCGCCACCACCTTCGCCCTGGAGGCGGTCGTCGACCTCGCCTCCCAGATGGCCGACGAGGACCGCAACGACATCCGCATCGAAGCCGCCCTGGCCAAGCTGTACGGCTCGGAGATGGCCTGCCTGATGGCCGACGAACTGGTCCAGATCCGCGGCGGTCGCGGCTTCGAGACCGCCGAGTCGCTGGCCGCGCGCGGGGAGCGGGCCGTCCCCGCCGAACAGATGCTCCGCGACCTGCGCATCAACCGGATCTTCGAGGGCTCCACCGAGATCATGCACCTGCTGATCGCCCGCGAGGCCGTCGACGCCCACCTCTCCGTCGCCGGCGACCTCATCGACCCCGACAAGGCCCTGGGGGACAAGGCGAAGGCGGGCGCCCGCGCCGCCGGGTTCTACGCCCGCTGGCTGCCCCAACTGGCCACCGGGGCCGGACAGCTCCCCGGCACCTACCGGGAGTTCCACCCCGGCGGCCACCCCGATCTCTCCACCCACCTGCGCTACGTCGAACGCGGCGCCCGCAAACTCGCCCGCAGCACCTTCTACGCCATGTCCCGCTGGCAGGGCCGTATGGAGACCAAGCAGGGCTTCCTCGGCCGGGTCGTGGACATCGGCGCCGAGCTGTTCGCGATGAGCGCCGCCTGCGTGCGCGCCGAGCACCTGCGCGCCACGGGGGACCACGGGCGCGAGGCCTACCAGCTCGCCGACGCGTTCTGCCGGCAGTCCCGGCTGCGCGTCGAGGAGCTGTTCGGCCGACTGTGGGCCAACACCGACGACCTCGACCGCAAGGTCGTCGAAGGGGTCCTCGGCGGCGTCTACACCTGGCTGGAGGAGGGCGTCCTCGACCCCTCGGGCGACGGCCCGTGGATCGCCGACGCCACCCCCGGCCCCTCCACCCACGAAAACGTGCACCGTCCCCTGCGCTGACCTGCCATCATCGGCAACAGCCCGGACGGACGTACGAGTAACGAGCGCACGTGCGGGAACGGGTACGGAACGGGCAACGGCACGAGGCGGATGAGGACGATGGCGACGGCCGAGGAGGACCGGGCCGGCCGACGGCTGGCCTGGTGCGTGGCGCACCTGCTGCGCCACGCACCCCAGCAGGTCGTCGCCGACCTGCTGGAGCGGCTCGACGGGACCACCCGCAAGTACTTGTGCCGCGACCAGTGGCTGCCCGCCTCGGCCGTCACCCTGCTCCTGCGCCACGGCACCGACACCGACCGGCACTACATCGCCCGCAACCCGCACGTCGTCGGCCGCCCGCTGCCCGGCCTGCCCGGCCCCGCGCGGTACGCCGCCCGGCCCGGACCCTCCCCGGAACTCCTGCGGGAGACGGGCCCGGGCCCCCTCGCCCCGGACGAGCTGATCCGGCTGCTCCGCCGGCACGGCCGCCGCCCCCGCGTCCCGCTGACCCTCCTCGGCATACCCCACCTGCTCGACACGCAGACGCTGCTGCGCGAGCACGCCCGCGACCCCCTGCCGCCCGGCGCCGTCGAGGCGCTGCTGCTGGTGGGCGCCCTGCCCCGGGAGGTCTGCGCGGCGCTCCTGGACGCGCGCACGGGGCCGACGTACGGGCGTAACTGGCACCGCCCCGCCGTCCGCGCCGTCCGCACCGGCCTGCTCACCTGCGACGAACTCGTCGCCCGCGTGGCCCCGGCCCCCCGCACCCTGCTGCTCGGCCACCTCCCCGTCGGGCGCGGCCTGCGCTGGAGCCTGCCCGAACAGGCCGAGATGCAGTCGGCCGTACAGCGCGTCCTGCGCCCGCTGCTCGGCGAGGACCCCCGGCTCTGGGCCGAGCTGCCGCGCCGCGCCCCCGCCTTCCGCGGCACCCTCCCCGAACTGGCGCGGACCCTGGCCGCGGGCACCCCGCCCCCACCCGGCGCCGTCCGCCACGACCCCGCGCTGGCCCGCGCCGTACGCCACCTCGCGCCGGACGCGGCGTCGGCGGAACCGACCGGGGCCTGGGAGCGGGAACTGGCCCTGGTGAGCCTGGCCGTGCCGATGGAGACCGTCGAGGAGGACGTCCGCTGGGTCCGCGACTGCCTGGACCGCGGCCTGTTGACCGGCGCCGACGTGGTCCGGCACAAGGTCCCCGCCTGCTGGGCGCTGGACGAGGACCAGTGGCTCGGTGACATCGGCCACCCCGACCGTCACGACCGTCCCGCGGCCGTCCTCGCCGCCCGCGCCGAGGCCGACCGGCTGTTCGACGCCGCCCTCGGCGACGACGCGCGGGCCTGGTGGCGGGCCGCCCGCGCGCTGCCCGACTTCGCCGGAACGCTGCCGGAGCTGTTGGCCCGCGTCACGGACGGGGACTCCGTGTCCAAGCGGCCCTGAGTTGCGGCAACAATGGGGGGCATGAGCGACAGTCCAGCCCCCCTCGCCGACCCGCACCTCCTCTTCGACGCCGCGGCCGGCCGCCGGGACATCGTCATCCTCGGGTCCACCGGGTCGATCGGCACCCAGGCCATCGACCTCGCCCTGCGCAACCCGGACCGCTTCCGGGTCACCGCGCTGTCCGCCGCCGGCGGGCGCGTCGCCCTGCTGGCCGAGCAGGCCCGCAGGCTGCGGGTCCAGGTCGTGGCCGTCGCCCGCGAGGACGTCGTACCGGCCCTGAAGGAGGCGCTGAGCGCCGAGTACGGGAGCTCCGAGCCGCTGCCCGAGATCCTCGCCGGGCCCGACGCGGCCACCGAGCTCGCCGCCTCCCCCTGCCACACCGTCCTCAACGGCATCACCGGCTCCATCGGGCTCGCGCCCACCCTCGCCGCGCTGCGCGCCGGCCGCACCCTCGCCCTCGCCAACAAGGAGTCGCTGATCGTCGGCGGCCCCCTGGTGAAGGCCCTCGCGAAGCCCGGCCAGATCATCCCGGTCGACTCCGAGCACGCCGCGCTCTTCCAGGCGCTGGCCGCCGGCACCCGGGCCGACGTCCGCAAGCTCGTGGTCACCGCCTCCGGCGGCCCCTTCCGCGGCCGCACCCGCGCCGAGCTGGCCTCCGTCACCGTCCAGGACGCCCTCGCGCACCCCACCTGGGCCATGGGCCCGGTCATCACCGTGAACTCGGCGACCCTGGTCAACAAGGGCCTGGAGGTCATCGAGGCCCACCTGCTCTACGACGTCCCCTTCGACCGCATCGAGGTCGTCGTCCACCCCCAGTCGTACGTGCACTCCATGGTCGAGTTCACCGACGGCTCCACCCTCGCCCAGGCCACCCCGCCCGACATGGGCGGCCCCATCGCCATCGGCCTCGGCTGGCCCGTACGCGTCTCGGACGCCGCCCCCGCCTTCGACTGGACCAAGGCGTCGACCTGGGAGTTCTTCCCGCTCGACACCGAGGCCTTCCCCGCCGTGGACCTGGCCCGCCGCGTCGGCACGCTCGGCGGCACCGCGCCGGCCGTCTTCAACGCGGCGAACGAGGAGTGCGTCGAGGCGTTCCTGGCCGGTCGGCTGCCGTTCACAGCAATCATGGATACCGTCTCTGCCGTGGTCGATGAGCACGGGACGCCGGACACGGGAACTTCCCTGACCGTCGCGGACGTCCTCGAAGCGGAGACCTGGGCCAGGGCCCGGGCACGGGAGATGGCGGCGCGCGCCGCCGTGGAGGCGAGCGCATGACACTGCTGCTGACCCTGCTGGGCGTGCTCGTCTTCGTGGTCGGGCTGCTCTTCTCCATCGCCTGGCACGAGCTGGGCCACCTCTCCACGGCCAAGCTCTTCGGCATCCGCGTGCCCCAGTACATGGTCGGCTTCGGCCGGACCATCTGGTCGCGCAAGAAGGGCGAGACGGAGTACGGGATCAAGGCCATCCCGATGGGCGGCTACATCCGCATGATCGGGATGTTCCCGCCCGGGGACGACGGCAAGGTCACGGCACGCTCCACCTCGCCGTTCCGCTCGATGATCGAGGACGCCCGCTCGGCGGCCTACGAGGAGCTCCAGCCCGGGGACGAGAGCCGGCTGTTCTACACGCGCAAGCCCTGGAAGCGCGTGATCGTGATGTTCGCGGGCCCCTTCATGAACCTGGTGCTCGCCCTGGCGATCTTCTTCGGCGTGTGGATGACCTTCGGGATCAACCGCACGACCACCGAGATCGCCGGCGTCTCGCCCTGCGTGATCCAGCAGAGCGAGAACCGCGACGAGTGCAGGCCCGGCGACCCCGTCGCCCCGGCCAAGCAGGCGGGCCTGATGGCGAAGGACCGGATCGTCGCCTTCGACGGCCGCGCGGTCACCGACTGGGCCGCCCTGCAGAAGCAGATCCGCGACACCGTCGGCCCGGCCACCGTCACCGTCGTACGCGACGGCGCGCGCCTCGACGTCCCGGTGAACCTGATCGAGAACCGGGTCGCCAAGAGCGACGGCCACGGCGGCTACGTCAAGGGCCAGTACGTGACGGCGGGCTGGCTCGGCTTCAGCCCGCGCAACGAGATCGCCGCCCTGTCCTTCGGCGAGTCGGTCGACCACCTCGGCGACATCGTCGAGAGCAGCGTCCAGGGCCTCGTCAACCTGCCCGCCAAGGTCCCCGCCCTGTGGAACGCGGCCTTCGGCGGCGCCGAGCGCGAGGCCGACTCCCCGATGGGCATCGTCGGCGCGGCCCGCATCAGCGGCGACATCGCCGCCCTCGACCTGCCCAGCGAACAGAAGACGTCGATCCTGCTGAACGTGCTCGGCATGTTCAACCTGTCGCTCTTCCTGTTCAACATGCTGCCCCTCCTCCCGCTCGACGGCGGCCACATCGCCGGCGCCCTGTGGGAGTCCCTGCGGCGCCAGGTGGCCCGGATCTTCCGCCGCGCCGACCCCGGCCCCTTCGACGTGGCCAAGCTGATGCCCGCCGCCTACGTGGTGGCCGGCGTCTTCGTCTGCTTCACGCTGTTGGTGCTGGTGGCCGACGTGGTCAACCCGATCAAGATCACCTAGCGGGAGGCGTCGCACCGGCCCGCCGCCGGCGCGACGTACATCCCACGGCCGGGAGCCGGGCACGCTTCGTGCCCGGCTCCCTACGTTCGGGTGGCGCACCCCCTCGGATGCGAGGGGCACGCCCTCATTGGCGTAACCTCGAAGGCTGGAGCCCGCCGATATCGGGACCTCGATCCACACCTTGGGGTTGCACAGCAGATGACTGCCATCTCTCTCGGAATGCCGGCCGTGCCGACGAAGCTTGCCGACCGCAGGGTCAGCCGCAAGATCCAGGTCGGCTCGGTCGCCGTCGGCGGCGACGCGCCCATCTCGGTGCAGTCGATGACCACGACCCGCACCTCCGACATCGGCGCCACCCTCCAGCAGATCGCCGAACTGACCGCCTCCGGCTGCAACATCGTCCGCGTGGCCTGCCCGACCCAGGACGACGCCGACGCACTGGCCGTCATCGCGAAGAAGTCGCAGATCCCGGTCATCGCCGACATCCACTTCCAGCCCAAGTACGTGTTCGCCGCCATCGACGCCGGCTGCGCCGCCGTCCGCGTGAACCCGGGCAACATCAAGCAGTTCGACGACAAGGTCAAGGAGATCGCGAAGGCCGCGAACGACGCGGGCACCCCGATCCGCATCGGCGTCAACGCCGGCTCCCTCGACGCCCGCCTGCTGAAGAAGTACGGCAAGGCCACCCCCGAGGCGCTGGTCGAGTCCGCGCTGTGGGAAGCCTCCCTCTTCGAGGAGCACGGCTTCAGCGACATCAAGATCTCGGTCAAGCACAACGACCCGGTCGTCATGGTCAACGCCTACCGGCAGCTCGCCGCCGCGTGCGACTACCCGCTGCACCTCGGCGTCACCGAGGCCGGCCCCGCCTTCCAGGGCACCATCAAGTCCGCCGTCGCCTTCGGCGCGCTGCTCTCCGAGGGCATCGGCGACACCATCCGCGTCTCCCTCTCGGCCCCGCCGGCCGAGGAGGTCAAGGTCGGCATCCAGATCCTGGAGTCCCTCAACCTCAAGCCGCGCCGCCTGGAGATCGTCTCCTGCCCCTCCTGCGGCCGCGCCCAGGTCGACGTCTACAAGCTCGCCGAAGAGGTGACCGCCGGCCTGGAGGGCATGGAGGTCCCGCTGCGCGTCGCCGTCATGGGCTGCGTCGTCAACGGCCCCGGCGAGGCCCGTGAGGCCGACCTCGGCGTCGCCTCCGGCAACGGCAAGGGCCAGATCTTCGTGAAGGGCGAGGTCATCAAGACCGTCCCCGAGTCGAAGATCGTGGAGACCCTCATCGAAGAGGCGATGAAGATCGCCGAGCAGATGGAGAAGGACGGCGTCGCCTCCGGCGAGCCCACCGTCGCCATCGGCGTCTGACACGACCCGAGGGTCGCCGGGGCCGTCGAGGCCGCCGGGCGACCCCGGCCACCGAACGGGCCCCGGCCCCGTTCCCGCAGCTCGCGGGCGGGTTCGGGGCCCTTTCGTGACCCGTGGGACCAGGCATCCTCAGGTCCGGGCGGGTACAGTGCGGAGATCAGCGGACTTGCATGGTGAGGCCCCCAGTGTTGACGCAGACCACCACCCGGGTCCTTGAACCCAGTGATCTCGACGCCGCGCTCGACATCCTCGGACGCGAGCCGGTCGAGAACGCGTTCGTCACCTCCCGGGTCCAGGTCGCCGGGCTCGACCCCTGGCGCCTGGGCGGCGAGATGTGGGGCTGGTACGCCGACGGCGAGCTGCGCGCCCTGTGCTACGCGGGAGCCAACCTCGTCCCCGTCTGCGCCGGCCCCGACGCCGTCCGCGCCTTCGCCGACCGCGCCCGCCGCACCGGCCGGCGCTGCTCCTCCATCGTCGGCCCCGCCGAGGCCACCCGACTGCTGTGGAAGCTCCTGGAACCCAGCTGGGGACCGGCCCGCGACGTCCGCTCCCACCAGCCCCTCATGACCATGGACCGGCCGTCCGCCGAGATCACCGCCGACCCCCTCGTCCGCCGCGTCCGCAAGGACGAGATGGACCTGATCATGCCCGCCTGCGTGGCCATGTTCACCGAGGAGGTCGGCATCTCCCCGCTCGCCGGCGACGGCGGCCTCCTCTACCAGGCCCGGGTCGCCGAGCTCGTCGGCTCGGGCCGCTCCTTCGCCCGCATCGAGGACGGCAAGGTCGTCTTCAAGGCGGAGATCGGCGCCGCCACCTCCCGCGCCTGCCAGATCCAGGGCGTCTGGGTCGACCCCGAGTTCCGCGGCCGGGGCCACTCCGAGACCGGCATGGCCGCCGTCGTCGCCTACGCCCTGCGCGACGTGGCACCCGTGGTCAGCCTCTACGTCAACGACTTCAACACCGCCGCCCGCGCCGCCTACCGCCGCGTCGGCTTCCGCGAGGTCGGCGCCTTCATGAGCGTCCTGTTCTGACCCCCGGCCCGTGGCCGCTTTCGGCCCCGCACCCGTACCGGAGCGGCGGTACCCCGCAGTAAGGTCGCCGCATGCTGCCTCCTCCCGCGGGCGACGACCCCGCCCGGCCCGCCGGCCTCCGCATCGGCCCCCTGGACCTCGCCGCCCGCGTGGACGAGGCCCTGCGCGTCCAGGCCGTGGCCTTCGGACTCAGCGAGGAGGAGGTCGGCATCCGGCGCTACATCGTCCAGCGCCACATGACCTCGCCCGGCGCCCGCGCCCTCGGCGCCTTCACCGAGGACGGCGCCCTCGCCGGCTTCGTCTACGGCATGCCCAACGACCGCACCCACTGGTGGTCCACCATCGTCGAGCCCTACCTGCGCGCCCGCGGCGAGGACGGCTGGCTCGACGACTCCTTCGTCATCACCGAACTCCACGTCCACCCCGGCTTCCAGGGCCGCGGCGTCGGCCGCGCCCTCATCACCCGCATCACCGACGGAGCCGCCCAGACCCGCTCGATCCTCTCGGCCATCGACACCGACAGCCCGGCCCGCTGCCTGTACACCGCACTCGGCTACACCGACCTGGCCCGCAAGGTCCTCTTCCCGAGCGCGAGCCTCCCGTACGCCGTCATGGGCGCCCCCCTGCCCCTGCGCAGGCCCTGAAACCGTTTCCGGGCTCCGCCGCGCCCCCGGTAGCCTCCCGACATGTCTACGCAACACGTGCAGCGCATGTCCCGCCTCCTCGCCAGGACCCTGAGGGAGGACCCGGCCGACGCCGAGACCCTCAGCCACCGTCTCCTCGTCCGCGCCGGCTACGTCCGCCGCAGCTCGGCGGGCGTCTGGACCTGGCTGCCGCTCGGCAAGCGGGTCCTGGACAACGTCGCACGGATCGTCCGCGAGGAGATGGACGCCATCGGCGCCCAGGAGGTGCTGCTCCCCGCCCTGCTGCCCCGGGAACCGTACGAGGTCAGCGGACGCTGGAGCGAGTACGGCGACCTGCTGTTCCGCCTGAAGGACCGCAAGGGCGCCGACTACCTGCTCGGCCCCACCCACGAGGAGATCTTCACCCTCCTGGTGAAGGACCAGTGCACGTCCTACAAGGACCTGCCCGTGATGCTCTACCAGATCCAGACCAAGTACCGCGACGAGGCCCGCCCCCGCTCCGGGGTGCTGCGCGGACGCGAGTTCCAGATGAAGGACTCCTACTCCTTCGACACCTCCGACGAGGGCCTCGCCGAGTCCTACCGCCTCCACCGCGAGGCGTACGTGCGGATCTTCGAGCGGCTCGGCCTGGACCACCGGATCGTCTCGGCCGTGTCGGGCGCCATGGGCGGCTCCGCCTCCGAGGAGTTCCTCGCCCCCGCCGCCGCCGGCGAGGACACCTTCGCCGACTGCCCCTCCTGCGGCTACGCCGCCAACACCGAGGCCGTCACCTTCGCCCTGCGGCCCGTGAGCGCGGACCACGGCCCCGTCGAGGAGCTGGACACCCCCGACACCCCCACCATCGAGTCCCTGGCCGCCCTGCTGGACGTCCCGGCCTCCGCCACTCTGAAGAACCTCCTGGTCAAGGTCGACGGCGAGATCACGGCCGTCGGCGTCCCCGGTGACCGCGAGGTCGACCTCGGCAAGCTCGCCGAACACCTCGCGCCCGCGGTCGTCGAACTGGTCACCGCCGAGGACTTCGCCGACCGTCCCGACCTCGTACGCGGCTACGTGGGCCCGCAGGGCCTGGACAAGGTGCCCTACCTCGCCGACCCCCGCGTCGCCCCCGGCACCGCCTGGGTGACCGGCGCCAACCGCCCCGACACCCACGCCCGCAACGTGGTGTGCGGCCGCGACTTCGAGGTGGACCGCCACCTCGACGTGGTCGTCGTCGAGCCCGGCGACCCCTGCCCCTCCTGCGGCGCGGGCCTGCGACTGGACCGGGCGATCGAGGTCGGCCACATCTTCCAGCTGGGCCGCAAGTACGCGGACGCCTTCGGCCTCGACGTGCTCGGCCGGGAGGGCAAGCCCGTCCGCGTCACCATGGGCTCCTACGGCATCGGCGTCTCCCGGGCCGTGGCCGCCCTCGCCGAACAGACCGCCGACGCCCGGGGCCTGTGCTGGCCCGCCGAGGTGGCCCCCGCCGACGTGCACGTGGTCGCGGCCGGCAAGGCCGTACCGCTGGCCCTGGCCGAGGAGGCCGCCGACGCGCTGGCCGCCGCCGGGAAGAGGGTGCTGCTGGACGACCGCGCGGGCCTCTCCCCGGGCGTCAAGCTCACCGACGCGGAACTGATCGGCGTGCCGTGGATCCTCGTCGCAGGCCGCCGCGCCGCCGACGGCATCGTCGAACTCCAGCACCGCCCCACGGGGACCCGCGAGGAACTCCCCCTGGCCGAAGCCCTGGCCCGCCTGAACCGATAGCCCGGAGCCCCGGGAGCCCCCGGCGAAGCCCTGGCCCTCGGCGACCCGTGGGCCTGGCGACCCCTGGGCCTCGGCCACCCATGGGCTCCGCGCGGCTTCCGGGCTCCCGGCGAACCCTGGGCCCTGGCGGCCCTGGGCTCCGGCGACCCCTGGCTCCGGCGATCCGCGGGCTCCCGGTAGGGCTCAGGCGCTCAGACGCCCCGGCCGGTCGCCCGGGCCGTCCGTCGCCGCCGGTCCCCGATCCGGATCCGGGGCCGGCAGCGGCGGCGGCGTACCGGCCCCCTCGGCGGAGTCGGGCCCGCGGTGCGGCCCGGAAGGCGCCTCGTGCCCCGCCGGCGCCGCACGCTCCAGGAAGCGCAACAGCTCCACCGGGAACGGCAGCACCAGCGTGGAGTTCTTCTCCGCGGCCACCGCCACCACCGTCTGGAGCAGCCGCAGTTGGAGCGCGGCCGGCTGCTCCGACATGACCTCCGCCGCCTCCGCCAACTTCCTCGACGCCTGCAGCTCCGCGTCCGCGTTGATCACCCGCGCCCGCCGCTCGCGGTCCGCCTCCGCCTGACGGGCCATCGACCGCTTCATCGTCTCCGGCAGGGACACGTCCTTGATCTCGACCCGGTCGATCTGCACGCCCCAGCCCATCGCCGGACTGTCGATCATCAGCTCCAGGCCCTGGTTCAGCTTCTCCCGGTTCGACAACAGGTCGTCGAGGTCCGACTTGCCGATGATCGACCGCAACGAGGTCTGCGCCATCTGCGAGACCGCGAAGCGGTAGTCCTCCACCTCGATGATCGCGCTCGCGGGATCGACCACCTTGAAGTACACGACCGCGTCCACCCGCACCGTGACGTTGTCCCGGGTGATGCCCTCCTGGGCCGGCACGGGCAACGTCACGATCTGCAGGTTCACCTTCCGCAGCCGGTCCACCACCGGGACGATCATCGTGAACCCCGGCGGCCGCACGCCCGCCCGCACCCGACCGAAGCGGAACACCACGCCGCGCTCGTACTGCTTCACCACCCGGGCGGCTGCGCCCAGGTACACCGCGACACCCGCCGCGGCGGCGATTCCCGCTGCCAGGAGTTCTTCGACCATGACGGCCCCCTGCCGGGCATGTCTTCCTACCTACGGTATGCCCTACAACCAGGCCGCGAACTCCAGCAACAGCTCCGCGTCCCGCCGCCGTCCGGCCGCCAGCGCCCGGTTGCCGGACTCCACCGCCCGGAACACCGTCCAGCCCCGCAGCCGGTCGCGGTCCACCTCCAGCGAGTCCGCGAGCCTGTTCACCCGCCGACGCGCGCCGGCCGCCCCCGCCGAGGTGGCGACCTGGTCCTCCACCCGGTCACGGACCAGCCGCGCCAGGTCGTAGGCCCGCTCGCCGACCACCGGCTCCGGGCCCACCGTCAGCCACGGCGCGCGCTCGCCCGCCAGCACCTTGCCCTGCCGGAAGTTGCCGTGCAGGAGCAGCTCCTCGCCGGGCCGCGCCGTCAGCTCCTCCCGCAGCGCCATCGCCGTGTCCGCCAGGCCCCGCAGCTCCGGCGGCGCCGCGCGCAGGGCCGCGCACTGGGCGGCCGTACGATCCGCCACCGACTCGAAGGGGTGCCCGGCCGGCGGCTCCACCCACAGCCGTCGCAGCGTGCCGCACGCCTCCAGCAGGGCCTTCGCCTCCGGCAGCGAGCGCAGGGACACCTCGGGGTGCAGCCGTTCCAGCAGGACGGCCCCGTCCCGCTCGTGGTGGCGCGAGTCGAGGACCCGTACCGCGCCGAACCCGCCCCAGTGCGCCAGCGCCGCCAGCTCACGGTCCGGCCGGGCCCCCGGAGGGGCCATCTTCAGCGCGGCCGGGGTGCCGTCGGCGTAGCGCACGAGGAGCAGCAGGCTGCTGCGACCGCCCGGGGCCTGGACCCGCTGGGCCACCACCTCGCGTCGCCCGAGCGCCTCCTCGGCCAGCTCGGGCAACCGCCCCAGCCACTCCGTGTCCCGCGTCGTCTCCGGCAGCTCGCCGAGCGCCCGTACGAGTCGCTGGGGCGGTTCGAAAGCCATGCGTGCGTGGTCCCTTTCAGCTGTGCCGGGCTCGCTCCGAACGTTCCGTGAGCCCAGGGAAGGCTACGCCGACCCCGCGCCAGCGTGCCGCGCGGACGGCCGCGGCGCTCAGCGCGTCGGCCGCCTCGCGGCGCAACCGGCCGTCCGCCGACCGGACGAGATCGGAGTACGCCCCCGCCACCCGGTCCTCGATCTCGGCGGCCAGCCGCTCGGTGTCGGCCGGGGAACGCAGCTCGAACGGCAGCGTGTACGCCGCCTCGCTCGGCTGCGGCGCGCCGCCCAGCTCACGGACCGTACGGGTGAGCGCGTCACGGCGCGCGAGGTGCGCCCCGTGGGCCTCCCGGGCCTCGCCCGCCCGGGCGGCGGCGCTGCGGGCACCGATGACCCCGTACGCGTACACCGCCGCGTGTTCGGCGGCCAGCGCGGCCTGGGCCGCCTGGAGGGGCCGGTTCACGGCGGGGGAGGGTGCGCGCTTCACGAGGCGGCTCCGGGGTTCGTGGTGAGCAGGTACGCGTGGACGGCGCCGCACGCCGCCACCGAGGCCAACATCCGGGCCAGTTCCCCGGGGGCGCCGGCCAGCGCGATGGTCCGGGCCTCGGACAGGCTCCGCTCGGCGTCGGCCAGGGCGCTCAGGGCCTCCGCCGGTTGCGGGGGCACGGGCTCGCGGCTCGCCGGGGCGCCGGGGGAGCCGCCGGAGGCGCCGGCCGACGGCGGGGTCGAGGCGTGCGGGGAGGCCCCGGCCGCCGCGCCGGGCGAGGCCGAGGTGTTCGATTTCGGGGCCGGGAAGGCCAGCGCCGAGGCGTGCGCGGCGACCGCGGCACGCAGCGGCGCGAGGCGTTCGGCGAGCGACGGATGCGCCGTCAGAGTGGTGTCGTAACGTTCCAGCAACCGTTCGCTGTCACGCACCGCCCCCTCCCGCATCCGCCGTTCGAGCGCGACGGCGGAGTCGGTCCCGGACGCGCCGCCCCCGCCGGTACACCCGGTGGTCAACGCGGCCCCGGCCACACCGGCGGCTCCGACGAGCAGGCTCCTTCGCGAGGGCCTCAAGGGCAGGGTCCAGGGCACGGCGACGTCCTCGGGGGTGATGTCGGGGCAGGGTGTGATCACGGTACCCGGGGGCGTCGGGCTCGGCGCGGACGGCAACACCCTCCGCGACCGGATACCCTTTGACCTGACACGCGACGGAAAACGACAACAGCAGACGCGGCCGAGGAGTCACCCGGATGAGCACCACCCAGAGCGACAGGCTGCGCGGACTGCTGGAGCCGCTCGTCACCGCCAAGGGCCTGGACCTCGAGGACATCGAACTGTCCAAGGCAGGCCGCCGCCGGATGCTGCGCATCATCGTCGATTCCGACGAGGGCCTCGACCTGGACCTCTGCGCCGAGCTGAGCCGTGAGATCTCCGACAAGCTCGACGAGACCGACGTGATGGGCGAGGACGAGTACCAGCTCGAAGTCAGCTCCCCGGGCGCGGACCGCCCGCTCACCGAGCACCGTCACTACGTCCGGGCCACGGGCCGACTCGTGAAGTTCCAGCTGTCCGTCGAGGGCGACAAGGGCGACAAGGGCGAGGAACTGATCGCCCGCATCCTCGGCGTCGACGACGAGGGCATGGACCTCGAGGTTCCGGGCGTGAAGGGCCGCAAGGCGACCGCCCGCCGCGTCGCGTTCACCGACATCGCCAGGGCGCGTGTCGAGATCGAGTTCAACCGCAAAGACAAGAGCGGCATGCAGAAAGAAGAGGAGGCGTAGCCGTGGACATCGACATGAGTGCCCTGCGGGGTCTGGTCCGGGAGAAGGAGATCTCCTTCGACCTGCTCGTCGAGGCGATCGAGTCGGCCCTCCTCATCGCGTACCACCGCACCGAGGGGAGCTTCCGGCGCGCGCGTGTCGTGCTGGACCGCGCCAACGGTCACGTGGTCGTGTGGGCGACCGAGGACCCGAGGGACCTCGAAGAGGGTCAGGAGCCCAAGGAGTTCGACGACACGCCGTCGGACTTCGGGCGCATCGCCGCGACGACCGCCAAGCAGGTGATCCTCCAGCGTCTGCGCGACGCCGAGGACGACCTGACCTTCGGCGAGTTCGCCGGCCGCGAGGGCGACGTCATCACCGGTGTCGTCCAGCAGGGCAAGGACCCCAAGAACGTCCTCGTCGACATCGGCAAGCTGGAGGCCATCCTGCCCGTGCAGGAGCAGGTCCCCGGCGAGGAGTACCCGCACGGGCTCCGCCTGAAGGCGTACGTGGTGCGCGTGGCGAAGGGCGTGCGCGGTCCGTCCGTGACCCTGTCGCGCACCCACCCGAACCTGGTGAAGAAGCTGTTCGCGCTGGAGGTCCCCGAGATCGCCGACGGCAGCGTCGAGATCTCGGCGATCGCCCGCGAGGCCGGTCACCGCACCAAGATCGCCGTCCGGTCCACCCGTTCGGGCCTCAACCCGAAGGGCGCCTGCATCGGCCCGATGGGCAGCCGCGTGCGCAACGTCATGGCCGAACTGCACGGCGAGAAGATCGACATCGTCGACTGGTCGGACGACCCGGCGGAGATGGTGGCCAACGCCCTGTCGCCCGCTCGGGTGAGCAAGGTCGAGGTCGTCGACTGGGACTCCCGCTCGGCCCGCGTGACCGTGCCCGACTACCAGCTGTCGCTGGCGATCGGCAAGGAGGGCCAGAACGCCCGCCTCGCCGCCCGCCTCACCGGCTGGCGCATCGACATCCGCCCCGACACCGAGGTCCCCTCGGACGAGGACGGCGGCCGTGACGGTGGTCGCGACGCCGACCGCGGCGGATACCGGGGTCGGGAATAAATCACTACCGACCGGAGGTTTCCGGCCGGTAGACAGGGACTCCCGATGCCGGGAGTCCCTCCTGGATCACAACGACATCCGTTCGATTTTTCACCTGAAGGGGTGAGGTCGGTACGGGGAGGTAGACTTAGGCGTGTCTGGCCGGACGCAAGCCCGCGCATGCCCCGAACGCACCTGTGTGGGGTGTCGGGAGCGAGCGGCCAAGAGCGATCTGCTGCGCATCGTGGCGATCGAGGACCAATGCGTCCCCGATCATCGCGGTACGCTGCCCGGCCGGGGTGCCTATGTGCACCCCGCCGCGGTCTGCCTCGACCAGGCGGTCCGCCGCAGAGCGTTCCCCCGGGCCCTTCGGTCCGCAGGAGCGCTCGACACGACGGAACTGCGCGCAGCCCTGGCCGTCACGGCCGAGGCGACACCGTAAGAAGAAGTACGGCACGGATACCCCCGTGCGGTCAGGTACCTCGCGAGTTGGAAGTAGGTCGAGATTGCGATGAGCACTCGATGAGTACGCGATGAGTACGCCCATGAAGTAGCGACGGTCCGGCGTAACCCGGACCTAAAAGGAGCGAAGTGGCTAAGGTCCGGGTATACGAACTCGCCAAGGAGTTCGGGGTGGAGAGCAAGGTCGTCATGGCCAAGCTCCAAGAACTCGGTGAATTCGTCCGTTCGGCGTCCTCGACGATCGAGGCGCCCGTTGTACGCAAGCTGACCGACGCATTGCAGGGGCCCGGCGGCAACGCCGGCAAGTCCGCTGCGAAGCCCGGCGCGCCCCGCAAGGCCGCGCCCGCCAAGCCCGCGGCGCCCTCCCCGGCCGCCGCGGCACGTCCCGCTGCCCCGAAGCCTGGCGCACCGGCCCCCAAGCCGGCCGCTGCCGAGGCCCCGGCCGCAGCTCCCGTGACGCCCGCCGCCCCCGGCCCGCGTCCCGGTCCCAAGGCTCCGGCCGCCCCGAAGCCCGCTCCGGCGGTCCCCGTGGCGACCGAGTTCTCCGCGCCCCCGGCGGCCCCGGCCGCCCCCGCGCGTCCCGCCGCGGCCCCCGGTCCCCGTCCGACGCAGCAGCGTCCGGCGGCCCAGGGTCAGCCCGGCGCCCGTCCCGGCGCCCCGCGCCCGGCCGGTGCCACCCCCGGTGCCCAGGCCCCGCGCCCCGGTGGCGCCCAGGCCCCGCGTCCCGGTGGTGCCCGTCCGGCCGGTCCCCGTCCGGGCAACAACCCCTTCACCTCCGGCGGCTCGACCGGCATGGCGCGCCCGCAGGCGCCCCGTCCGGCCGGCGCTCCGCGTCCCGGCGCCCCCGGCGCCGGTGGCGGCCAGGGTGCCCCGCGCCCGCAGGGTGGTCCCGGCGGCGCTCCGCGTCCGCAGGGTCCCGGCGGCGCCCGTCCGACCCCGGGCGGCATGCCCCGTCCGCAGGGCGGCGCCCCGCGTCCCGGTGGTGCCCCCGGTGGCAACCGTCCGAACCCGGGCATGATGCCGCAGCGTCCCGCTGCCGGTGGTCCCGGTCCCCGTCCCGGCGGCGGCCCCGGTGGCCGTGGTCCCGGTGCCGGTGGTCCCCGTCCCGGTGGCGGCGCGGGTCGTCCCGGCGGCGGCTTCGCCGGTCGTCCGGCCGGTCCGGGCTCGCGTCCGGCCGGTGGCGGCTTCGGCGGCCCGCGTCCGGGTGGTGGCGGCTTCGGCGGCGGTCCGGCCGGTGCCGGTGGCGGCGGTCGTCCCGGCTTCGGCGGGCGTCCCGGTGGTCCCGGTGCCCGTGGTGGCACGCAGGGTGCCTTCGGCCGTCCCGGCGGTCCGGCCCGTCGTGGTCGCAAGTCCAAGCGCCAGCGTCGCCAGGAGTACGAGGCCATGCAGGCCCCGTCGGTCGGCGGCGTGATGCTGCCGCGCGGTGGCGGCGAGACCGTGCGCCTGTCGCGCGGTGCCTCCCTCACCGACTTCGCGGAGAAGATCAACGCCAACCCGGCGTCGCTCGTCGCCGTGATGATGAACCTCGGCGAGATGGTCACGGCCACGCAGTCCGTCTCCGACGAGACCCTCCAGCTCCTCGCCGACGAGATGAACTACGTCGTTCAGATCGTCAGCCCGGAGGAGGAGGACCGCGAGCTCCTCGAGGGCTTCGACATCGAGTTCGGCGAGGACGAGGGCGGCGAGGAATTCCTCATGCCGCGTCCGCCGGTCGTCACCGTCATGGGTCACGTCGACCACGGTAAGACCCGCCTGCTCGACGCCATCCGCAAGACGAACGTCGTCGCGGGCGAGGCCGGTGGCATCACCCAGGGCATCGGTGCCTACCAGGTGGGCACCGAGGTCAACGGCGAAGACCGCAAGATCACCTTCATCGACACCCCGGGTCACGAGGCGTTCACCGCCATGCGTGCCCGCGGTGCGAAGTCGACCGACATCGCGATCCTCGTGGTCGCGGCCAACGACGGCGTCATGCCGCAGACGATCGAGGCGCTGAACCACGCCAAGGCCGCCGGCGTCCCGATCGTCGTCGCGGTCAACAAGATCGACGTCGAGGGTGCCGACCCGGTCAAGGTGCGCGGTCAGCTCACCGAGTTCGGTCTGGTCGCCGAGGAGTACGGCGGCGACACGATGTTCGTCGACATCTCCGCCAAGCAGGGTCTGCACATCGACTCCCTGCTGGAGGCCGTCGTCCTCACCGCCGACGCCTCGCTCGACCTGCGCGCCAACCCCGAGCAGGACGCTCAGGGTATTGCGATCGAGTCCCACCTCGACCGCGGCCGCGGTGCCGTCGCCACCGTCCTCGTCCAGCGCGGTACCCTCCGCGTCGGCGACACGATGGTCGTGGGCGACGCCTACGGCCGTGTGCGCGCCATGCTCGACGACAAGGGCAACAACATCGAGGAAGCGGGTCCCTCGACCCCCGTCCTGGTCCTGGGTCTCACCAACGTCCCCGGCGCCGGCGACAACTTCCTCGTCGTCGACGAGGACCGCACCGCCCGTCAGATCGCCGAGAAGCGTGCTGCGCGTGAGCGCAACGCCAACTTCGCCAAGCGCGTCCGTCGCGTGTCCCTCGAGGACCTCGACTCCGTGCTCAAGGCCGGTCTGGTCCAGGAACTCAACCTCATCATCAAGGGCGACTCGTCCGGTGCGGTCGAGGCCCTGGAGTCCTCGCTGCTCCAGCTCGACGTCGGCGAAGAGGTCGACATCCGCGTCCTGCACCGCGGTGTGGGTGCGGTCACCGAGTCCGACATCTCGCTGGCGATGGGCTCCGACGCCATCGTCATCGGCTACAACGTCCGCGCTGTCGGCCGTGCCGCGCAGATGGCGGACCGCGAGGGCGTCGACGTCCGCTACTACTCGGTGATCTACCAGGCCATCGAGGAGATCGAGGCGGCCCTCAAGGGTCTGCTCAAGCCGGAGTACGAAGAGGTCGAGCTCGGTACGGCGGAGGTCCGCGAGATCTTCCGCTCGTCCAAGCTGGGCAACATCGCGGGTGTCCTCATCCGCTCCGGCGAGGTCAAGCGCAACACGAAGGCGCGGCTCCTGCGCGATGGCAAGGTCATCGCCGAGAACCTCACCATCTCGGGTCTGCGCCGCTTCAAGGACGACGTCACCGAGATCCGCGAGGGCTTCGAGGGTGGTATCAACCTCGGTTCCTTCAACGACATCAAGGTCGACGACGTCATCGCGACGTACGAGATGCGCGAGAAGCCCCGCGCGTAAGCGCGAGGCACATCGCACCGTGTCGTAACCCCGGGGCCGGTCGGCGGAATATCCGTCGATCGGCCCCGGCCGTTGCGTGTACGGTTCTGGTGACCCTGCCGCGCGTCGGCCGGCAGGCCACCTAACCCGAACCGGCGGGACATCCGGAACTGCATGTACGTGGGGACTCTGTCCTTCGATCTGCTCCTCGGCGACGTCCATTCGCTGAAGGAGAAGCGCTCCGTCGTCCGACCCATCGTCGCCGAGCTCCAACGCAAGTTCTCCGTGAGCGCGGCCGAGGTGGGCGACCAGGATCTGCACCGCAGGGCCCGTATAGGGGTGGCCCTGGTCAGTGGGGACGCGGGGTTCGTGTCGGACGTACTGGACCGCTGCGAGCGGCTGGTCGCGGCACGTCCGGAAGTGGAGCTGCTGTCGGTGAGACGCAGGTTCCACGGTGATGAAGACTGACTGCAAGGAATAAGGAGACGGACCAGTGGCCGACAATGCGCGGGCGAAGAAGCTGGCGGACCTCATCCGGGAGGTGGTGGCCGAGAAGCTGCAGCGCGGCGTCAAGGACCCCCGTCTCGGTACGCACGTGACCATCACGGACACCCGGGTCACCGGCGACCTGCGGGAGGCCACGGTCTTCTACACGGTCTACGGCGACGACGAGGACCGGGCCAGCGCGGCGGCGGGCCTGGAGAGCGCCAAGGGCGTGCTGCGCTCCGCGGTCGGTCGGGCGGCGGGGACCAAGTTCACCCCCACCCTGACCTTCGTCGCGGACGCCCTCCCGGAGAACGCCCGCACCATCGAGGACCTCCTCGACAAGGCGCGCGCCTCCGACGCCCAGGTGCGCGAGGTCTCCTCCGGCGCCCAGTACGCCGGCGAGGCCGACCCGTACAAGAAGCCGGGCGACGAGGACGACGAGGACGCAGCCGCGGAATGAGCACCGACGCAGCAAAGACGCCGGACGGCCTGGTCATCGTCGACAAGCCGTCCGGCTTCACCTCGCACGACGTGGTCGCCAAGATGCGCGGGATCGCCAAGACCCGCCGCGTGGGCCACGCCGGCACCCTCGACCCGATGGCGACGGGAGTCCTCGTCCTCGGCGTCGAGAAGGCCACCAAGCTCCTCGGCCACCTCGCGCTGACCGAGAAGGAGTACCTCGGGACGATCCGTCTCGGCCAGTACACCCTCACGGACGACGCGGAGGGCGAGATCACCGGCTCCGCCGACGCCTCCGGGGTCACCCGGGACGCCGTCGACGCCGGGATCGCCAAGCTGACCGGCGAGATCATGCAGGTCCCGTCCAAGGTCAGCGCCATCAAGATCAAGGGCGTGCGGTCCTACAAGCGCGCCCGCGACGGCGAGGACTTCGAGATCCCGGCCCGGCCGGTGACCATCTCGTCGTTCCAGGTCTACGACATGCGCGGGGCCGAGGCCGAGGACGGCACCAAGGTCGTCGACCTCGTCGTCTCCGTGGTCTGCTCCAGCGGCACCTACATCCGGGCCCTCGCCCGCGACCTGGGCGCCGACCTGGGCGTGGGCGGACACCTGACGGCGCTGCGCCGCACCCGCGTGGGCCCGTACAAGCTCGACCGCGCGCGCACCCTGGACCAGCTCCAGGAGGAGCTCACCGTCATGCCGATCGGCGAGGCGGCCGCGGCCGCGTTCGCGCGGTGGGACCTGGACGCCCGGCGGGCCTCGCTGCTGGCCAACGGCGTCCGCATCGAGATGCCCGACGAGTACCGCGACGGGCGCACCGTCGCCGTCTACGGGCCGCAGGGGCAACTGCTCGGGCTCGTGGAGAGCAAGGGCGGCAAGGCGAAGTCGCTCGCGGTCTTCGTCTGACCGCACCCCCGGACGACACCCGGATCCATGGGATCCGCGGGATCCGGGGGCCGCGCCCGGCCGGGCGGTCTTCCCCGGCCGGGCCCGGTGTTCGATGACGTGGAGCGGTGAGCGCGCGGCCAAGGCCGCTCACCGCTCCACGACCCCCCTCGGGTAGCTCTCTATCCACCCCCCGCCCCGTATTCACCCGTCCGAGCAGGCGCTCGGAGTGAATGGAGGGGGCGTAAGGGGGCGCTTTCGGCCCGCGTGCTTTTCGTGCCGATCTTCACTTGCCTACCGTCGATACCACGGGTCCCGCGGCGGGGGAGTGGTGCGGCGATGACTGACGAGGTCAGGGGCGGTACGAGGGTTCTGCGGGCGGACGCCGGCGGCTGCGCGGCACCGGACGGGTCCGCGGTGTCGGACGGGTCCGCGGTGTCCGGCGCCTCCGGGGTGTCCGGCGCCTCCGGGGCGGACGACGCCCCGTGGGACGGGGACGGCGTGAGCGGAGCCTGGAGCGGAGCCCAACTCGTCACGATCCACGACCTCGTCGGACGGCCGCGCGGTACCGGATTCGTGGCCGACGACCGGGGCACCGTGATCACCGCCCACGAGGTCGTCGACGGACTCACCCGACTCGTGCTGACCGGTCCGGGGGAGCGCACCTGGCGGGCCGAGGCACTGGACCTGACCCCCCTGCCCCGACTGGGCCTCGCCCTCCTGCGCACCGACGGGCTCGGCGCGCGCCCCCTGCCCGTCGCCCTGCGCGAGGACGTCCCCGCCGGGACGTACGTACGCCTCCCCGCGCGGGGCTGGCGCCAGGCGCGGGTGCTGGGGGCCGGAGCGGAGGTCGTCCACACCACCCCGGAGCGCTGCCACGTCCTGCCCGCCGGCCTGGAGCTGGCCATCGGCACCGACGGCCGGGACGCCCTCGGACTGGGCGGGGAGGCCTGCGGGGCGCCGGTCCTGGACGCGGCGACCGGGGCCGTCCTCGCGGTCGTCGGCGCCGGACTGCGCAACCGCCACGGCCGCGGCCCCTTCGCGGTACCGCTGCGCGCCGCCGCCGCGGCCGACCCCGGCGGCCCCCTCGCCGCCCTTCTGAAACGCAACGGCGCCACCGTCCCGGCGTACGGGCCCGAACTCAACCTCGCGGGCGCGCTGGAACTGACCGCGACCACGGTGGGCTCCGCCGTGGGGCCCGCCCGCCCCGCCGTGGAACGCCCCCGGACCGCGGCGGAGCTGGCGGCGTTCACCTCCGGGGACCGGCTCGTCCTCGGCCTGGTCGGAGACCCCGGGACCGGACGCACCACCGCGCTGGTGACCCTCGCGACCGCCCGGGCGGGCGGCCCCCGCCCGGCCCCGACGCTCTGGCTGCGCGGGGCCGACCTGCGGGCCGACGACGCCTCGCTGGCCGAAGCCGTGACCCGGGCCCTGGAAGCGGCGGGGCGCATCGTCGCGGCCGGACCGGGCACGGCGGGAGCTGCGGCGGACCCCTGCCCGGGCGCGGGCCCGACGGGACCGACGGCCTGGGCGACGGCGGTGGCGGGGCCCGGGGAGCACGCGGCGGGCCCGTGGAGCGCGCGGGGGACCTTCGGAGTCGGCTCCGGCCCGAGGCCGACGGGCCCCGCGATCCGGCGCTACCGCCTGGCCGGTGCCGGTGCCGGTGCCGGTGCCGGTGCTGGTGTCGGGACCGGAGTCGGGCCGGGACTAGGAGCTGTATCGGGGCACGGCGTCGAGTCCGGGGTCGGGTCCGCGGTCGGGGCTGGGGCTGGGGCTGGGGTCGGAGTCGGGCCGGGCGTTGGGCTCGGAGCCGTGGTCGGTGCTGGAGCTGGAGCCGCTTCCGGGGGCGGATCGGGAGCCGGGGTCGGGCCGGGATTCGGAGCTGGAGCCTGGGCTGCGGCTGCGGCTGCGGCTGCGGCTGCGGCTGGGTCCGGAGCCGGAGTCGGGTTGGGGGCTGGGGCCGGAACCGAGGTAGGGGCTGAAGCCGGGGCCAGGTTCGGCTTCGGGGCTGATGCAAGGGCTGGGGCCGAGCCGGGACGCGGGGCTGGGGCCGGTAGGGAAGCCGGAGCCGGATTCGAGGCGGGGACCGGGCCTGCCGGGGTCGGGTTCGGGCCCGGACCTGGATCCGGAGTCGGGGCCGGGGGCGAGGCCGGCGCCGGGGACCGCGTCGGCGTCGGCCTCGCGGGCCCCCGCTCCGGGGCCGCCGAGCCGGGTTCCGGCGGAGGCCTCCGGGCGGGGGTGGCGGCCGGGCGCCACGTCGGGCACGACGCGGGGCCCACCGCAGGGTGCGACGCCGGCCGCCCGCTCGGGCGCGGCGTCGGGGAACCCGGTTCCGGGGGGTGGGGCCCCTCGGCGCCCGGCTCGTACGGCGGCACCGCCCGGGGGCTGACCGGGCCCGGTTTCTCCGCCCCGCGTTCCGTCGCGACGGGTTCCGCCGTTTCGGATCCCGGGCTCTTCGGGGCCGCCGGCGTGGACCCCGTCCTGTGGGGTCACCACCTCACGGCCCCCACCGCCCCGGACCCGCGGACGCCCGATGCCCGCCTCCCCGGGCCGGACACCGCCGGCTACCGCGTCCCCCGGCCCCGTCCCGCCAGGCCCGCGGAGCCGGACGCGGAGGCGGACGCGGAGGCGGACGCGTTCGACGGCCGCACGGGCATCGCGGAGCGGGTCGCGCGGCTGGCGGGAGCCGCCGGGCGCCCGTTGCTGATCGTCCTGGACGGCCCCGAGGAGATGCCCCCGCACCTCGCGCACCGCCTCGAACCCTGGACCGCCTCCACCACCGCCTGGCTGCGCGCCACCGGAGCCCGCCTGGCCGTCGCCGCCCGCCCCGAGCACTGGGAGCACGCCGGCGCCCTCTATCCGCCCGAGGTGCTGTACGCCCCGGACCGCCCGGCCCGCCGGCTGCCCCCCGCGGTGCCCGTCGGCGACCTCGCCCCGGACGAGGCACGCACCCTGCGGGCCCACCTGGGCCTGCCCGCCGACGGCGGCGTGCGCGAGGCCGACGCCGCCCACCCGCTCACCCTGAGCCTGCTGGCCGGGATCCGCGCCGCCGGGGTGGACTCCGGCAGCCCCGGCCGTGACGAGGTGTTCGCGGCGCACCTGGACCTGGTGGCGCTGCGGGTGGCCGTCCGGATCGCGGCCCACGCCTCCGGCGCCGCCGTCCACGGGCCGGGCGTACGCCGCCTCGCCACCCGCGTCTGCGGGCGGATCCACGACGCCGCCCGCCGCTGCCTGGGCCCGGGCCGGGGCCAACTGGACCGGGCCGCCTTCGAGGAACTCTTCCCCTGGCGCACCGGCTGGGCCTCCGCCGTCCTCACCGAAGGCCTGCTCGTCCCGGCCGGCCCCGGCTACCGCTTCGCGCACGAGGAACTGTCCGACTGGCTCCAGGGCGGCTACCTCGACGTCCCGACCGCGCTCGACACCCTGGTCCACACCGGCGCCGCCGGCGGCGGTCCGCCCGTGCCCCGCCACCGCGTCGGCCCCGTCCTGGAGGCCGTGCGCCGCCTGCCGCCCGCCGACGCCCGCGCCCGGCTGACCGCACTGGTCGGCGCCCTCAACGACTTCGCCGGACCACGCCCCGCCGACGCCCCGCCCGTCCACCCCGACCGCCTCTGGTGGGCCGGTCGACTGCTGCGCGGGGCCCTCCTCGCCGCCCCCGACGCCCGGCCCCACCTGCCCGTCCTGCACGCCCTCGCCGAACACGCCGCCCAGGCCGGTCCCGGCGGCTTCGGCGGCTGGTTCTGGAACCGGCTGCGGCTGCCCGAGTCCGACCGCCTCGACCTGCTGCGCCGTCTGCTCCCCTCCGACCACCGCTACCTGGAGGCCGCCGCCCGCCGGCTCGCCCGCGCCCCACGGCTCGTACAGCCCCTGCTCTGCGCCTGGTTCACCGACGAACGCCGCCTGCGCGGCCGACCCGGCGCGACCGTCGCCACCGCCGCCCAGGCCCTGCTGCACACCCACCGCGCCCTCGCCGTCGACGACCTCACCGAGGTCCTCGTCGCCGCCGCGCACCCCCGCGCCGACGAACTGCTCGCCGTACTCGCCGAGGAGGAACCCTCCGCGCTGTGTCGGGCCGTCGAGCGCTGGGCCCACGACGAGCGCCCCGCGCGACGCGTGGCCGCCGCCGCCTACGGATCGGCCACCGCCCCCCACGTCCGCGGCCCCGCCGACCGGGAACTGCTGCGCCACGCCGCCGAGGCGCTCCTCGCCCGCCCCGACGACGCCGCCCTGCACGGCAGCGCCCTCGGGATGCTGCTGCGCGACCCCCAGGCACGCGCCCGCCACCTGCCCGAAGCCCTCGCCTGCTTCCGCGACCCCGAGCGCGGCTCCCGCCTGCCCGCCTCCGCGCTGGTCGCGGCGCTGCCCGTGCTGCCCGACCCGGACTCCGTCTTCGCCGCCCTGCGGGCCCGGGCCGACGGGGAGGTGCTGCGCGCCCTGGCCGCGCTCACCACGCCCGGGCTGGCCCGCCGCGCCGGCGACCTCGTACGGGAACACCTGGCGCGCCGCCCCGAGGACGCCCCGCACGGCGCCGCGTTCGTCGCGCGGCGCCTGGACCAGGGCCCGGCCGCCGGGCCCGTGCTGCGCCCGCTGGTGCTGGACCTGCTGCGCGGGGGCGCCACCCCCGTACGGGCCGCCCTGGCCGGGGTCCTCGCCGCCCCGGGGGAGGAGCCCTCGGGGCCGCTGCGGGCCGAGCTGACCGGCGTACTCCTGCGCGAGGAGAGCGACCCGGCCGTCCTCGGGGCCTTCCTCGACGCCCTCGCGGCCTCGACCCGGCGGCGCCCCGAGGAACGGACCCGCGAGCTGCTGCGGCGCACGGGCCGGCAGCTGCTGCGCGTCCCCGGCGGCCCCGCCCTCTTCGAGCAGCGCACGGTGGAGCTCGCCCGCGCCGATCCGGTGTTCGGCGCCCTGGTCGCCCGCTGGCTCTCCCAGGCACAAGCGGAAGCCGCCGCGCTGCTCGGTCCGGGCGCCCGCCGGACGGTGGAGACCCTCAGCCGGAGCGACCGGGACGTCACCTGACGAGGGCCGCGGCCGCGCCGTCCGCGACCGCGGGATGTAGAAGCCGCGTAGGGATGCCAGATGCCGATGCGGGGCACCGGGCACCGGCATGGCAGTCTTAGACCTGCAATCGGCAATCGGTACAGGGACTACACGGGTTCGGGCGAGGAGCGGTCACAGTGCAGCGCTGGCGTGGCTTGGAGGACATCCCCCAGGACTGGGGACGCAGCGTCGTCACCATCGGCTCCTACGACGGTGTGCACCGGGGACACCAGCTGATCATCGGCCGGGCCGTGGCCAAGGCCCGCGAGCTCGGCGTCCCCTCGGTCGTCGTCACCTTCAGCCCGCACCCGAGCGAGGTCGTGCGCCCCGGCAGCCACCCGCCGATCCTGGCCCCGTACGACCGCCGCGCCGAACTCATGGCCGGCCTCGGCGTCGACGCGCTGCTGATCCTGCCCTTCACGGCGGAGTTCTCGCAGCTGTCCCCGGCCGACTTCATCGTCAAGGTGCTCGTCGACAAGCTGCACGCCCGCGCCGTGATCGAGGGCCCCAACTTCCGCTTCGGCCACCGGGCCGCGGGCAACGTCGACTTCCTGCGCGAGCTGGGCGGCACCTACGACTACGAGGTCGAGGTCGTGGACCTGGTCGAACGGGGTGCGGCGGGCGGCGGAGTGCCGTTCTCCTCCACCCTGGCGCGCAGGCTCGTCTCCGAGGGCGACATGGAGGGCGCCGCCGAGATCCTGGGCCGCCCCCACCGGGTCGAGGGCGTCGTGGTGCGCGGCGCGCAGCGCGGGCGCGAGCTCGGCTACCCGACCGCCAACGTGGAGACGGCGCCGCACACCGCGATCCCGGCCGACGGGGTGTACGCCGGCTGGCTGACGGCGGGCGGCGAGCGGATGCCTGCGGCGATCTCCGTCGGTACGAACGTGCAGTTCGACGCCACCGAGCGGACCGTCGAGGCGTACGCCATCGACCGCGTCGGCCTGGACCTGTACGGCCTGCACGTGGCCGTCGACTTCCTCTCCTACGTGCGCGGCATGGCGAAGTTCGAGTCGCTCGACGGCCTGCTGGAGGCCATCGCGGACGACGTCAAGCGCGCCCGGGTGCTGACCGAGGCCTACGACTCCGCCGAGCGCTGAGCGGGGCCGCCCACGCGTGAGGGCCCGTACCGTCCGAGACGGTACGGGCCCTCACGCGTACGGGGCGGGTCAGCCCAGGCGCGGATCGCGCGGCGGCTGACCGGGCTGACCGGGCGGCTGGGTCCCCGGCTGCTGCCACGGCTGACCGGCCTGCGGGTAGGGCTGCCCGCCGTACGGCGCCTGCGGCTGCGGCGGCTGGTGGTACGGCCCCGGCTGCTGGGGCGGCTGAGCCTGCTGCGGGACGCCCCAGTTCGCCTGCGCGGCCTGCTGCTGCGCGCGGCCGAAGTCCTCGGCGACCATCGCGGAGAGGGTGAAGTACGCCTCCCGGGTCTTGGGCCGCATCATGTCGAGGTCCAGCTCGGCGCCGGCCGCGAGGTGCTCGTCGAAGGGCACGACGACGACGCCGCGGCACCGGGTCTCGAAGTGCGCCACGATGTCCTCGACCTTGATCATCTTGCTGGTCTCGCGGACGCCGGAGATCACCGTGAGGGAGCGCGAGACGAGCTCCGCATAACCGTGGGCGGAGAGCCAGTCGAGCGTGGTGCTCGCGCTGCTGGCGCCGTCCACCGACGGGGTCGAGATGATGATCAGCTGATCGGCGAGGTCCAGCACCCCGCGCATGGCGGAGTACAGCAGACCCGTACCGGAATCGGTGAGGACGATCGGGTACTGCCGGCCCACCGTGTCGATGACGCGCCGGTAGTCCTCGTCGTTGAAGGTCGTCGAGACGGCCGGGTCCACGTCGTTGGCGATGATCTCCAGACCGGAGGGGGCCTGCGAGGTGAACCGCCTGATGTCCATGTACGAGTTCAGGTACGGGATCGCCTGGACCAGGTCGCGGATCGTCGCACCGGTCTCGCGGCGGACGCGGCGACCGAGGGTGCCGGCGTCCGGGTTCGCGTCGATCGCCAGGATCTTGTCCTGCCGCTCGGTGGCGAGCGTCGCGCCGAGGGCGGTGGTCGTCGTCGTCTTGCCGACGCCGCCCTTCAGGCTGATCACGGCGATCCGGTAGCAGGACATCACCGGCGTGCGGATCAGCTCCAGCTTGCGCTGCCGGTCGGCCTCGGCGGCCTTGCCGCCGAACCGGAAGCCGGAACGCGCCGCCTTCGGCTTCGGCTTGGCGCGCAGCAACCGGTCGGAGGACAGCTCGACGGCGGCGGTGTACCCGAGCGGTGCGCCCGGTGCCGGACCGGGCTGCTGCGCGGCCCCGCCGGGCCACTGCGCGGCGGCGTGCGGATCGGCGGTCGGCGCCGGGAAGCCGTACCCCTGGGGCGGGGCCGGCGGCGCGGCCTGCGGTACCGGGGCGGCCGGGGGCTGCTCCGGTACCGCGGCGGCCGGGAAGCCGTACCCCTGGGGCGGCTGAGGCGCCGAGGCCTGCTGCGGGGGCACGGGCGGGAAGCCGTAGCCCTGCGGGGCCTGGTGACCCTCCGCGGCGGCCGGCGGGAACCCGTAGCCCTGGGGAGCCTGCGGCGCCGGGGCCTGCTGCGCGGGAGCAGGCGGGAACCCGTAGCCCTGGGGAGCCTGCGGCGCCGGGGCCTGCTGCGCGGGAGCAGGCGGGAACCCGTATCCCTGGGGCGGTACGGAGGAGGGGAACGCGGCCGGCAGCGGCGGCAGTTCACCGCCGGGAGCCGGCTGCGCCGGCGCGACGGGGGCGTCGTACGGGACGCGGTCCACGGGCTCGGCCCCGGCCGGCGGCGCGGGCTCGGCGAAGGCGGCGGGCACGCTGTCCTGCGGCTCCGCGACCGGGGCGGGCCCCGGCACGGGCGCCTGCGCGACGGGCTCGTCCACCACGACGGCGGGCGGCACGGCGTCCACCGGCGCGACGACCGGTACGGCGTCAACCGGCTCGGCGGACCCCACCGGCGCGGCCGGCGCCGGAGTCCCGAACGGCGCGGCCGCCGGCGGTACGGCGTCGGCCGGAGCCGCTGAAGGAACCGCCGCCGGAGGCGCGGCCGGAGCCGGCGGAGCCAGGGGCGCGAACCGCATCGTCGGCGGCGACACCACGTCCGCCGGGCGGGCCGGTTCGAAACCGCTGCCCTCCGGCAGGCCCGGAACCCCCGGAACCCCGGGAACGGGCGTCACCGGGGCATCCTGTGAGTACCAGGCCGGCGGGGTGTAGGGGATGGTGAACTCGCCCGTCGCCTCGGGCACCGCGTCGGACTGATCGTCCGTCGGGACGTCCCGCGTCCCGCCGCTCTCGTTCCGATCGCCGCTCACTGGTCCTCCTGGTCTGTCGAACATCGGTCAGGCGCCCAACTCGACGCCGCGCCCACGCTCAGCCTAATCGCGCCCCGCCTCCGAAGGCCCCCGAGGTCACACGCCTGTGACCCGCTCACCCGCCCCGCTCCCGGGCGACCGTCAGCACCCCGCCGCCACAACGGGGTTCGGTGGATCCGGCGTGTCGCGCCCGGTGGTGCCCCGCGCCCCCGCGGTCCACCGCCCGCCCCGAGCCGCCCCCGTACGGGATCACACAGCGTGATCATCGCGCCCCCGCGCCCCCGCCCCCGCCCCCACACCCCCCACCACCGCGCACCGTTCCACGACGAACCCGGGCCGCCCCCGCGGCCGTCCGCCGTCACCCCATCCAACTCCCCGCGCGCCGAGCTGAGTTCCCCTCGCCGCGCCCGTCACCCGTACGTGTCCGCCGAGGCCGCGCCCCGCCGACGCGAAGGGGGACGCGCCCGTCCCGGACGCGTCCCCCTTCGCGTGCTCCCGGGACCCCGGGAGCGCCGTGCCTCAGGTGAGGTCGAATTCCCCGTCCCGGGCACCGAGCACGAAGGCCTCCCACTCGGCGGCCGTGTACCGCAGCACCGTCTCCCGGTCCAGCGAGGACCGCATCGCCACCGCCCCCTCGGGCAGCTTGGCGATCTCGACCCGCTCCTCGTCCGGGCTGGTCCCGGGCGGGCCCTGCCATTCGACGCCGCTGATGTCGAGCGCGTACAGCTCGTCCTTCTCCTGCTGGGTGCCCATGTGCGGCCCTTCCGTCGGTCGTGCGGCGCTGCCAGGTCTCTCCGCAGCCGATTATGTGCGCAACACATCCGTCGCGGGCCGCTTTCGCGCGGATCCCCGCGACCCCGGCTCCCGAGGCCCCCGCTCCGCCCCCACGCCCGCGCCCGCGTCCGCTTCCGTGCCCGCCTTCCCCGCCCACCCCCGCCGACGCTCCGGCACACCGCGGGGAAAATCGCTTGTGGCCCCCCGCCCGACCCTGCGACCCTTCAGGGGCAGCACGCTCGACCTCCCCGAGGCCGTCGTACCGCTCGACCGCGCCACCCGGCGGCGCACCCGATCCCGACGATCGGGCTCTCACCAGTCGAGACGGCGGGACCCGGTAGCCTGGTACGCTGTGTGACGGCCGTTTGTGTACGCGCCCCCGGAATCCTCTGGAGGCTGCGCTCAGCGGACCCCGCCTCCCGAGTTACGGAAGATCCCCAGAGAATTCGACCTGGGGCACTCGGTGGCCACGAAGACCAAACGAGGAGTAAGCGTGCCGCTCGACGCCGCTACGAAGAAGCAGATCATCGCAGAGTTCGGTGCCAAGGAGGGCGACACCGGCTCTCCCGAGGTCCAGGTCGCGATGCTGTCCCGCCGCATCTCGGACCTGACCGAGCACCTCAAGGCCCACAAGCACGACCACCACTCCCGTCGTGGTCTGCTGATCCTGGTCGGCCAGCGTCGCCGCCTGCTGCAGTACCTGGCCAAGAAGGACATCCAGCGCTTCCGTACGCTGGTCGAGCGCCTCGGCATCCGCCGCGGTGCGGCCGGCGCCAAGTAAGCACGCTGTGAAGGGAGCGGTTCCCACACCGAGGGGGCCGCTCCCTTTGCTGTACGTGCGCGACCTACCGGACGCTTTGTAGTCTGGAACACAGCGCACAACCGAAGAGGAGGAGCGCCCTCCCTACGCCGCCGGTCCTCGGTAGTGGCATCCGGAAATCCCCGCGACGGGGATCGGAACCGGGTGCTTCGATCGAAGACCGGCCCGCACGCCAGGAGCGCTTCTCCACCACCGTCGGTCACCACACGGGTGACGGACGGAGACGACGAATATGGAGAAAACGCTAGTGGAGAACGAGACCCACTACGCCGAGGCCGTTATCGACAACGGTTCCTTCGGCACCCGCACCATCCGCTTCGAGACGGGCCGTCTGGCCCGCCAGGCCGCCGGCTCGGCCGTCGCCTACCTGGACGACGACACGATGGTGCTCTCCGCGACCACCGCGTCGAAGAAGCCCAAGGACCAGCTCGACTTCTTCCCCCTCACGGTGGACGTCGAGGAGCGCCAGTACGCCGCCGGCAAGATCCCCGGCTCCTTCTTCCGTCGCGAGGGCCGCCCCTCCGAGGACGCGATCCTCACCTGCCGCCTGATCGACCGCCCGCTGCGCCCGTCCTTCAAGAAGGGCCTGCGCAACGAGATCCAGGTCGTCGCCACGGTCATGGCGCTCAACCCCGACCACCTGTACGACGTCATCGCGATCAACGCCGCGTCCGCGTCCACCCAGCTGGCCGGCCTGCCCTTCTCCGGCCCGATCGGCGGCGTCCGCGTCGCGCTGATCCGCGGCCAGTGGGTCGCCTTCCCGACGCACACCGAGCTCGAGGACGCCGTCTTCGACATGGTCGTCGCGGGCCGCGTCCTGGAGGACGGCGATGTCGCGATCATGATGGTCGAGGCCGAGGCCACCGAGCAGACCATCGCCCTGGTCAAGGGCGGCGCCGAGGCGCCGACCGAGGAGATCGTGGCCGCCGGCCTCGACGCCTCGAAGCCCTTCATCAAGGTCCTCTGCAAGGCCCAGGCCGACCTGGCCGCCAAGGCCGCCAAGCCCGAGGGCGAGTTCCCGGTCTTCCTGGACTACCAGGACGACGTGTACGAGGCCCTCGCGGCCGCCGTCAAGGGCGAGCTCTCCCAGGCGCTGACCATCGCGGGCAAGCAGGACCGCGAGGCCGAGCTGGACCGCGTCAAGGAGATCGCCGCCGAGAAGCTCCTCCCGGCCTTCGAGGGCCGCGAGAAGGAGATCTCCGCCGCCTACCGCAGCCTGACCAAGGCCCTGGTGCGCGAGCGCGTCATCAAGGACAAGGTCCGCATCGACGGCCGCGGCCTGACGGACATCCGTACCCTCGCCGCCGAGGTCGAGGCCATCCCGCGCGTGCACGGCTCGGCGCTGTTCGAGCGTGGCGAGACCCAGATCCTGGGCGTCACCACCCTCAACATGCTCCGCATGGAGCAGCAGCTGGACACCCTCTCCCCGGTGACCCGCAAGCGCTACATGCACAACTACAACTTCCCGCCGTACTCCGTCGGCGAGACCGGCCGCGTCGGCTCCCCGAAGCGCCGCGAGATCGGCCACGGCGCGCTCGCCGAGCGCGCGATCGTGCCCGTCCTGCCGACGCGCGAGGAGTTCCCCTACGCGATCCGCCAGGTGTCCGAGGCCCTCGGCTCCAACGGTTCGACCTCCATGGGCTCGGTCTGCGCCTCCACCATGTCGCTGCTGAACGCCGGTGTGCCCCTCAAGGCCCCCGTCGCCGGTATCGCCATGGGCCTGATCTCCCAGGAGATCGACGGCAAGACGCACTACGTCGCCCTCACCGACATCCTCGGTGCGGAGGACGCCTTCGGCGACATGGACTTCAAGGTCGCCGGCACCAAGGAGTTCGTCACCGCGCTCCAGCTCGACACCAAGCTCGACGGCATCCCGGCCTCCGTCCTGGCCGCGGCCCTGACCCAGGCCCGCGACGCCCGCCTCCACATCCTCGACGTGATGATGGAAGCGATCGACACGCCGGACGAGATGTCCCCCAACGCCCCGCGGATCATCACCGTCAAGATCCCCGTGGACAAGATCGGTGAGGTCATCGGCCCCAAGGGCAAGATGATCAACCAGATCCAGGAGGACACCGGCGCCGAGATCACGATCGAGGACGACGGCACCATCTACATCGGTGCCGCCGACGGCCCGGCCGCCGAGGCCGCCCGCTCCACGATCAACGCGATCGCCAACCCGACCATGCCGGAGGTCGGCGAGCGTTACCTGGGTACGGTCGTCAAGACCACCACCTTCGGTGCCTTCGTCTCCCTCATGCCCGGCAAGGACGGCCTGCTGCACATCTCGCAGATCCGCAAGCTCGCCGGTGGCAAGCGCGTGGAGAACGTCGAGGACGTGCTCGCGGTCGGCACCAAGGTGCAGGTCGAGATCGCCGAGATCGACCAGCGCGGCAAGCTCTCCCTGGTCCCCGTGATCGAGGGCGAGGACGCCGCCGAGGCCGACAAGGACGACTCCGACAAGTGACGTCGCGTAGTTCCCGTGTGACGGCCCGCCCCTCTTCGGAGGGGCGGGCCGTCGCCCGTACCCAAACTCTCCTCAAGGGCGAGGGCGGCATCGGCACCGTCCGCCGCACCACCCTGCCGGGCGGACTGCGCGTCGTGACCGAGACGCTCCCCTCCGTCCGCTCCGCCACCTTCGGCATCTGGGCCAACGTGGGCTCCCGCGACGAGACGCCCAGTCTCGGTGGCGCCACCCACTACCTGGAGCACCTCCTCTTCAAGGGCACCGCCAGGCGCAGCGCCCTCGACATCTCCTCCGCCATCGACGCGGTCGGCGGCGAGATGAACGCCTTCACGGCGAAGGAGTACACCTGCTACTACGCCCGGGTCCTCGACACCGACCTGCCGCTGGCCATCGACGTCGTCTGTGACATGCTCACCGGCTCGCTGATCCGCGAGGAGGACGTCGACGCCGAGCGCGGCGTCATCCTCGAAGAGATCGCGATGACCGAGGACGACCCGGGGGACATGGTCCACGACCTGTTCGCCCAGACCATGTACGGGGACTCGCCGCTCGGCCGCCCCGTCCTCGGCACGGTCGAGACGATCAACGCCCTCGGCGCCGACCGGATCCGCCGCTTCTGGAAGAAGCACTACGACCCCACCCGCCTGGTCGTCGCCGCCGCCGGCAACGTCGACCACGCCAAGGTCGTACGCCAGGTCCGCGCGGCCTTCGACCGGGCCGGCGCGCTGAAGCACACCGACGCCGTCCCCGTCGGCCCCCGCTCCGGCAGCAAGCGGATCCGCACCGCCGGCCGCGTCGACCTCGTCGGCCGCAAGACCGAGCAGGCCCACGTCGTCCTCGGCATGCCCGGCATCTCCCGCGTCGACGAGCGCCGCTGGGCCCTCGGGGTGCTGAACACCGCCCTCGGCGGCGGCATGTCCTCCCGCCTCTTCCAGGAGGTCCGCGAGAAGCGCGGCCTGGCCTACAGCGTGTACTCGTACACCTCGGCCTTCGCCGACACCGGCCTCTTCGGCGTCTACGCCGGCTGCCGGCCCAGCCAGGTCCACGACGTGCTGCGGATCTGCCGCGACGAGCTCGACAAGGTCGCCGCGGACGGTCTCAGCGACGAGGAGATCCGGCGCGCCATCGGCCAGCTCTCCGGCTCCACGGTCCTCGGCCTGGAGGACACCGGCGCGATCATGAACCGCATCGGCAAGAGCGAGCTGTGCTGGGGCGACCAGATGTCGGTCGACGACATGCTGGCCCGCATCGCCGCGGTCACCCCGGACGAGGTCCACGCGGTCGCGCAGGATGTACTGGCCCAGCGCCCCTCGCTCGCGGTGATCGGCCCGCTCAAGGAGAAGCAGGCCGCCCGCCTCGACGAAGCGGTCGCCTAGTTCGGTACAGAGTGAAGTCCGTACCCGGTTATAAGGACACAGTATGAGCAAGCTGCGCGTGGCAGTCCTCGGCGCCCAGGGCCGCATCGGCTCCGAGGCCGTCAAGGCCGTCGAGGCCGCGGAGGACATGGAGCTGGTGGCGGCCCTCGGCCGCGGTGACAAGCTGGAGACGCTGGTCGAGGCCGGCGCCCAGGTCGCGGTCGAGCTGACCACCCCCGCCTCCGTGATGGGCAACCTCGACTTCCTCGTCCGGCACGGCATCCACGCCGTGGTCGGCACCACCGGCTGGACCGAGGACCGCCTCGCCCAGCTCGACACCTGGCTGGCCGGCTCCCCGGAGACCGGGGTGCTCATCGCCCCGAACTTCTCCATCGGCGCCGTCCTCACCATGAAGTTCGCGGCCCAGGCCGCGCGGTACTTCGAGTCCGTCGAGGTCGTCGAGCTGCACCACCCGCACAAGGTCGACGCCCCCTCCGGCACGGCCACCCGTACGGCGCAGCTCATCGCCGCGGCCCGCGCCGAGGCCGGCCTCGGCGCGCAGCCCGACGCCACCGCCACGGCCCTCGACGGGGCCCGCGGCGCCGACGTCGACGGGGTCCCCGTGCACGCCGTCCGCCTGCGCGGGCTCCTGGCCCACCAGGAGGTCCTGCTGGGCAGCGAGGGCGAGACCCTGACCATCCGTCACGACTCGCTGCACCACAGCAGCTTCATGCCGGGCATCCTGCTCGGTGCGCGGCGCGTGACGCGGACCCCGGGCCTCACCTTCGGCCTGGAAAACTTCCTCGACCTGAGCTGACGGACCCACCACCATGCGCGCGAAGATCACGTACTTCCTCACCGCGGCCGTCCTGGTCGTCTACTTCGTCCTCGTCGGCAGCCGCGGCCTGATGCTGATCCAGCAGGGCACCTGGCTCACCGTCACCTTCGGTGTCGCCGTGCTGATCCTGCCGGTCATCGGCGTCTGGTTCCTGTGGATGAACACCCGGTTCGTCACCAGGGCCAACCAGCTCGCGGTCGAGCTGGAGGCCGAGGGCGGCCTGCCCGTCGACGAACTGGAACGGGACGCGTACGGGCGGATCCTGCGGGACTCCGCCGACGAGGTCTTCGCGCGCCGCAAGGCCGAGACCGAGGACGCGCCGGGGGACTGGCGCAGCTGGTTCCGCCTCGCCGTCGCCTACCACGACGCCCGCGACACCCCGCGGGCGCGCAAGGCCATGCAACGGGCCATCGCCCTGCACGACGGAAGGCCCGTACGGGTCTGATCCCCGTACGGGCCTCCGTGCTCGATCCGACCGGACCGGCTCACCGGACCGGTTCACCGGACCTGCTCAGGCGGGTACCACCGGCCGGTACTCCCGGGCCCAGGCCTCCAGCGAGCCCGCGGCCCGGTCGAAGGCCTCGCCGCGGGCCAGGAAGTCGGCGCTGTGGTCGGTCAGCAGCACCGGCGGTTCCGCGCCGTCACGCCGGTCCAGGGTCAGGGCCTGCCCCTGGACGGTTCGCGGCAGCCCCAGCCAGCGCACCGGCTGCTGGACGGTACGGATCGCGGAGACCTCGTTCCAACGGATCGACCGCGTCGTGAAGAAACCGACGCGGCGCAGGCCCGAGGGGCTCACCCACACGCCCGCGCGCAGGATGCGCAGGGCCGTGCCGATCACGAGCAGCGAGGCGGCCAGCGCGATCGCCGCGCCGCCCCACGTTCCGGCGAAGGCGATGATCACCGTGGCCAGCAGCATGAACGCGGCCAGCAGGAGCAGCACGGACGCGCCGGCCACCCGCCAGGGCCCCGGTCGGTAGGGACGACGCCAGCGCTCCGGATCCGCGTGCGGGAGGGCTTCGTCCTCGTCGTGTGCGTCGAATACGCCGTCGGCCGTCAAAAAGGGCAGGGGCACGGCTGGACCTCACTCACATGCACGTTCGATTGGGCTGTGCCGTGAGGCTATCGCCCTTCGGACGCCTGTGACTGCTGGGCCTTGTCGGGCGCGTGGTACGGCTGCAGCGCGGGCATGCCGAAGAGCAGCGAGCCGACGAGCCCCGCCACCACGGTCAGTCCGACCAGACTACGGGCGGCGATCTGGGGCAGGCTCAGACTCTCGCGCGGCGGCGGGGTGACGTTGCTGCGGAAACGGTCGGCCTCGGCGACGAAGGCGAACGGGACGGGTTCGCGCCGGCGGAACATCAGGAGCGACTCTCCTCACGGTTCGGGCCCCGCCAGTGCGGGGCGGAAGGGACGTTCTTCTCCTTGTAGGACGTACGAACACCCCGATCGGTGCCGTGATTCGGGACATCGGCCGAAATTCGTGGCACTCCGTCAGCCGCCCGCGAGGGCCGCCCGCCGGCGGGCGCCTGTCCGGGAGGCCGCGGCCCGAGCCGTAGAGTGGGCCCGCCCCCCGGTAAGACCCGTTCGGAAGGACCCCGTGTGAGCGAGACCGCCGCTTCAGACCTGAAACCCAGCTTCCGCAGTGACGTGACGGTGGAGCTCGTGAAGCACTCCGCCGCCGACTCGGACGTGCTGTGGGCCGCCCGTGTCTCCACGGCCGGCGAGCAGTCCCTGGAGGAGCTCCAGAAGGACCCGGAGCGCTCCAAGGGCCTCATCAACTACCTGATGCGCGACCGTCACGGCAGCCCCTTCGAGCACAACTCGATGACCTTCTTCATCAGCGCCCCGATCTTCGTGTTCCGCGAGTTCATGCGCCACCGCGTGGGCTGGTCCTACAACGAGGAATCGGGTCGCTACAGGGAGCTGGAGCCGGTCTTCTACGTGCCCGACGCCGAGCGCAAGCTCGTCCAGGAGGGTCGTCCGGGCAAGTACGTGTTCGTCGAAGGCACCGAGGCGCAGCAGGAACTGACGGGTCGGGTCATGGAGGACTCGTACCGCCAGGCCTACGAGGCCTACCAGGAGATGCTGGCGGCGGGCGTGGCCCGCGAGGTCGCCCGTTCGGTCCTGCCGGTCGGCCTCTTCTCCTCGATGTACGCCACCTGCAACGCGCGCTCGCTCATGCACTTCCTCGGTCTGCGCACCCAGCACGAGCTGGCGAAGGTCCCGTCCTTCCCGCAGCGGGAGATCGAGATGGTCGGCGAGAAGATGGAGCAGCACTGGGCGAAGCTCATGCCGCTGACCTACGCGGCCTTCAACGGCAACGGGCGCGTTGCCCCGTAAGGTCTGATACACGCGTGGCGTACGGATGTGCCGATAGAAGTCCCAAGTGTCCGTATTGCGGCGTTTCGTAAAGTTCATCTAGGCTGATCAAACGGACCCGGCACTGCTTGAACCCCCGAGCAGGCAGTGCCGGGATCCAACACCCTCCCGGCCGCCGCCGGGAGGGATCACCGGTAGACGTCCCCCGAGGGGACACCGCGAGCATGGCAGCGAGTAGCGTGTTACCCATGGCTCCGATCTCGACTCCGCAGACCCCCTTCGGGCGGGTCCTCACCGCCATGATCACGCCGTTTACGGCGGATGGCGCACTTGACCTCGACGGCGCGCAGCGGCTCGCCGTCCACCTGGTGGACGCAGGCAACGACGGCCTGATCATCAACGGCACCACCGGTGAGTCGCCCACGACCACCGACGCGGAGAAAAACGACCTCGTACGAGCCGTACTCGAAGCGGTCGGAGACCGTGCCCACGTCGTGGCCGGCATCGGCACCAACGACACCCGGCACACCCTCGAACTGGCCCGCCAGGCGGAGCGCACCGGCGCCCACGGCCTGCTCGCCGTCACCCCGTACTACAGCAAGCCCCCGCAGGAGGGCCTCTACCGGCACTTCACGGCCATCGCGGACGCCACCGAGCTCCCGGTGATGCTTTACGACATCCCCGGCCGCAGCGGCGTCCCGATCAACACCGAAACCCTGGTACGGCTCGCCGAGCACCCCCGCATCGTCGCGAACAAGGACGCCAAGGGCGACCTCGGCCGCGCCAGCTGGGCCATCGCGCAGAGCGGCCTGGCCTGGTACTCCGGCGACGACATGCTGAACCTGCCCCTCCTGTCGGTCGGCGCGGTCGGCTTCGTCTCCGTGGTCGGCCACGTCGTCAGCCCCGAGCTGAAGGCCATGCTCGACGCCCACCTGGCCGGCGACGTCCAGAAGGCCACCGAGATCCACCAGAAGCTGCTCCCGGTCTTCACGGGCATGTTCCGCACCCAGGGCGTCATGACCACCAAGGGCGCCCTGAACCTCCAGGGCCTCCCCGCCGGCCCGCTGCGCCTGCCCCTCGTCGGCCTGACCGACGAAGAGACGGCACAGCTCAAGATCGATCTTGCCGCGGGCGGGGTACAGCTCTGACAACAGACTTCACAACTGAATAAGCAAGAACGAGACAGACGAAAGCAAGTGCACGAATGACATGCGCGCCGCGTGCCTCCAGGGGCACGTGGCGCGCGTGGTGAAGGAGAAACTTTTGAGCCATCCGCACCCTGAACTGGGCCCGCCCCCGAAGCTCCCCAAGGGTGGCCTCCGGGTCACCCCCCTGGGCGGCCTCGGCGAGATCGGCCGCAACATGACCGTCTTCGAGTTCGACGGTCGTCTGCTGATCGTCGACTGTGGCGTCCTCTTCCCCGAAGAGGAGCAGCCGGGCATCGACCTGATCCTCCCGGACTTCACGTCCATCCGGGACCGCCTCGACGACATCGAGGGCATCGTCCTCACCCACGGTCACGAGGACCACATCGGCGCCGTCCCCTACCTCCTCCGGGAGAAGCCGGACATCCCGCTGATCGGCTCCAAGCTGACCCTGGCGCTCATCGAGGCCAAGCTCCAGGAGCACCGCATCCGCCCCTACACCCTCGAGGTGAAGGAAGGCGAGCGCGAGAACCTGGGCCCCTTCGACTGCGAGTTCATCGCGGTCAACCACTCCATCCCGGACGCGCTCGCGGTGGCCATCCGCACCGGCGCCGGCCTGGTCGTCGCCACCGGCGACTTCAAGATGGACCAGCTCCCGCTGGACAACCGCCTCACCGACCTGCACGCGTTCGCCCGCCTGAGCGAGGAGGGCATCGACCTCCTCCTCTCGGACTCCACGAACGCCGAGGTCCCGGGCTTCGTCCCGCCGGAGCGCGACATCTCGAACGCCATCCGCGGCGTCTTCGCGAGCGCCCAGAAGCGGATCATCGTGGCCTCGTTCGCGAGCCACGTGCACCGCATCCAGCAGATCCTGGACGCCGCCCACGAGTACGGCCGTCGGGTCGCCTTCGTCGGCCGCTCCATGGTCCGCAACATGGGCATCGCCCGTGACCTGGGCTACCTGCGCGTCCCGGCCGGCCTGATCGTCGACGTCAAGACCCTCGACGACCTGCCGGACGACGAGGTCGTGCTGGTCTGCACGGGTTCCCAGGGCGAGCCGATGGCGGCCCTGTCGCGCATGGCCAACCGCGACCACCAGATCCGGATCGTCCCCGGCGACACCGTGATCCTGGCGTCGTCCCTGATCCCGGGCAACGAGAACGCGGTCTACCGCGTGATCAACGGCCTGACCCGCTGGGGTGCCAACGTCGTCCACAAGGGCAACGCCAAGGTGCACGTCTCCGGGCACGCCTCCGCCGGCGAGCTGCTGTACTTCTACAACATCTGCAAGCCGCGGAACCTGATGCCGGTCCACGGCGAATGGCGCCACCTGCGCGCCAACGCCGAGCTCGGTGCCATGACGGGCGTCCCGAAGGACCGCATCGTCATCGCCGAGGACGGCGTGGTCGTCGACCTCATCGACGGCAAGGCCCGCATCTCCGGCAAGGTCCAGGCCGGCTACGTGTACGTGGACGGCCTCTCGGTCGGCGACGTCACCGAAGCCTCCCTCAAGGACCGCCGCATCCTCGGCGACGAGGGCATCATCTCGGTGTTCGTCGTCGTGGACAGCACCACCGGCAAGGTGATCAGCGGCCCGAACATCCAGGCCCGCGGCTCCGGCATCGAGGACTCGGCCTTCGCCGCGATCCTGCCGAAGATCGAGGAAGCCATCGCCCGCGCCGCGGCCGACGGCGTGGCCGAGCCGCACCAGATCCAGCAGCTCATCCGCCGCACCGTCGGCAAGTGGGTCTCCGACGGCTACCGCCGCCGGCCGATGATCCTCCCGGTCGTCGTCGAGGTCTGACCTCGGCATTCGTGACGACTCACCGGAGCGGTGCCCCCCGATTTGCATCGGGGGGCACCGCTCCAGTACGTTTACGTCTCCACCTCGCACCGAACCAGGGCACACGCTTGTGCCGGGACCGGCTTGCGAGCGGGTGGGAATCCAGACCTGGGAAACCTGATAAAGTCTGATCCGCCCGAAAGGGAAAGGCCCTCCGAAGGCCATTGGAATTCCGATCCAGCCGGAAACGGCACGGAAAAGAATCTGATAGAGTCGGAACCGCCGGAAAGGGAAAGCGTGAAAGCGCAGAACCTGGAAAGCACCGAGGAAATCGGGCCCGAAAGAGTCTGATAGAGTCGGAAACGCAAGAACGCAGAACGAAAGCCCGGAGGAAAGCCCGAGAGGGTGAGTACAAAGGAAGCGTCCGTTCCTTGAGAACTCAACAGCGTGCCAAAAATCAACGCCAGA
>NZ_JBEZIB010000018.1:0-164817 GCF_040650855.1 Streptomyces sp. NPDC048606 | reverse complement strand
CCGCAGCTCGCGCCCGCCGACGGGTTCCACGTGCGTACGCGGAACCCGCAGGTGCCCCTCGCGGCCCTCCGCCTTCCCGCGGTCCCGCCCCGGCCGCGGCGGGACCGGCCCGAACGGGGGCTCTACCCTGGGATCCATGAACAACAACCGCGCGGCCGCCCACCGGGGCCAGGTGACGGGTCTGCCCGACTGGGACCGCTGCGCGGTCATGGGCGTCGTCAACGTCACCCCCGACTCCTTCTCCGACGGCGGCCGCTGGTTCGACACCACCGCCGCCGTCAAACGCGGCCTCGACCTCGTCGCGCAGGGCGCCGACCTCGTCGACGTCGGCGGCGAGTCCACCCGCCCCGGCGCCTCCCGCGTGGACGAGGAGGAGGAACTGCGCCGCGTCGTGCCCGTCGTGCGCGGCCTCGCATCCGAAGGCGTCGCCGTCTCCGTCGACACCATGCGCGCCCGCGTCGCCGCCCTCGCCGTCGACGCCGGCGCCCGCCTCGTCAACGACGTCAGCGGCGGCCTCGCCGACCCCGCGATGATCCCGGCCGTCGCCGCCGCCGAGGTGCCCTTCGTCGTCATGCACTGGCGCGGCTTCAGCGACGGCATGAACAGCCTCGCCGTCTACGACGACGTCCTCGCCGAGGTCACCGCCGAACTCCGCGCCCGCATCGACGCCGTCGTCTGCGGCGGCATCGCCCCCGAACGCGTCGTCGTCGACCCCGGCCTCGGCTTCGCCAAGAACGCCGAACACGACCTCGCCCTCGTCGCCCACCTCCCCGAGCTGCGCGCCCTCGGCTTCCCGCTGCTGGTCGCCGCCTCGCGGAAGCGTTTCCTCGGACGGGTCCTCGCCGGAGCCGCCGACGCGGCCCCGCCGCCGGCCCGCGAACGCGACGCCGCCACCGCGGCCGTCTCCGCCCTCGCCGCCCACCACGGCGCCTGGGCCGTACGGGTGCACGAGGTACGGGCCACCGCCGACGCGGTTCGGGTGGCCCGCGCCGTGGAAGGGGCACTGTGACCCACCGGACAGACAGGGAAGGGGCACGGTGAGCCGTACCGACATCGAGGCCGTCGAAGAGGTCAACGCGGCCTTCTACGAGGCCATGGAGCAGGGGGACTTCGACGCACTGTCGGCACTCTGGCTCGACGACGAGATCTCCTGCGTGCACCCCGGCTGGCCGGTGCTCTCGGGACGCGGCGAGGTCCTGCGCTCGTACGCGCTGATCATGTCGCACACCGAGTACATCCAGTTCTTCCTGACGGACACCAAGGTGGCCCTCATAGGCGACACCGCCCTGGTCACGTGCACCGAGAACATCCTCAGCGGAGGCCCCGCCGAGGACGGCGGCGAGCTCGGCCCCCTCGTCGGCCAGCTGGTGGTCGCCACGAATGTGTTCCGACGCACACCGACCGGCTGGCGGCTCTGGTCCCACCACGGTTCTCCGGTGCTCACGGACTCCGATGACGAGGACGAAGAGGCCTCCGACTGACCCCAAGCGCGGGGTCGACCGTCCGTCGCAGGTAAATTCGAAGGCGGACGACGCCGACCGCACTCGGCTTAGGCCCATGGCCCCGGGGAGTCCCGGGACCGCAAGCACCTACGAAAGCAGGAGTGATTCGCGTGGATCGTGTCGCGCTGCGCGGCCTCAAGGCTCGCGGGCACCACGGCGTCTTCCCCCGGGAACGCGAGGAGGGCCAGACCTTCATCGTCGACCTCGTGCTGCACCTGGACACCCGTCCGGCGGCGGCCGGGGACGACCTGGCCAAGACCGTGCACTACGGGGTCGTCGCCGAGGAGGTCGTGGACGTGGTCCAGGGCGAGCCCGTCGACCTGATCGAGACCCTCGCCGAGCGGATCGCCCAGCAGTGCCTCAAGCACGAGGCGGTCGCCCAGGTGGAGGTGGTCGTCCACAAGCCGGACGCGCCCATCACCGTCCCCTTCGACGACGTGACCATCACGATCACCCGGAGCCGCGCATGAACAACGGCCTGAACGCCCAGAGCGACCCCACCGTCCAGCCGGTACCGGCCTCCGTCGTGGAGACCGTCGACGCGGCGGACGTGACCCTGTCCAACCCCAAGTGGGCCGTCATCGCGCTCGGCGCGAACCTCGGCAACCGCCTGGACACCCTCCAGGGCGCCATCGACGCCCTCGGCGACACCCCCGGCCTGCGGGTCAAGGCCGTCTCCCCCGTCTACGAGACCGAGCCGTGGGGCGTCGAGCCCGGCTCGCAGCCCTCGTACCTCAACGCGGTGGCCCTGGTGAAGACCACCCTGCCGCCCACCAGCCTGCTGGAGCGGGGCCAGGCCATCGAGGAGGCCTTCGACCGCGTCCGCGAGGAGCGCTGGGGGCCGCGCACCATCGACGTCGACATCGTCTCGTACGCCGACCGGATCTCCGACGACCCCGTCCTCACCCTCCCGCACCCCCGTGCCCACCTGCGGGCCTTCGTGCTGACCCCGTGGCACGACATCGACCCCGAGGCCGAACTCCCCGGCCGCGGCCCGGTCTCCGCGCTCCTGGCCGAACTCGGCCGCAGCGGCATCACGCCGCGACCGGACCTGGAACTCCGCCTGCCGGAGTAGTCGTTAGCCTGTTCACGGCGAGACACCGAGAGTGGGGAACGGGCACGTGAAGCAACTGAGGCCGGGGCTGCTGGCGGGCATCTTCGCCGTCGCCGGGGTGCTGTCCTGGGCGGGCGCCCGGCTGTGGAACGCGTACGGGACCCTGCCGGGCGTGCCGCTGGCCGCTCCGATCGTGCTCGCGGTGATCGCGGTCGTGCTGTTCGCGACGGCCCTGTCGCTGCGCGCCCGCCTCAAGGCGCAGCGCGAGCGCCGGCCCGGGGCGAAGGGCGTGGAGCCGCTGATGGCGGCCCGGGCTGTGGTCTTCGGCCAGGCCAGCGCCCTGGTCGCCGCCCTCGTGGCGGGCCTGTACGGCGGCGTCGGCGTGTTCCTGCTGACCGACTCCCTCGACGTGCCGGCCCGCCGCGACCAGGCCTGGTACGCGGGCGGCTCCGTCCTCGCGGGCGCCGCCGTGATCGCCGCCGCCCTCTTCCTGGAGCACGTCCTGAAGCTCCCGGAGGACGATGACCCCACCAAGGCCCCCGCCCCGGCCTGACGGCCTCACGAAGCCCCTCACGACCGTGGGAGGCCCTCGCCCCACGGCGATGGCCTCCCACGGTCGTCTCGGGCCCCGACGGGCCCGGGCGGCGGCCTCAGCGCGCCATGATCAAGCTCATCGCCTCGTTGCGGGTCGCGGGGTCGCGGAGCTGGCCGCGGACGGCCGAGGTGATGGTCTTCGCGCCGGGCTTGCGCACACCGCGCATGGTCATGCACATGTGCTCGCACTCGATGACCACGATGACCCCGCGCGGGTCGAGGATCTCCATCAGGGAGTCCGCGATCTGCGTGGTCAGCCGCTCCTGGACCTGCGGGCGGCGGGCGAAGACGTCCACGAGGCGGGCCAGCTTGGACAGGCCCGTGATCTTGCCGTCCGTCGACGGGATGTAGCCCACGTGGGCCACGCCGTGAAACGGGACGAGATGGTGTTCACAGGAGCTCATGACTTCGATGTCCTTCACGAGGACCATCTCGTCGTGTCCGAGGTCGAACGTCGTGGTCAGCACCTCTTCGGGGCGCTGCCACAGACCGGCGAATATCTCCTTGTACGCCCGCGCCACGCGCGCCGGGGTCTCCAGGAGGCCCTCGCGGTCCGGGTCCTCGCCGACCGCGATCAGCAGTTCCCGCACGGCGGCCTCGGCGCGCTTCTCGTCGAACTCGCCGATCGTGCCCTCGTTCGCGAGGGTCACTGGGTCGGTCATCTCATCCTCGTTCCTGTCCGCACACGCGGCCCGTACGAAAAGTGCCGCGCCCCCCAGGCTAGAACCTGGGGGGCGCGGCATCCATTCCGGGGCTGATCAGGCCTCCGGGCGCTCCTCCGGGGAGGGCTCCGGGGCCTTCTCCACCGACACGGCGGGCGTGCCCGCCGAGCTGCCGTTGGCGGCGTTCGTCAGCTGGAGCTCCTTGGGAGAGAGCACCGGCGGACGGGTGGAGGGGGTGCGGCGGGAGGAGCCGGTCCACGCGGGACGGGCCGGACGCTTGACGATCGTGGAGAAGATCTCGGCGACCTCCTCCTTGTTCAGCGTCTCCTTCTCCAGCAGCGCGAGGACGAGGTTGTCCAGGACGTCCCGGTTCTCGACCAGGATCTCCCAGGCCTCGTTGTGCGCGGTCTCGATGAGCTTCTTGACCTCTTCGTCGACCAGCGCCGCGACCTCTTCCGAGTAGTCCCGCGGGTGCGACATCTCGCGGCCCAGGAACGGCTCGGTGTTGTCGCCGCCGAACTTGATCGCGCCGAGGCGCTCGGTCATGCCGTACTGCGTGACCATGGCCCGCGCCGTGGCGGTGGCCTTCTCGATGTCGTTCGCGGCGCCCGTGGTCGGGTCGTGGAAGACCAGCTCCTCCGCCGCGCGCCCGCCCAGCATGTACGCCAGCTGGTCGAGCATCTCGTTGCGGGTGGTGGAGTACTTGTCCTCGTCGGGCAGGACCATGGTGTAGCCCAGGGCCCGACCGCGGGACAGGATCGTGATCTTGTGGACCGGGTCGGAGTTCGGGGAGGCCGCCGCGACCAGGGCGTGTCCGCCCTCGTGGTACGCGGTGATCTTCTTTTCCTTGTCCGACATGATCCGGGTCCGCTTCTGCGGGCCCGCCACGACGCGGTCGATCGCCTCGTCCAGCATCGAGTTGTCGATCAGCTTCTTGTCCGAGCGGGCGGTCAGCAGGGCCGCCTCGTTCAGGACGTTGGACAGATCGGCACCGGTGAAGCCGGGGGTGCGGCGGGCGACGGCCGAGAGGTCGACGTCCGGAGCGACCGGCTTGCCCTTCTGGTGGACCTTGAGGATCTCCAGACGGCCCTGCATGTCGGGGCGGTCGACGGCGATCTGCCGGTCGAAGCGGCCCGGGCGCAGGAGCGCCGGGTCGAGGATGTCGGGGCGGTTCGTGGCGGCGATCAGGATGACGCCGCCCTTCACGTCGAAGCCGTCCATCTCGACGAGCAGCTGGTTGAGGGTCTGCTCGCGCTCGTCGTGGCCGCCGCCGAGGCCGGCGCCGCGGTGTCGGCCGACGGCGTCGATCTCGTCGACGAAGACGATCGCCGGGGCGTTGGCCTTGGCCTGCTCGAACAGGTCGCGCACGCGCGAGGCGCCGACGCCGACGAACATCTCGACGAAGTCGGAACCGGAGATCGAGTAGAAGGGAACGCCCGCCTCGCCCGCGACGGCGCGCGCGAGCAGGGTCTTGCCGGTGCCGGGCGGGCCGTAGAGGAGCACGCCCTTGGGGATCTTGGCGCCGACGGCCTGGAATTTCGCCGGCTCCTGGAGGAACTCCTTGATCTCGTGGAGTTCCTCGACGGCCTCGTCCGAACCCGCGACGTCCGCGAAGGTCGTCTTCGGGGTGTCCTTGGTGATGAGCTTCGCCTTGGACTTGCCGAAGTTCATGACCCGGCTGCCGCCGCCCTGCATCTGGTTCATCAGGAACAGGAAGACGACGACGATCAGGACGAAGGGCAGGAGCGAGAGCAGCACGCTCAGGAACGGGCTGGTCTTGTCCGGGGTGACGGAGTAGCCGTCCGGGATCTGACCGGCTTCGTACTTGGTCTGGAGGTTCTGGGCGAGCTGGACGCCCTGATCCCCGATGTAGTTGGCCTGGAACTTGGTGCCGTCGTTGTTGCCGAGCTTCTGGTCCTTCTTGAGCTCGATCTTGATCATCTGGCTGTCACCGGTGGTCAGCTTGGCGCTGTCCACCTGGCCACTGTTGATCGCCTTGATGACCTCGCTGGTCTCCACCGACTTGTAGCCGCCGCCGGAGCCGACGACGTTCATCAACACGACCACGGCGAGGACGGCCAGCACGATCCACATGACCGGCCCACGGAAGTATCGCTTCACGTCCATCCATACGGGGCGCCAGGCACCCCGTCCCTCCTGCCCGTAGGTAAATGCTGCTGTGAGTAAAGACTGTTCTTCGGAATGTACCCCTGTATTGTCACCCGCGGCCCCATGGGACGGCTGACAGACCCGCCTTCGCATGCTCCAACGGCGGGGATCGCCCCCAGGTTCCCCCGGGGGCGAGATCTGCGGGGTCGACGACCGGGGTCGTCAGCCTCCGTAGACGTGCGGTGCGAGCGTGCCGACGAACGGCAGGTTGCGGTACTTCTCCGCGTAGTCGAGGCCGTAGCCCACGACGAACTCGTTCGGGATGTCGAAGCCGACCCACTCGACGTCGATCGCGACCTTCGCGGCCTCGGGCTTGCGCAGCAGCGTGACGACCTTGAGGGAGGCCGGCTCGCGGGAGCCCAGGTTCGACAGCAGCCAGGACAGGGTCAGGCCCGAGTCGATGATGTCCTCGACGATCAGGACGTGCTTGCCCTTGATGTCGGTGTCCAGGTCCTTGAGGATCCGCACCACGCCCGAGGACTGGGTCCCGGCGCCGTAGGAGGACACCGCCATCCAGTCCATGGTGAGCGGGGTGGACAAGGCGCGCGCCAGGTCCGCCATCACCATCACGGCGCCCTTGAGCACACCGACGATGAGCAGGTCCTTGCCCGCGTACTCCTCGTCGATCTTCGCGGCCAGCTCGGCCAGCTTCGCGTCGATCTCTTCCTTGGTGATGAGCACCGACTGGAGGTCGCTGCCCATGTCCTTCTCGTCCACCCGCATCACTTTCGTTGTCGGCCGGGGCTCCGGGGGGTGACCCCGGAGGACTCAGCCGTGTTTCAGCACCAATCAGCCCTGCCGGATGACAAGTCTGCCACCCTGGCGCTGGGCCTCGACGCGGCCGGGCAGGTTGATGGCGCCCTGACCGCGCCATCCGGTGATGAGGCGGTCGACTTCCTCGATGTGTCGGGCGAAGAGGGAACCGGCGGGGGAGCCGGCGGCGACCACGGCCCGGCGCAGGACGCGGCGGCGGACGGCCGGGGGCAGGGCGTAGAGCTTGGCGCATTCCAGCCGCCCGTCGGCGTCGCGTACGCCGCGCTCGGCGTCGGCGGCCCAGGCGTCGAGGGCGTCCGCGTCGTCGCGGGAGAGCTGGGCGGTACGGGCGAGGGCTTCCACGACGCCCTTGCCGAGGGCCTTCTCCAGGGCGGGGAGGCCTTCGTGGCGCAGCCGGGAGCGGGTGTAGGCGGGGTCGATGTTGTGCGGGTCGTCCCAGACGGGCAGGGACTGGACCATGCAGGCCTTGCGGGCGGTCTGCCGGTCGATGTGGAGGAAGGGGCGGCGGTAGCGGCGGGTGCGCGTGCGTGCGCCGGGGCCCCCGGAGACCTCCGGCATGCCGGACAGGGAGCGGATGCCGGAGCCGCGGGCGAGGCCCAGGAGCACGGTCTCGGCCTGGTCGTCGCGGGTGTGGCCGAGCAGGACGGCGGCGGCGCCGAGTCGGTCGGCGGCCTCGTCCAGGGCGGCGTAGCGGGCGTCGCGGGCGGCGGCCTCGGGTCCGCCGTCGCGGCCGACGCGCACGGCGACGGACTCCACCGGGTCGAGGCGGAGTGCGCTCATGCGGGTGACGACCTCGGCCGCGCGCAGGTCGGACCCGGCCTGGAGGCCGTGGTCGACGGTGATGCCGCCCGCCCGGATGCCGAGCTTGGGGGCCTCGAAGGCGAGGGCCGAGGCGAGTGCCATGGAGTCCGCGCCGCCGGAGCAGGCGACGAGGACGAGTGGCGCGGCGCCTCGGGGGGTGCGCGAGCCGGGAATGCCCGGTCGGTCGGTGGGGTCGGGGACGTCCGTGAGGTCGGTGAGGACGTCGTGGAGTACGCGGCGGACCGCCAGGCGTATCGCCGCGACCGCAGGATGGGGACCCATGTCCGGTGCCCTTCGTGGAGTTCGGATGCCCGTAGGAGGCTGGGGGTGTCGCTGGGGGGTGTTCGGGTGGCGCTGGGGGTTCTCGGTGGCGCTGGGTGTCGCTGGGGGTGCTGCGGTGGCCCGGTGGCTCGGGGTGCCGTCCGGTTCCGCTCGGTGCCGTTCGGTCTCGTTCGGTGCACTTCGTCGCTGTTCGGCGCTGTTCGGTGCTCGACCGGCGCCCCGATGTCCGTCGCCCGGTGTCCGCGGGGTCCCCGCGGTGGGGTCTCCGGGAGTACGGGTTGTCACTCAGAGTGCGTCGATGGTGACAGAACCGAGCCGTTCTCCGAGCATCGCACGCCCTTCAACGGCTCACGGTCCCTCGGACGGGTGACGCTGCTTCCCCCAGTGCGACATGTTTACGCCCCCTGCGTCACCTTTCTTCGCTCCCCGCGCTCCCCCTCCCGTGCACCCGTGCCACCCAGTCCGCGGGCCGGGCGATCTCGGTCTTGGTCGGCAGCGTGTTCGGGGAGGTCCACACCCGGTTGAAGCCGTCCATGCCGACCTGGCCGACGACGGCGCGCACGAAGCGTTCGCCGTCGCGGTACTGGCGCAGCTTCGCGTCGAGGCCCAGCAGCTTGCGCAGGGCGGCGTCGAGGCGGCCGGCGCCGGTGGCGCGGCGCTGCTGGAACTTCTCGCGGATCTCGGCGACGGAGGGCACCACCTCGGGGCCGACGCCGTCCATGACGAAGTCGGCGTGGCCCTCCAGCAGGGACATGACGGCGGTGAGCCGGGCCAGCACCTCGCGCTGTTCGGGAGTCTGGACGAGTTCGACGAGGGAGCGGCCCTCGTCGCCGCGTTCGGCCTCGGGGCGGGCCCCGGTGAAGGACTGGACGGCCTCGCGCAGCCGTTCCAGGACGGCGCCGGGCTCCATCTCGGTGGCGCCGAGGAAGGTCTGGATCTCGGCTTCCAGGTGGGCGCGCAGCCAGGGGACGGCGGTGAACTGGGTGCGGTGGGTCTCCTCGTGGAGGCAGACCCAGAGGCGGAAGTCGTGCGGGTCGACCTCCAGCTCCCGTTCGACGTGGACGATGTTGGGCGCGACGAGCAGCAGTCGGCCCCCCGTGCCGGCGGGGCCCGGGACCGGCAGGTCGGGGGCGGCGGGCGCGAAGGTCTCGTACTGGCCGAGGACGCGGGAGGCCAGGAAGCTGAGCAGCATGCCCAGCTCGACGCCGGTGACCTTGCCGCCGACGGCTCCGAGGACGGCTCCGCCGGGGGCGCCGGCGCGGCGGTCCTGCATCTTGCCGAGGAGCGGGCCGAGGAGTTCGCGGAAGCCCGCGACGTTGGCCCTGACCCAGCCGGCCCGGTCGACGACGAGGACGGGCGTGTCGGGGAGGGTGGTGCCCTCCGGGATCATCCGGGTGAACGCGCGCACGTGCTCTTCCGAGGTCTTCGCGTGCCGCCGCAGCTCCGCCACCACGGCCCGCGCCTCGTCCCGGCTGACCTCCGGACCCGGCCGTACCAGCCGGGTCGCGGTCGCCACCGCGAGGTTCCAGTCGACCATCTCGACACCACCGATGCTCGTCATGCGTCAACCGTACGTGGACATCCGCCGCGGCGGATCCCCCTACGAGGTGGTGGTCACGGCGGCGGCGAGCCGGTCGAGCCCCTTCTCGGCGGCCCCGGCGTCGGGGGCGCCCGCGGTGAGGAAGGCGAAGGCGAGCAGTCGCCCGGAGGGGTCGACGACGGTTCCGGAGAGGGAGTTGACCCCGCTGAGGGTGCCGGTCTTGGCCCGGAGCAGGCCGGCGGCCGGGGAGGTGCCGGCGTTGCGGGTGCGGAGGGTGCCGGTGAAGCCGGCGACGGGCAGGCCGGTCAGGACGGGCCGCAGCTCGGGCCGGCCGGGGTCGGCGGCCTTGGCCAGGAGGCCGGTGAGCAGGCGGGTGGTGACCTTGTCGGCGCGGTTGAGGCCGCTGCCGTCGGCGAAGCGGGAGCCGTTGACGTCGACGCCGAGGGAGGCCAGCTTCTCGGCGACGGCCTTCTCGGCGCCCTCGAAGCTCGCGGGCTGTCCGGCGGCGACGGCGACCTGGCGGGCGAGGGCCTCGGCGATGTCGTTGTCGCTGTGGGTGAGCATCCGTTCGACGAGTCCGGCGACGGGGGTGGACTGGGTGGCCGCCAGCGGCTGCGCGCCTTCGGGGGCCTTGGCGCGGGCGGGTTCGCCGGTGACCTTGACGCCGCGGTCGCGCAGCAGGGCGGCGAAGGCGCGGGCGGTGTCCTTGGAGGGGTCGTCGGAGCGGGTGACGGGGCCGGAGACGGAGTCGTCGGGGCGGCCCTCGTCGGCGGTGAGGGCGGTGACGGGGGCGATGTTGTCGTTGCGGCCGATGGGGTGGCGGACGGCTCCGGTGTAGAGGGAGTCGTCGTAGCCGAGGGTGACGGTGTCGGTGCCGCCGGCCTTGAGGGCCTGGGCGGTGTCGGCGGCGAGGGCGACGAGGCTGCCGCCGGATCCGGCGGGGCTCTTCTTCTTCGCGGTCAGGGAGGGGTCCCCGCCGCCGACCAGGACGATCTGACCCGGTCCGGCTCCGGGGGTCACGGTGGTGCGGATGCGGTGCTCGGGGCCGAGGGCGGCCAGGGCGGCGCTCGCCGTGACGATCTTGATCGTCGAGGCGGGGGTCATGGCCTCGCCCGCCGCCGATTCGTAGAGGACGCGGCCGGTCGCGGTGTCGACCACGGAGGCCGCCCGTACGGTGCCCAGCGCGGGGTCGGCGAGCAGGGGCCCGAGGACTGCGGCGAGGCCGCCGGAGGGGGCTCCCTGGTCCTGCGCGGCCCGGGCGGCGAGACCGGGCAGGACCCCGGGGGCGCTGGGCGCGGCCTGCGGGAGGCCGCCGGCGGCGTGATCTGCGCCACCCGTACGGCCCCAGGAGGCGGCCCTGTCCCGCTCGGCCTTACGCTGGCCGGAGTCCCATGGTCCCGCTGCGACCACCACCGCAGCCGAGAGGGCGAGGCCGGCGACGGCCGACCCCGCGATGAGCTGCCACGTCTTGACCAATGGCACCTCGGACCAGCCCCTTTCGCGATCACACATATGCGTGAGGGACACTTAACCACTGCGTCTTGCCGCGAGCATGGCACCCCACCCGGCAGGGCTGGGCCGGACGCGCACGGAGCAATCAAGCTCCGGCCGACAGGGCCGGAGCTGATCATGGAGGAGCAGGACGTGGAGTTCGACGTCACCATCGAGATCCCCAAGGGTTCGCGGAACAAGTACGAGGTGGACCACGAGACCGGCCGGATCCGTCTGGACCGTCGCCTCTTCACCTCGACCAGCTACCCGGCCGACTACGGCTTCGTCGAGAACACCCTCGGCGAGGACGGCGACCCGCTGGACGCGCTGGTCATCCTGGACGAGCCCACCTTCCCGGGCTGCCTGATCAAGTGCCGCGCGATCGGCATGTTCCGCATGACGGACGAGGCGGGCGGCGACGACAAGCTGCTGTGCGTGCCGGCCTCGGACCCGCGCGTGGAGCACCTGCGCGACATCCACCACGTGTCGGAGTTCGACCGCCTGGAGATCCAGCACTTCTTCGAGGTCTACAAGGACCTGGAGCCGGGCAAGTCCGTCGAGGGCGCCAACTGGGTCGGCCGCGCCGAGGCCGAGGCCGAGATCGAGGCCTCGTACAAGCGCCTGGAGGCGCAGGGCGGCCACCACTGAGCTCCGCTCGGTGGACGGTCGGCGAAGTGGTCGGCGCCGATTGCGCCGACCGGCTGACGTGACGATGGGCGGCATCCCCCGGGGGTGCCGCCCATCGGCGTGTCCGGATCCGGACGGGGCGGGGCGGGGTACGAGGCGGGGGTACGCGGCGGGGCGGGTGTGCGGCGGGGTGCGCGGGTCCGCGGGGAAGACGCGGGGGAGGAAACGATTCCGCATACTGATACCGCAGATGATCACGGACTGGAGGGCGTGTGACCGAGGCCGACGGGACAGAGGGCGGCAAGCCCAAGTCCGACGAGGCGCACAGCGCCTTCTCCGCGCCTCCCGGCATGGAGCCGGAGGTCGTGGAGGAGGACCAGCCCACCTCCGAGTTCGCCGTCCCCGAGGGCATGGCCCCGCTGCCCGCCGACGAGCCCGAGGGTTCCGCTTTCGCCGCCCCCGCCACGTACAGCGCCCAGCACTCCCCGCCCGCCTACGTGCCGCCCGCCGGCGGCTTCCCGATCGCGCGGATGGCGGAGTCCCCCTGGCAGGACCGGATGCGCACGATGCTGCGCATGCCCGTGGACGTCCGTCCGCTCGCCGAGCCCGTGCAGCGGCCGAGCGAGTCCGGCCCGGCCGTGGGACGCGTCCTGGACCTCACCCTGCGCATCGGGGAGCTGCTGCTCGCGGGCGGCGAGGGGGCCGAGGACGTGGAGGCGGCGATGTTCGCGGTGGCCCGCTCCTACGGGCTGGACCGCTGCGAGCCCACCGTCACCTTCACCATGCTGTCGATCACCCACCAGCCCTCCCTGGTGGACGATCCCGTCTCCGCGAACCGCACCGTGCGCCGCCGGGGCACCGACTACACCCGGCTGGCGGCCGTCTTCCGGTTGGTCGACGACATCAGCGCCCACGAGGTCGAGATCACCCTGGAGGAGGCCTACCGGCGCCTCGCGGAGATCCGCCGCAACCGCCACCCGTACCCGACGTGGGTGCTCACCGCCGCCGCCGGGCTGCTGGCGGGCGCCGCGGCCATCCTGGTCGGCGGCGGGGTCACCGTCTTCTTCTGCGCCGCCCTCGGCGCCGTCCTCGGCGACCGGTTGGCCTGGTACTGCGCCGGGCGCGGGCTGCCGGAGTTCTACCAGTTCGTCGTCGCCGCGATGCCGCCGGCCGCGATCGGCGTGGCCCTGAAGATCGCCGAGATCGACGTCCGCGCCTCCGCCGTGATCACCGGCGGACTCTTCGCGCTGCTGCCCGGGCGGGCCCTGGTGGCGGCCGTGCAGGACGGCCTGACCGGCTACTACATCACCGCTTCCGCCCGCCTGCTGGAGGTGATGTACCTGTTCATCGGCATCATCATCGGCGTCCTCGTGGTGATCTACGTCGGCCTCCAGTTCGGCGCCCAGCCGAACCCGGACGAGGTGCTCCAGATCCCGAGCCGGCCCGTCCTGCAGATCCTGGCCTCGATGGTCCTGGTGTTCACCTTCGCCATCCTGCTCCAGCAGGAGCGCTCCACGGTGTGGATCGTGACGCTGAACGGCGGGGTCGCCTGGGTCACCTTCGGCGCGCTGCGGGCCGCCGAACTGCCGCCGGTGCCCTCCACGGCCATCGCCGCCGGGCTCGTCGGCCTCTTCGGGCAGCTCTTCTCGCGCTACCGCTTCGCCTCCGCCCTGCCGTACGTGACGGCGGCCATCGGTCCGCTGCTGCCCGGCTCGGCGACGTACTACGGCCTGCTGTCGATCGCCGAGAACCGTCTCGACGCGGGCCTGGCCTCCCTCACCAACGCCGCCGCGATCGCCCTCGCCATCGCGATCGGGGTCAACCTCGGCTCCGAGACCTCCCGCCTGTTCATGCGGATCCCCGGCGCGCAGAGCGCGGCCAAACGCCGCGCGGCCAAGCGCACGCGCGGCTTCTGACCCCCCGAGGGGCCCCGGAGGGCCCGCCGGGGGGTCCCGAGGGCCCGCGGTGGCCTGTGGGAGCCCGCAGGAACCCGGCAGGGCACCGGAACCACCCCGGACGCGCGTACGCCCCGCGGACCGTGTCTGCGGGGCGTACGTCGGTGCCGTGGCGGCGGGGAGGGTCAGCGCTTGGCGTGCCGGCCGCGCTGGCCGTTCTGCGGGCCCTCCGGGGCGCCGTAGGGGCCCGGGGCCGCCGGGGACTCGGCGGACTCCTTGCCCTTGTTCCTCCGCGCCTTGACCACCTCGATGATCACCGGGATGACGGAGACCAGAACGATGCCGATGAAGATCGTCTCGACGTTGTCCTTGATGATGTCGAACTGGCCGAGCTGGTAGCCGAGGAAGGTGACGCCCGCGCCCCAGGCGATGCCGCCGACGATGTTGTACGTCAGGAACGTGCGGTACTTCATCGCGCCGGCGCCCGCGACCATCGGCGCGAAGGTGCGGATGATCGGGACGAAGCGGGCGAGCACGATGGCCTTGGGGCCGTGCTTCTCCATGAAGTCGTGCGCCGCGTCGAGGTTCTCCCGCTTGAACACCTTGCTGTTCGGGCGGTTGAAGAGCTTGGGGCCGAAGTGCTTGCCGATCAGGTAACCCACCTGGTCACCGATGATCGCGGCGGCCACGATCAGCGTGCACACGAGCCACAGCGGCTGGCTGATGTCGCCACTGGCGACGAACAGGCCGGCGGTGAACAGCAGGGAGTCACCGGGCAGGAACGCGAAGAGCCCCGATTCCGCGAAGACGATGACCAGGATGCCGATCAGGCCGAAATGCCCGATCAGGTACTCAGGGGACAGCCACTCAGGGCCGAGCGCAAGCGTGTACACGGGTTCGGGGGTCTCCTGGATCGGGGGGGTGTCGGCGGTGGGGGGCGACACGGCAGGGTGTTCTCAATTATCAACGCACACGACCCCCGCCGGGTTCCAGGGCCCGGAGGGGGTCGTGTGAGGAAACTCGCGGCGTCGCGAAGCACCGCGAACCACCCCGAAACAGCGTCGGGAGGGCCCCGCGGACCCGCCCGTGCGGGGCCGCGCGGCCGCTACGCCCTGCGCACCGCGTTGGCCGTGATCGCGTCCCGCAGGTGCTCGGCGAGACCGGGGCGGGTGCCGTCGTAGAAGGCCTTGAACCGCTCGTCCGCGACGTACATGTCGCCGAGGCAGACGTGCATCTCGTACGAGCACGGGTAGAACCAGCCGTCGATGTGCAGCCGGTGCTCCTCCGCCAGGTCCATGGCGGCCTCCCCGTCGGCCGGCTCCCCGGCGTCCATCAGCGCCGCGTAGCGGGCCGTCCACTCGGCGGACCGGTCCTGCATGCGCCGCCAGTCGTCCTTCGTGTAGCCGGCGGCCCGACGCTGCGACTCCGCGTAGCTGTCGGTGTGGCCCCAGCGCCGCTCCGCCTCCTGCGCGTACTGCTCGGGGTCGTCGTCGCCGAAGACCTCGAACCGCTCCTCGGGCGTGAGGTTGATGCCCATCTTCTTCGCCTCCATGGCGTGCTCAACGGCCTTGGCCATCTGCTGGAGCCGGGCGATCCGGTCGGTCAGGAGGGCGTGCTGCCGGCGCAGCTGCTCCCCCGGGTCCGCCTCCGGATCGTCCAACAGGGCCGAGACCTCGTCGAGCGGAAAGCCGAGCTCCCGGTAGAACAGGATCCGCTGCAACCGGTCGAGGTCGGCGTCGTCGTACCGCCGGTGTCCCGCGTGGCTGCGCCCGCTCGGGGAGAGCAGGCCGATCTCGTCGTAGTGGTGCAGGGTGCGCACCGTCACTCCGGCGAACCGGGCGACCTGTCCCACGGAATACCCCATGTGCTTCCGCTCCTCCGGTCGGGTACGCCCTTCACTGTGGATCCTCACGCCGCGTGAGGTGCAAGTCCGGGCGCGCCCGGGTCCGGACGCGGCCACGCCCGGACCCGCCGCGCCCGGCCCCGTCGACCCTCAGCCCATCGCCTTCGTGCCGTCGATCGACTCGCGCAGGATGTCGGCGTGTCCGGCGTGCCGGGCGAACTCCCGAACCAGGTGCAGCAGCATCCAGCGCACGGACACGTCGGCCTTGGGGAACCAGGGCGCGGGCGGCAGCGGGAAGGTGTCGTCGAGGCTGGGCACGCCGTCGACGAAGGCGACGGTCTGCGCCCGTACGTCGTCCCAGAACGCGAGGGCGGACTCCAGGGTCTCGTCCTCGCCCAGGTGGAAGCCGTCGTGCCACTGCTCGGGGGCGCGGCTGCGCTCGTTGTCGCGCTGCTGGGCCATGCGGAGCCAGTTCAGCTCGACCTCGGCGGCGTGCTTGACGAGTCCGGACAGCGACAGCTCGCTGACGGTGGGGCGGCTCGCGGCCTGTTCGGCGGTGATGCCCTGGGCGCGCGTGCGGATCGCGTCGCGCTGGTCCTCGACGAAGAGGAGGAGCGTGCCGCGCTCGTCGCCGGGGATCTCTTCGGTGGGGTGAGCCATGGTCGACCGCCTTGTCCGTGGGGCTGTGTGCCGCTTCCTGCTGACACGACCCACGGTACGGACGAATGAGGTCAGGATCTGTCCTCGATGGCGCGGGGAGGCTCGATCAGAACGGGAAGTGCGTCCGCCCGTGCTGCACCGAGATCCACTTCTGCGTGGTGAAGGCCTCCACGGTGGCCTCGCCGCCCAGGCGACCCAGTCCGGAGGCCTTCTCGCCGCCGAACGCGGCCAGCGGCTCGTCCCCGATGGTGGAGTCGTTCACGTGGATCATGCCGGTCTCGATGCGCCGCGCGAAGCGCACCCCGCGCTCCACGTCCCGGGTGTGGACGGCGCCGCTGAGCCCGTAGGGGGTGGCGTTGGTCAGGCGTACGGCCTCGTCCTCGCCGTCGAAGACCACCAGCAGGGCGACGGGGCCGAAGATCTCCTGGCCCAGCAGCGGCGAGTCCTCCGGGAGCCCGGCCAGGACGGTGGGCTCGACCAGGTTGCCGCGCGTAGAGCCGCGTACGAGGGCAGTCGCGCCGGAGGCGACGGCCTGGTCGACGAGGGCGGTCAGGGCGTCGGCCTGGAAGGAGTTGATCAGCGGGCCGATGTGGGTGTCGGCCTCGCGCGGGTCGCCGGTCTTCAGGGAGGCGACCCGGGCGGTGAACCGGGCGGTGAACTCCTCGGCCACGGAGGCGTCGACGAGGATGCGGTTGGCCGCCATGCAGACCTGGCCCTGGAAGACGAAGCGGCTGAAGACGGCCGCGTCCACCGCGTACTCGATGTCGGCGTCGTCGAGGACGACGAGGGCGCTGTTGCCGCTCAGTTCCAGGACGGTGCGCTTGAAGTGGCGGGCGGCGACGGCGCCCACGTGCCGGCCGGTGCGGTCGGAGCCGGCGAAGGAGATGACCTTCGGGACCGGGTGGGTGAGGATCGCGTCGCCTATCTCGGCGATGTCCGTGATCAGCACGTTCAGCAGGCCGGCCGGGAGTCCGGCGTCCTCGAAGAGCTTGGCGATGATGCCGCCGCCGGCGACCGGGGAGTTCTGGTTCGGCTTGATCACGACCGCGTTGCCCAGGGCCAGGGCGGGGGCGACGGACTTCAGGGTGACGAGGAAGGGGAAGTTGAAGGGGCTGATCACGGCCACGACCCCGACCGGGAGGCGCTGGACCCGGTTCTCCTTGCCCTCGACCGGCGAGGGGATGATGCGGCCCTCGGGGCGGACGGCCAGCTGGATCGCCTCGCGCAGGAAGTCCATCGCCAGGTGGACCTCGTACTCGGCCTTGGGACGGGTCCCGCCGAGCTCGTCGATCATCGCCTCGACGATCTCCTTGCGGCGCTCCTCCGTCAGGCGCAGGGCGCGCTCCAGGACCAGGCGTCTCGCGTACGGGCTGGTCGCGGCCCACTCGCGCTGGGCGCGTTCGGCCGCGCGGTAGGCCTCGTCGACCTGCTCGACCGTGGCCACGGTGACGGCCGCGAGCTTCTCCCCGTTGTACGGGTTGACGTCGATGATGTCCCACGAACCGGTGCCGGCCAGCCATTCGCCGTCGATGTACTGGTGAGCCAGGTCGGTGAATATGGACATGCCATCCCTTACTGCGAGCGCGCACCCTTGCGCTGCACCGGAGACCGATCGGTCGTCGTCATGCACTGATCAGACGTCATAGTACGTGCGAATCAAGACAGTTGGAGCAGTCCACGCAGGAGATCGCGCGTCTTGTCGGGGTCCGGACAATCGGCCTGAAGTCGCTCCATCGCCCGCCCGTACTGGGCCACTTCCTCGTCCTTGTCCAGGTAGAGCGCGCTGGTGAGCTGTTCCAGATAGACGATGTCCTGGAGGTCGGACTCGGGGAAGCGCAGCAGGGTGAAGGCCCCGCTCTCGCCCGCGTGGCCGCCGAACGAGAAGGGCATCACCTGGAGCTGCACGTTGGGCCGCTGACTGATTTCGATCAGGTGTTCCAACTGGCCGCGCATCACGTCTCGGTCGCCGTACGGGCGGCGCAGCGCGGCCTCGTCGAGGACGGCGTGGAAGACCGGGGCGTTCTCGGAGACGAGGACCTTCTGGCGCTCCAGGCGCAGCGCGACGCGCCGGTCGACCTCGGCGGTGCTCGCCCCGGGCATGCCGCGCTCGACGACGGCGTGGGCGTAGGCCTCGGTCTGGAGCAGGCCGTGGACGAACTGGACCTCGTAGATGCGGATGAGGGACGCGGCGCCCTCCAGTCCGATGTACGTCTGGAACCAGCCCGGCAGCACGTCCCCGTAACTGTGCCACCAGCCCGCCGCGTTGGCCTCGCGGACCAGTCCGAGCAGGGACTCCCGCTCCGCGCCGTCCGTGACCCCGTAGAGCGTGAGGAGGTCCTCGACGTCTCTGGCCTTGAAGCTCACCCTTCCCAACTCCAAGCGGCTGATCTTCGATTCGGACGCGCGGATCGAGTAGCCGGCCGCCTCACGGGTGATGCCGCGGGATTCTCGGAGTCGCCTGAGCTGTGAGCCCAGGAGGATGCGGCGCACCACCGAACCGCTGGCTTCTGCGGTCACCAGTCCTGCCCTCCCCATCGCGATGTGTGCGCGTGGTGTGCGCTTGCCTCGGCGGGGCCCCCGTACCCCGGTCCCGCAGTCTGCCACCAAAACGCATCGGCCCGTACTCGTTCTGTAACGGAATCCGGAGTCCCGGAAAAGAAGTCCGTAAGTATGCGTAGGAAGAAATGAGCAAGAACCGTCACGGGAGTGGACGGGTCGGGCGCGTGCACGTGCATCTGCCCTTGCATCCGGCTGCGCCATTCGGAACGATGGTGCCGCGCACCTGCGTGCACTTCGCGCCGGCGCCGGACCCACCCCGCAGTTCTCTTTGGACCAAGCCGCCGCTTCGTCCGCGAATCCCGGGAGTGCCTCGCATGGGGACGAATGGATCGACCATGCTCGAGCCGTTACGGCAGGGGCTGCCCCCGGTCGACCCCACGGCTGTCTCCGGATCCGCGTCGTGCGCCCTGCCCGCCCGCTTCGAGGCGGTGCGCGGCGCACGGTCGTTCACCAGGTCGACCCTGAACCAGTGGGGCCTGGACTACCGCTTCGACGACGTCTCCCTGGTCGTCTCCGAACTCGTCACCAACGCGCTGCGCCACGCCCTGCCCGACGGCGGCCGGGGCCCGGGCGGCCTCGGCGGCGAGCCGGAGGCGGCCGTACGGCTGCACCTGATGCGGTGGAGCACGCGGCTGGTGTGCGCGGTGCGGGACCCCAGCGAGGAGCGGCCGGGCGGGGCCTTCGAGCCCGAGCGGACCGAGGAGAACTGCGACCTGGAGTCGGGGCGCGGGCTCTTCCTCGTGGACGCCTACAGCGACAACTGGGGCTGGCACCCGCTCGCCGGGCGCCTGACCGGCAAGGTCGTGTGGGCGCTGTTCATGCTCGCGGACTGATCCGGGGGCCATGGGGCCGGCGGGTCCGGGGGCACGGGGCCCGCGGGTCCGGCGGGATCCGGACTTCCCGAAACGGCGTGGACAAGACGACTGGCCGGGCTTGATCGTTTCGATCAATCCCGGCCAGTGCACGTGCATGGCCTGATCCAGTGCGTTCTTCCGCGCCGTTCCATCAGCCGATCAGATGATCGAACTCCCCGTCCTTGACGCCGAGCAACAGCGCCTCGATCTCGGCCGGCGTGTACACGAGCGCCGGTCCGTCGGGGAAGCGCGAATTGCGCATCGCGACGTCGCCGCCGGGCAGTCTGGCGAACTCGACACAGGACCCCTGCGAGTTGCTGTGTTTGCTCTTCTGCCAGGTCAGCCCATACAAGGAAGCGAGTTCTGCAGCTGCCATCCCGTTGTACGCGTGGTCCACAGGAAGCCCCCGATAGTGCAGATGTCAACTGCACCGGATCATAGCTGTGTTCATAACTGCATGCATGGGCAGATGCACGTGCACGCGGGGTGTCCGGTTCATCACTGAGCAACATCGTTACGGACGGAGTGCCTCCGACAGCTCGTCCAGTGCCTCCAGCAGTTGTTCGGACGCACCGCGCAGCACGCCCGGTTCCGGGGCGTCCCACGAGGCCCGCAGCGCGCGCAGCCCCTCCCACCGCGGGACCCGCCGCTCGCGCACCGCCTTCGCCCCCTCGGCGGTCGCCTCGCGCAGGGCCCGCGCCAGCTCCGCCGCCCCCGGCACCGGCGCCGCGTCCCGGTCCGGGAAGTGCGCCTCCAGCAACATGGCGTTGCGCCCGAACGCCGCCAGCGCCTCCCCCGCGCCGTCCGCGGCCGCCCGGGACAGCCCCCGGTGGCGCACCGGCTCCCCCTCCGCCCGGGCGAGCGCCTCCTGCCAGGCGATCCGCGCGTCCCGCGTCGCCAGCAGGGCCTCGCGGACATCGGCCCGCCGGGCCCCGGCCGGGTCGGCGTACTGCCCGAGCACGGCGGCGGCGTACCGTCCGACGGCGGCCGTCCAGTCGGCCAGGCGGGTGCGCAGCCGCGGGGTCTCCCAGGCCGGGTAGACGGCGTAGGCCACCATCGCGAGCACCCCGCCGACGAGGGTCAGCGCGATCCGGTCGGGCACCGTCTGGTCCCAGCGGACGCCGCCCATGCCGAGCAGGAAGACCACGTACGCCGAGACGAAGGTCTGCGCGACGGCGTACCCGGTGCGCATCAGGACGAACATCAGGCCCGCGCTGACCACGGCCAGCAGCCCGGACAGGTACGTGTCGGGCTGCGCCACCCGCACGATCGCGGTGGCCGCGCCGACCCCCACCAGGGTGCCGCCGAAGCGGGCCACGGCCCGGGACCAGGTCTGGGTGAAGTCGGGGCGCATCACCATCACCGAGGCCATCGGCGCCCAGTAGGCGTGCCCGAACGGCAGCGCCCGCCCGATCAGGTACCCGGCGCAGACCGCCGCCGTGACCCGCAGCGCGTGCCGCAGGATCGGCGAACCGGGCCGCAGTTCGGCCCGCACGGCCCGCGCCGCCGGCGCGAGGAGGGCCCGCAGGGTGGGCCGCAGCATCGCCTCGGCCGGGTCGGCGGTGCGCCCGAGGCCGGGCTCGGCCGTCTCCCGTACGTCGTCCAGCAGCGCGGCGAGGCGCCGGGCGGCCCGCAGCGCCGGCCCCCGCAGCGCCTCGGCGGCCTCGGGAGCCTCGGCGGCCTTCAGCACGGCCAGGGCCGGCGCGACCCGCCGTGCGCCTTCCCCGTGCTCCCCGTGCCGGACGGTGTGCGCGGCGGCGTCCAGCACGGTCGCGGCGGCGGCCAGCAGCTCCCGTACGCGGTCCCGCGCCGGGCCCTCGGCCGGGGCGCCGACGGCGGGGTCGGCGAGGGAGGCCAGGACGGGCCGGATCCGCTCGGCGAGCCCGCGCGCCCCGTGCAGCTCGGCGGGGCGCCGCCGGGCCTGGCGGGCGGTCACGGCGGCCGCGTCCCGGGCCCTCATCAGGGGCTGCGGGTCGAAGGGCGCGACCGGGTCGTGGCGCAGCCGGCGGGCGTAGTCGGCCTCGGCGGCGAGGGCGTCCGCGAGCGCGTCGCGCTGCGCGCCCCAGCGGCGGACCGGGAACAGCACGATCAGCAGGGCCTGCACGATCCCGCCGGCGGCGATCATCGCGGCGTGGCCCGCGGCCTGCGCGACGGAGGTCGGCAGGGTCACCGTGACGAGCATGATCGCGACGTTGCCGGAGGCGATGATGCCCGCCGTCGACCCGACGGCCCACCACAGGCCCGCCACGAAGGTCCAGACGGCGAGCAGCAGCAGGAACGCCACGGTGTTCCGGGAGCCGACGAGGTAGCCGACGAAGGTGGAGACGGCCAGGGTCAGCCCGGAGGCGAGGGCGAGCACGGGCCGCGGGCGCCAGCTCGGCTGGTAGGTGGCGATGGCCGCCATGAAGGCGCCGAAGGCGGAACTGGTCGCCGCCCCCGGCCCCAGGAAGGCCAGGCCGAGACCGATGACGAGCGCGAGCCCCGCGGTGGCGCGCAGCGCGACGAGGGGCTCCAGCGCGGTCCGTTCGATGGTCATGCCCGAGCGGGCGGTCTCCTTCAGCGCCCGAAGCCAACTCATGCCCAGACCATACGTTCCCTCCCCACTCACCCCTTTCTTCAGGACTTCTTCAGATTTGTCACGTCATGCCCGGAGAAGGTTCCATGGGCGCGACCATCGTCCGAAAGGTGGAACGTCCATGCTCCGCAACGCCGTAGAGCCTTGGCACCTGATCGTCGTCCTGGTGGTGTGCCTGCTGGTCTTCGGGTCGAAGAAGCTCCCCGACACGGCCCGCTCGCTGGGCCGCTCGATGCGCATCCTGAAGTCGGAGGCCAAGGCCATGCGTACGGAGGACACCCCGTAGGGCGCGCCCCCGGGCCCTGTCGGCCTACGGCAGGGACGGCCGCCCGCCGCCCACGTGGGCGGCGTCGGCGGCGGCCGTGCCGTCCTCCCAGCCCGCGTGGTCGGTGGCCCCGCGCAGGCGGGTGGTGGTCGTCCGGGGGAACATCTCGTCGGCCCGCGCCCCGACGGCCACGTCCCGGGCCACCAAGGCGGGCAGGTGGTCGGGGGCCTCGGCGGCGGTGTGCTCGGCCGTCTCGGCGAGCCGCCGGCCGAGCCGGCTGGCGTAGGCCAGCAGGAAGGACTGCCGGAAGGTCTTGGTCCGCTTGCGTCCGCCGGCGCGCTGCGCGGCCTCGGCCCGGGTCATCGCCGCCGTGCCCTGGACGAGCAGCGAGGTGTACAGCAGCTCCACCGCCTCCAGATCGCTCTCGAAGCCGACCACGGTGGAGAACTCGAAGGCCCCGTTCCACACCGCCCGGCAGCGGTTCGCGCCCGCCACCGCGTCCAGCAGGACCGCCTTCGCCTCCTCGTACGGCGGCTCCACCCCGATCCGGCAGGCCCCGGGCACCTGCGCGGGAGCGCCTGCGCGCACCGCGAGCAGCGCCTCGTCCACCGTGTGCCGGACCATCAGCTCCTGCGCCTTCGCGCTGAGCGCCTCCGCCTCCTCGGGGTAGTCCGTCGCCTCCGCCTTCGCCAGCAGGGCCCGGATGCGGCCGAGCATGCGCGGCTCGATGTGCGCGTGCTCCAGGGCGTCCCCGGCCGGGTCGCCCGGCACCGGCCCGACCGGCTCGATGGAGGGCAGCCGGATCAGCAGCCGGAACACCTCCAGCAGGGCGGTGGACAGCGTGAACCGGTCCGCCCTGACGCGTCGGGCGAGCCCGTCGGCGTACGCCTCGTCCCCCGACCACCAGACCTCGGCGTCGCTCCACCGCTCGGGCAGCCGCGCGTAACGCCGCGCCTCGGCCGCGATCAGGTCCTCGGTGATGCCGACGTGGATCCCGTCCAGGTCCCGGCGCACCAGCCGCAGCACGTCCGCCGGCCGCCACCCCCGCTCCCAGGCCTGCCGTACGTACGCCTCGCCGCGCCGGAGCAACTCGCACCCGACCCCGCCCCAGCGCCCGGCGTCGGCGGCCAACACGGAGGCCCCGGTGTCCAGCCCGGCGTCATCGCGCGCGTAGAGGGCGGCCCCGAAGGCCCGGTCGACGATCCCGACGTACTCACTCACCCCCTCAGCTTGGCACGCCCCCCGAAACCCCCCGCGCCCCGGCCCACCCCGCCGACGGCCGCCCGACCAGGGCGAACTGTCAGACCCCGGTGAGACACTCGCCCCGTGAGCGACCACCCCACCCCCTGGGCCCTCGCCGAGGACGCCGACGGCTGGTGGCACGCCGCGCCCGCGCCCCTCCCCGGCCGCCCCGCGACGGCCGCCACCCGCCACCGCACCCCCGCGGAAGCGATCCGCTCCGCCCCCTGCGCCACCCGCTGGATCTGGCGCTCCACCGCCGCCGTCTACCCCGGCCTCCTCGCCGCCGGCCTCCGCGTGGACCGCTGCTACGACGTGGAGGTGGCCGAGCTGCTGCTCCTCGGCCACGAGGGCCGCTACGGCGAACCCCGCTCGGCCGCGGCCGCCTGGGCCCGGCTCACGAACGCCCCCGTCCCCCCGGACCCCCCGCAGCGCGCGGCGGAGCCCGGCACGCAGGACTCCCTGTTCGACCCCGGCACCGGCGTCCCCGTCCCCCTCGACGCCCTCCTCGCGATCCACGCCGACCAAGCCCGCCGGCACGCCGCCACCGCCCACCCCGACCGGCTGCGCCTGCTCACCGCCGCCGAGTCCGCCGCGTTCCTGATCGCCGCCGAGATGCACCGCGCGGGCCTGCCCTGGCGGGCCGACGTACACCGCTCCCTGCTCACGGAACTGCTCGGCGAGCGCTACGCGGGCGGCGGCGAGCCCCGCCGGCTGGCCGAGCTGGCGGACGAGATCTCCGCCACGTTCGGCCGCCGGGTCCGCCCCGAGCTGCCCGCGGACGTCATCAAGGCCTTCGCCGGCGCCGGCATCAGGCTGCGCTCCACCCGCCGCTGGGAGATCCAGGAGGTCGACCACCCGGCCGTGGAGCCCCTGATCGCCTACAAGAAGCTGTACCGGATCTACACCGCGCACGGCTGGGGCTGGCTCGCCGACTGGGTGCACGGCGGCCGGTTCCGCCCCGAGTTCGTCCCGGGCGGCACCCTCACGGGCCGCTGGGTGACCAACGGCGGGGGCGCGCTCCAGATTCCGAAGGTGATCCGGCGGGCCGTCGTCGCCGATCCCGGCTGGCGCCTGGTCGTGGCCGACGCCGACCAGATGGAGCCCCGGGTCCTGGCCGCGATCTCCCGGGACCCGGCGTTCATGGAGGTGGCCGGGCGCCCGGAGGACCTCTACACGGCCATCTCCCGCCAGACCTTCGCCGGCGACCGGGAGAAGGCCAAGCTGGCCGTGCTCGGCGCCGTCTACGGGCAGACCTCCGGCGACGGCCTGAAGAACCTGGCCGCGCTCCGCCGCCGCTTCCCCCTGGCCGTGGCCTACGTGGACGACGCCGCCCGCGCCGGCGAGGAGGGCCGCCTCGTGCGGACCTGGCTGGGCCGCACCTCCCCGCCGCCCGCCCGCGCCGCCGGCGCCGAGGACGACGGCGAGGCCGGGATCCCGCAGGAGGGCCCCGCCTCCCGGGAGGAACAAGGCTCCCGGGAGGACGCCTGGACACCGAGCTACGCCTCCTCCGACACCCGCGCCCGCGGCCGGTTCACCCGCAACTTCGTCGTCCAGGGCAGCGCCGCCGACTGGGCCCTGCTGATGCTCGCCGCGCTGCGCCAGTCCCTGGACGCGGCGGGGATGCGGGCGGAGCTGGTGTTCTTCCAGCACGACGAGGTGATCGTGCACTGCCCCGCCGAGGAGGCCCAGGCCGTCGTGGAGGCGATCCGCGAGGCCGGGGAGCGGGCGGGCCGGATCGCCTTCGGCGACACCCCGGTCCGCTTCCCGTTCACCACGGCGGTCGTGGAGTGCTACGCCGACGCGAAGTAGCGCGCCGGCGTCCGCCCCCGGACCCCCGCCGCCGGCGCCCCCTCAGCGCCCCACCACCTCGGGCCACTTCCGGCTGAGCGCGACCTCCTTCAGCCGCTCCATCGTGAGCGCCGGCACGGCCCGCGAGGGGGCGCCGGTCTGCCGGTGCGCGTTGTAGACGCTGACGGTGACGCGTACGCCGTTGGACCGGAGGGTGTCGACGGTCCACTCGACCGTTCCCGACGGGGCGCCCCGCGCGGGGCCCTGCGAGGTCTTCATCAGGACGCCGAGGGGCTGGGCGGTCGTGCCGGAGGAGAAGTCGGCGCCGGTGCTGCCGTCCCTGCCGTCCGCCGGGCGCTTGATGCTCAGTTCGACGAGCGAGCCGCCCTTGCCGTCGTCGAGGACGACGTAGCCGTAGCCGCCGTCACCGCCCCGGTCGACGACCGGGATGCCGTAGCCGCGCAGCAGGTGTTCGAGGGTGTTCTTCGCGTCGGGTTCGCCCTGCCCGGCGGGCGGCCGGCTCTCCGAGGGGGCGGGCGGCAGGTCCTGGAGCGCGGGCCGCCACTTCTCGGAGAGGACGAGCGCCTTCATCCGGTCCATGGTCAGGGGCGGTTCCGGCCGGGTGACCGGGGACGCCTTGCTCTGCGCCGCGTTGCTCTCGTTGGCGTCGACGACGAAGCCCTGGGGGGTGACGAGGGTGGCCCGCCAGTTCTTCACGGACTTGCGGTGGTCGTCGTAGTCGTACGCCTGGATCAGCAGCAGTCGGGAGCCGTCGGGCTGCGGCTGCTCGACGCAGGAGTCGAAGCCGACGTCCTCGTGCCGGGGACAGGTGGTCAGGTCGCGGGCGATGTTCCCGGCGGGGTCGATCCGGCCGAGGCTGACCCCGATGGAGCCCCTCCCCCCGCCGTCGTCGAGGATCCCGGCGGCGGCGGGGCCGGGGTCCTCGGTGCCGCGGCCCCAGGTGTCGGTGAGCCGCGGGCCCGGCGTGAGGGAGCGCAGTACGTCGATCAACTGCGCGGCGGTGACGGCGCCGCTCCCGGCCCGTTCGCCGGGCGGCGGTCCGGAGCGGACCGGGCCGCGGCCCGGCAGGGTGGGGGCCGAGGCGACGTCGGCCCCGTCGGAGCCGCCGATCAGGCCGCCGCTCCAGGCCCCGAGGGACCCGACCAGGGCCAGGGCCAGGACCGATCCGCCGGCGACGGCGGCCCTGCGCCGGGCCACCAGTCGGCGTCCGCGTCGCTCCCCGGCCTCGACCAGGGCGTGCGGATCGGGGGTGAATCCGGCGCCCACGCCGCGGAGGGCTTCGCCGAGTTCATCGTCAAAGGACATGGGGAACGAAACCTTCCGCGTGGGGCCGGGGGATGGGACGTGCGGGACGGGAGACGGAGAGGGGCTGAACGGCACGGAGCGCGGCCGGCTTCGGCCCTCGCCCGCTCAGTGGCCCACGAACTCGGTCAGGCTCCCGCCGAGTTGCTCGCGCAGCCGGTTCAGCGCCCGCGACGAGCGGGTCCGTACGGCCGCCGAACTGACCTTCATCGCCTCGGCGGTCTCCTCGACGCTGCGGTCCTCCCAGTACCGCAGCACCAACACGGCCCGGTCCTTGGGCGCCAACCGGCCCAACGCCTCCAGCAGCGTCAGCCGCAGCGCCGGATCGGCGCCGGAACCCGCCGGGCGCCCGTCCGGTTCGGGGAAGTCCCCGACCGGACGCTCCCCGGACGAGCGGCGGCGCCGGTGGGTCAGGAAGACCCGTACCAACACCGTCTGCGCGTACGCCGCCGGGTGCTCCACGCGCGACATCCGCCCCCAGAGCAGGTACATCCGCCCCAGGGTCTCCTGCACCAGGTCCTCGGCGAGATGCGTGTCCCCGCTCGCCAGCAGACACGCCGACCGGTACAGGTGTCCCGATCGGCCCGCCGCGAACTCACGGAAACCGTCTCTGCGGCCCTGTCGCATGCACTCCCCCTCGCGTCCGTGTCACCCCCTTGACGCGATGGCCGTGCGGAAATGTTTCAGCCGAGATCGTGGAAGTACACGTGGAACTCCTCGCGGACGAAGCCCTCCGACTCGTACAGGCCCTGCGCCACGTGGTTGTCGTACGCCGTCTCCAGCTGCACGCCCGCCACCCCGGCCTCCTTCGCCCGGTCCAGCACCTCGCGCAGCAGCGCCCTCCCGGCGCCGGTGCGGCGGCCGGACGGGGCGACGTACAGGTCGTTGAGGAGCCACGCCGTGCGCAGGGTCAGGGACGAGAACACCCGGTAGACCTGCGCGAAGCCGACCGTCCCCACGCCGGGGACCTCGGCGAGCAGCACCAGCGACTCGTCCTTCGCGATCCGCTCCGCGAGGAACGCGCGGGGGCGCCCCTCGTCCTCGACGTCCACCTCGTAGAAGTCGAGGTAGCCGCGGAAGAGTTCCGCGGCCACGTCGAGATCCGCTTCCGCGGCGACCCTGATGACCACACCGTTCGTCTGCATGGCAGCCATTGTGCGCGCGGGGGGCGCGAGCGGGTCCGGCGGGCGGGTCGGTGCGCGGGTCAGTGCGCGGGGGTGGCCCCCTGGGACGGCAGTCGGTACACGTGCTCCGGGGTGACGATCTTCGTGATGGCCTCGCCGAAGAGCGTGCTGGGCTCGGCCCCCTCGTAGGCGGTGTCGGTGTTGAGCAGCACCACGAGCGTGGCCTGCTCGGCGGGCAGGTAGATCGTCAGGGACTGGTAGCCGGGCAGCGAGCCGTTGTGGCCGATCCAGCCGTCCACGTTGAAGATGCCCAGGCCGTAGCCGGTGTCGGGGAGGTTGCCCGCCGGGCTGACCTTCAGCCGCTGGGCCTGGGTCGCGGGCGTGAGCAGGGTGCCGGTGGCCAGGGTCTTCGCCCAGCTCCGCAGGTCCGGCAGGTCGGAGATCATCGCGCCGGCCGCCCACCCCCAGGAGGGGTTCCAGTCGGTGGCGTCCGCGGTCTTCCCGTCCGCGGTCTGGTTCGTGTAGCCGTGGGCGTGCGGGGTCGGGAACTCGGCGCCGACCGGGAACAGCGTGTGCCGCAGCCCGGCGGGCTTCGAGACCCGCTCGTTGATGTACGCGGCGAGGGGCTGCCCGCCGATCTTCTCGACCACCAGCCCCAGCAGGATCAGGTTGGTGTTGCAGTACTGGAACTTCGCGTTCGGCGCGAAGTTCACCGGGTGCTTGAAGGAGTACGCCAGCAGCTCCCGCGGGGTGAACTCCCGCCGCGGATCGCTGGTCAGCGCCTTGAAGAAGTCCTCGTCCTCGGAGTAGTTGAACAAGCCGCTGCGCATGCCGGCCAGCTCGCGCAGGGTGATCCGGTCGCCGTTCGGGACCCCGGAGACGTACTTCCCTATGGGGTCGTCCAGGCCGACCTTGCCCTGGTCCACCAGCTGGAGCAGGGCCGTCACCGTGAAGGTCTTGGTCTCGCTGCCGATCCGCATGTTCAGGTTCGGGGTCATCGCCGCGCCCGTGGCCTTGTCCGCCACCCCGAACGCCCGGACGTACTCCCCCTTGCCCGGGGCCGACAGCGACACGATCACCCCGGGGATCGCGGCCCGCGCCTGCACCTCGCGCACGGCCTCGTCCAGCTTCGCCGCCACGGCCGGCGTGAGCCGCGGGAACTCCTCCGACGGCGCCGCCACCGCCGCGGGCGGCGCGGCGGCGTCCCCCGCCTGCCCCGCGTGTCCCGCCTGCCCCGCGTACGCCACGGCGGCCCCGCCGGGGACCAGCAACCCCAGCGCGGCCGCCACACCGATCCACCGCGCCCTGCCGCGCGCCCCGCCGCGCGCCCTGCCGCCGAATGTCGAAGTGCTCATGCCCGGCCTCCAACCCGTCCCGCGCCCGGCCCGCCCCACCCCTCCAACGTATCCCCGCCCCTTCCGACCGGCGACTCCGATCTAAATTCCCGCGCCGAATTCGAAGAAGGAAATTCCGACCCGCTCACCGAGAAACCAAGAATTGACAGAACCCCTGGTCACATGCCCATGGGACCCCCATCCAAGCATTGACAAAAACCACCACCCCATGCCCTCACCCCTCCCCGAAGAACCACCAACCCCCCACCCGACAAAGCGTGTTGACACACACTGCCGAATTCCTTACGGTCTCCGCTCGGCAGGTTTTCCCGATCACTCCCGAAGGCGTTCATGACCACCCCCACCCTTTCGAAATTCAGGCAGCGGTCGATCCTTTCGGTCCTCATGGTGTGCTCCCTGCTGATCTGGCTGGACAACACCGTCCTGAGCACCACCCTGGAGACCCTCGCCGATCCGGCCCGAGGGCTGAACGCCGATCCGGCCGAGCTGCAATGGGCCACCGGCTCCTACACGCTCGCCTTCGCCACCCTGATGTTCACCGCGGGCGCCCTGGGCGACCGCTTCGGCCACCGGACCGTGCTCACGGCGGGCCTGGTGGTGTTCGCGCTCTCCTCGGTGTGGGCGGCGTACGCCGGCGACGCCGGCCAGTTGATCGCCGCCCGGGCCGCGATGGGCGTCGGCAGCGCGCTGATCATGCCGGCGAGCCTGGCTCTGCTCATGTGGACCTTCACCGGCCCGGCGCGCTCGACCGCGATCGCCGTCTCCTCGACGTCCGCCGGGGTCGGCATGGCCGTGGGCCCGGTACTGGCCGGGGTGCTCCTCGACCACTTCTGGTGGGGCTCGGTCTTCCTGGTCAACGTCCCGGTCGCGGTGGTGGCGTTGATCGGCATCGCCCTGCTGGTCCCGAACTTCCGCAGCCCCGTGGTGCGCCCGCTGGACCCGGCCGGGATGCTGCTGTCGATCAGCGGCCTCGCGACGCTCGCCTACGGCCTGATCCGGGCGGGACAGGCAACGGCCTGGAGCCGCCCGGACGTGTGGGGGCCGATCGTCGCCGGACTGGTCCTGCTGGCCGCGTTCGTCCTCGTCGAACTGCGCGTCGAGGCGCCCGGCTTCGACCCCCGGCTCCTCGCGCGGCGCGCGTTCGGCGGCGGCAACGCCGCGCTCGGCCTGCTGCTCTTCGCCGTCTCCGCCATCACCTTCTACAACGCCTTCTACCTCCAGGGCGCGCGCGGCCACTCACCGATGGAGGCGGGCCTGGCCGGCCTGCCGACCGCGCTCGGCGCGATCCTGGGAGCGCCCGTCGGCGCCCGCCTGGTCCGCCGCCTGTCCCTGCGCGTCGTCACCGTCCCGGCCCTCGCCGTGGCCGCCCTGACCATGGGCGCCTACGGACTCCTCGGCCTGGAGACCCCCCTCACGGCGATCGCCCTCCTGCTCCTCCTCCAGGGCCTTTCCATCGGCATGGTGCTCGGCCCTGTCACCGCGGCCCTGATCGCCACCCTGCCGCTGGAGCGGGCCGGCGCTGGGTCGGCCGTCACCAACACCGTCCGGCAGACCGGCGGCGTGATCGGCATCGCCGTCGGCGGCACGATCATGTCCCTCGTGTACCGGCGCGCGATCGAACCCGCCCTGGACGGGGCGCCCGAGGCGGTGCGGGAACGGGCCCGGGTCTCCGCCGAAGCCGCCCGCCACGTCGCCGCGACGACCCACCGCCCCGCCCTCGCCCGCGCCGCCGACGAGGCGTTCGTCCACGCCCTGCACGTCGGCGCCCTCTGGATCATGCTGATCACGTTCCTGGGGGCGGCCGTACTCCACCTCGCCCTACGCCCGCCCCACCCGCCCGCACCCCCCGCCCCCGAGGCGACCAACGCAAAGAGGCCCAGGTCAGAAATGATCTGACCTGGGCCTTCCTTGAGCCGCCTTCGGGATTCGAACCCGAGACCTACGCATTACGAGCGCCAGATGAGTCCTGTCGGATAGTTCCACGGGGTGCCGCCGTATGGCGATAACCGCAGGTCAAGCCGTGCGGCGGTGCCTTCCCGTGCCGACTCGTGACAACCGGTACAGAGCAGTTCGGGCACGCAATGGGCACGCATTGGGCACGCAACGGGCACTCAGAAACCGGCCCCTGACCTGCACTTACGTCGCCTGCTCGATCCACACGCTACACCGGCGCACCGACACACAGAAGGGGCCGCACGGTTCGCACCGTGCGGCCCCTTCGGTCGTCTTAGCCCTGCTGCGCCTTGCCGGGGTCGGTCTTGGGCCGCGGCTCGCTAGCTCGGTCCCTGCCGCCCTCGACGGGGGGAAGGGCGTTCAGGACGAGCTCAAGGGCGATCGCGCCGGTATCAGTGATGTGCCGGTCGTCGATCAAGATGTGTCGATCTGCTTCGTCAGCAGCGCCGGCGGCCGGCGCTTTGTCGTCGAGTCGGGTACGGCGGACGCGGAACAAGATGCCCCCCCTTGTGGCATGGCGGAGCCCTTCACTCGAACATATGCCCGAGGCAAGAGCTCAACCAACATACCCGTACAAACACCGCAGGTCACGCGCTTACGGCACAGAGTCACCGACGTCTGCGGACACGACTCGGATGTTCCCGAGCCCGAGAGTTTTTAGCTTCTCTTTAAGCAAGGGAAGATCGTCAGCCGTAGTGCCAGACTCGTAAGCCACGACAACGGTTGTAGTCGAGTTACTCGCCCGTAGCAGGTCGCCGACCTGTAGGCCGGTCCACTCCTCCGCCGCGGCGCGCTGCACTTCCGCGAGCGGACGCCCGACGGCCGCAGCAACGGCGCCGATGAGCCACCGCTCACGCTTGTACCCGTCACCCTTGGCGATCTTGGGCAGTTGGTTGTGCGGGATGCGCTTGCCTGTCTCAGGGTCAACGGCGCGCGCGGAGACGCTCCGTAGAGGCTCCCCCGCGATCGCCGCCGCCACCAGGGCCGCAAAGGGGCCGCCGGCCCCTGAGTCGGGGGCACGCTCGGCCGCCCCATCGGCCGACGGCTCACCTATCGGGGTGTCGTTCTCCGACACGGTTTCTCATCTCCGTTCTTGTCGCAGAACGCGAACAGTCTCATCTAACCAGTGATCTTGCCCGGTTGCACACCTCGGAACTGCGTTGACGTCGGGTTTCTGCCATGTCTACGTTGTTCTTGTTCGTGAACACGAACGGACCTTAGCGCCGTTTCGGACATGGCAACAAGCATGTCTGTTCGCGTTCGGTGACAGATCAGAGGGGGATCTAGTGACAGTCAAGTTCATCGCCGGCCCGCCGCCGGCACGGCAGAAGAACGTCAAGCACGCGCTGATCGTCGAGCAGCTCAAGGCACACCCGAACCAGTGGGCCGAGATCCAGCAGAAGGAAACGAGCGCCCGAGCATCCTCGGCGGCGCAGGCGATCCGGTCCGCGCAGCTCGCGTCTTACGCGCCGGCTGGCTCGTTTCAGGCGATCGCCCGGACCGTGGTCGAGAACAACGTGCCCCGCTTCGTAGTCCTCGCTCGGTACGTCGGCCGCCCCGATCGCGCGGCGTGATCTGCGAGCACTGGGACGGCGCCGCCGGCGACTACTGCCGCGCGATCGGTACCCGCCGCTACATCGTCGGCAACCGCTGCCCCGCCCACACGCCCGCCGCACTCGCCGGCCGGCCCGAACCTCCGGGCTCGCCGATCCCCGTAAGGAGACGAACCGTTGAGCCTCGCCGCGACGGATTGGGTCTGGTCCCAGTCCGACAGCCGAGGCGCCGCTCGTCTGGTGCTGCTCGCGATCGCTGATCGGGCCGACGCCGACGGCGTCGCCTACGCCGGTACCGCCTCGCTCATCCGCCGCACCCGCGCCGCTCGGTCCACCGTCCGCGACGCCGTCGACGCCCTGCTCGCCTCGGGCGAGCTCGCCGTCGTCGAGGGCGAGCTCGGCCCCGGCGGAGAAACGGTCTACCGCCTCCCCCTGCTCGACGAGAGGGGGGCCGGAGATCGGCCCGGGCCGGATTCCGACCCGGGCCGGACATCGGCCCCCGGGGGACCGGTGAGCGGCCCCGGGGAGGGCCGGACATCGGCCCCGGGGGGACCGACTACCGGCCCGGGGGAGGGCCGGAGATCGGCCCCCGGGGGGCCGGCTACCGGCCCCCAGAACAAAAGAAGCTCTCTACAAGACGAACAGCAGCAGCCGCGCGCGACGAACACCGCGGCTGCGCTGGTTCCCGAACTGCGTCCGCTCGACGCCGCTCTCGTCGCCGCCTCGATCGCCGTCCGGTGGTCGCTCGGCCTCGGCGAGCAGCGCGACGTCTACCGGCTCGTACAGGCGCACGGCGTCGAGGCCCTGGTCGACCTCGCCGCCCGCCGCACCAACCCGGGCGAGGCACCGAAGAGTGCCCGCTACTGGCTCAAGGTCTGGAGCGACCTCGACCGGCCGGCGCCGAACACGCCGCCTCGGGTGCCCGCCTCGACCGCGAACTACGCCGACAACCTCGCCGCCGGCCTCGCCCTGCTCGCCCAAAAGGAGAGCCGCCCATGACGCCCGAACAGATCGCCGCCCTGCTCGCGTTCGCCGGAACGCTCGACAGCCGCGTGCGCCGCGCCCTCGCCGATCCGCAGCAGTCCGCCCGCACCATCTCGGAGTGGACCGCCGCCGTCGCCGATGTGCCGGCGACCATGCCCGAAACCGGATGGGACGCCGCCCGCGCCGCCCGCCGCTATTACGAGCAGCAGGGCGGCAACAAGAGCTCGCAGTTCCGGGCGATCGAGCCGCACGACCTGCTCGCCGCGTGGGGGCCGCACCGTGCCGAGCTCATGAACAGGCACACCGACCCGGTGCCGTCCGCCGATCCGGACGACCCCGCCGCGTGGCGCGAGGAACTGCTCGGCACCCGGGCCGCCGTCGCCCGCGGCCATGCCGCGCCGGCGCAGTACCGGGCCGAGATCAACGCAGCAGGGCAGAAACGTCTCGCCGCGCTCATGTCCGGAGTCGGCGCCGGCCCGCGCCGGTACATGCCGGCTCATGTCGCGGCCGAGCTGCGGCAGTTCCGGCCGGCCCGCGCGCACCGCGAGCAGCTCGTCGCCGAGGGGCTGCCCGACCCGCTCAGTGTCCGGTGCCCGCACTGCCTCGCCGCTGTCGACGAGCAGTGCCGATCGAGCTTCCGCAACCGTGGAAAGGGCCGGCGCCCGCTCACCGGTGTTCATCCCTCGCGCGTCGAGGCGCTGCTCGCCGAGCACGGCAACGGAGAGGCCGACGCCGAGCAGGTGCGCCTCGCCCGGATCATGTGCCAGCCGCCGGCCCCGCGCCGCGACGGCCGCGCCCGGCACACCAGCGGTGGGGGCGAGGCCCGATGATTCCGCTCGCCGCCCGCGCTGCGATCGCCGCCCATCTGACCGACGAGCTCGACGTGCCCCCGCACCGCGCGACCGTGTTCGTCGCCTCGCTCGCCGACCGCCTCGCCATCGACGGATGGCACATGACTGCCGAGTTCGGCCGCGTGCTGGACGCCGGTGGTCACCTGCACCACGAACACCACCGCGCGCGACCGGTCGCGCCTCGCGCGCGGGAGACCCGCGGCGCTCGGCGCGCCCTCGATCGACTGCTGCGCCGTGCCCGAACGAACGGAGAGACAACCCCATGAGCGCCGCCCTGCTCGCCCTCGCCGTGACGCTCGCGCTCGCCCTCGGCGCCGCCCTCGCGTACGCGGTCCGGATCGACGACCGCCTCGACCGCGAGCTGCGCCGCCTCGGCCGCCAGCCGTGCCCGACCACCTGCACCACCTGCTCGACGACGCGCCGAGCCGAGAACGGAGAGAGCACACCATGACCGCGAACACCCTTCCCCGCATCCGGTCTCGGCGCGGCCGGAGCGACGCACGCGAGGCAGTCCGCGACGAGCGACGCACGGCGCTGCGGGTCCTGCTCGCCCGTGCCGACCGAGGGGTGCTCGGCCCCGAGGACACGGCGCGGCTGCGGCAGCTCGTCGAGGCTGAGATCGCCGACTGCGACAACTTCCGCCGCTCGGCCGGCGGGCAGCAGGCCGCGGCGCTGCGGCTGACACACCGAGTCGCCGCCGCCGAGCAGGCCATCGTCGAGGCCGAGGCAGAGCGCGACGAGTACGCCGCCGAGGTCGAGGCGCTGCGAGCATCCAACAAGGGGGGACAGTGAGTTACACACAGGCTGTGCACGAGACTGTGCGCGCGCTGCGGACGATCCGCGGCCGGTGGGCCGAGCTGCTGCTCGCGATCGAGGAACCGCCGGCCGACCACTGGCCACCGCGGCAACTCGCACACACCATGCGCGAGGACGACGAGCAGCTCGTCGTCGAGGACCGGGCCCCGCTCGTGCTGCGCGAGCACCCCGCCCCGCTCAACCTCGGCGCCCTCGACGCCGGCCGCGGCGTCGAGCGGCTCGTGTTCGACCTCGCCGACACCCTCGCCGCCGCCGTACAGCGCACCGAGCAGGGCGACCCCCGGGCGTGGCTGTGCGCCGACCCGAGCGCACCCGACAGTCGGCGCGCCGCCGGATCGCGGGTGCATGGGCTGCACTGGGCGTGCGTGTGGATCGAGGGGCGCGTGCAGGATGAGGACACCGCCCCCGAGCGCGAGCTCGACGGCGCCCTCTCCCCGCCGCCGTTCGAGGTGCTGCCGTTGCACCTGCTGCACGAAGCGCGGCGTACCGCGCGGATCGCCGAGGCTCGGGTGCTGCGCGCCCTCGGCCTCGACCAGCGCGAGACCCCGCTGCCCGAGCCGTGCCCGTGGTGCGAGGGCGAGCTCACCCTGCACAGTGCGCCCGACGGGCCGCCGGCCGTGACCTGCTCGGGCGGGCGCGCCTGCTCGGCGCCCGTGCCGCTCGACAGCAGGGAGCGGGCGCGGGTGTGGGAGTGGGACGACCTCCCCGAACTGATCGCCGCGCTCGGGGTCGATCTTGCAGCCGCGGCGTGATGGGGCGCTCGACGAGCAGCTCGTCGACGAGCCCACGGCCGGCGAGGGGCGCGGTACGTGGCGTAGCGGGTGGCTCGTCGTCGAGGCGCCGCCGAGCGTCGAGGCGCTGCTCGACCTCGGCGACGACGTCGAGCAGGGCGCCCTCTTTGAGTGACCGAGGTACCAACCGATAGGGGGTTGCGCCGTTATCTATTCGTGACCTAGAGTCGGGAGCGCCTCCGGCGTGCCCGGAAACCTGATCTAGACGCCCCGCCACCATCCCCCCGGTGGCGGGGCGTTCGCATGTCCCGGTCGGGAGGTGATCCCGTGGCCGACCCGATCACGGACGCCGACCGAGCAGCAGTCCGCCGCCTGCACGCCGAGGGCAAGTCCCGTAACCAGATCGCTCGCGAGCTCGGCCGCGGCGCCGCCACGGTCTCGAAGATCGCCGCCGAGCTCGGCCTCGCGTTCTCTGGCGGGGCGCGGGTCGCCGCCGCTACCGATGCCCGTAAGGCCGATGCCTCGGCCCGGCGCGAGCAGCTCGCCGACGATGCCCTCGACGGCGCCCTCGCTCAAGTCGAGCGGGTCGGCGCCGCCGACTCGGCGCGCGACGCCCGCGACTACGCCACCGCCGCCCGGGCCTTGACCGAGGTACACGCCAAGGCCGCCGAGCTCGCACGCTCCAACAAGTCGACGAGCGCCGGCGGGATGCTCGACCGCCTCGCCGATGCCCTGCTCGGGCCCGTGGGGGACGACGCCGACGGGGGGTGATTCCCTCGACGGGCCACCTGTCCGACAAGCAACTGCGCTCGATCCGCGAGGCGACCGCCCGTATCAACTTGTGGCACGGGTCGGTGCGCTCCGGCAAAACGATCTCGTCGCTGCTGCGCTTCCTGCTCGCCGTCCGGCGGGCGCCCGCCTCGGGTCTCATCCTGATCGTGGGCCGATCGCTCGCCACGATCGAGCGGAACGTGATCGAGCCGCTGCAAGACCCCGAGTTGTTCTCGGACACCGCGGCCGAGGTCCACCACACCCGAGGCGCGACAACCGCCGTGATCCTCGGCCGAGTCGTGCACCTGATCGGTGCGAGTGACTCCCGATCCGAGGGCCGGCTGCGCGGTCTGACCGCATCGGTCGCGTACGCGGATGAGGTCACGCTGCTGCCGGAAGCCTTTTTCACGCAGCTACTCGCCCGCCTGTCGGTCGCCGGCGCAATCCTGATCGGCACCACGAACCCGGACGGGCCGCGGCACTGGCTCAAAGCGAAGTACCTCGACCGCGCCGCCGAGCTCGACCTCGCTTCCTGGCACTTCAAGCTCGCCGACAATCCGGCTCTGTCGCCCGCCTACGTCAAGGCACTGTCCGCCGAGTACACCGGACTATGGCGACGCCGGATGATCCTCGGCGAGTGGGTTGTCGCCGAGGGCGCGATCTACGACATGTACGACGAGCAGCAGCACGTCGTCGACGAGCTGCCCGAGATGCGCCGCTACTGGGTCGGCATCGACTACGGCACGAGCAACCCGTTCTCGGCGATCCTGCTCGGCCTCGGCGACGACGGCCGGCTGTACGCGGTGAGCGAGTGGAGACACGACGCCCGCGCCGCGCACCGACAGATGACCGACGCGCAGTACAGCCGCGCCGTCCGCGACTGGATCGACACGCTCGGCGTGCGGCCCGAGTGGACGTTCATCGACCCCTCGGCCGCGAGCTTCTCAACTCAGCTATGGGCCGACGGGTACCCGAACGTCGCCCGGGCCAATAACGCAGTGCTCGACGGCATCCGCAGCGTGGCGAACGCCCTCGACGCCGGCGCGCTGCTCATTCACCGCTCGTGTGAGGGGTTGCTCGCCGAGTTCCCCACGTACGTGTGGGACGACGCCGCCGCGGCCCGCGGCGAGGACCGCCCCGTAAAGCAGGACGACCACTCGCTCGACGCGCTGCGGTACGCCGTGCACAGCACCGTGCACGAATGGCGCGGCCTGCTGACGGCCGCCGCCTGATCGCCCCCCAACTCCCCGCCCGGGCGCAGCACTGCGCCCGGGCCCGAGCACGCGAGGGGGTGATCGCGTGCGTGAGCTGACCGACCGGTTCCTCGACAAGGTCGCCCCCGGGCCCCTCGGGTGTTGGGACTGGACCGCACACGTCAAGCCCAACGGATACGGGCAGTTCAAGATTGCTGGCCGGCCGCAGTACGCGCACCGCGTCGCGTACGAGCTCACCCGCGGGCGCATCCCCCGCGGTCTCGTGATCGACCACCTGTGCCGCCGGCGCCACTGTGTGAATCCCGACCACCTCGAAGTGGTGAGCCACCGGACCAACATCCGGCGCGGGATCTCCCCCGCCGCCCGCCGCGCGCGTCAGACCCATTGCGCCCGTGGGCACCGGTTCAACCGAGCGAACACCTACGTCGCACCGAACGGCACCCGGCACTGCCGGCCGTGCGCAGCGTTGCGAGCTCGGGCTCGTCGTCAGGGGGTGAGCTGTGCCGCTTCCTGACAACGGCGTCCCGTGGCCGCCGCCGGCCCTCGCACGGCACTATGCCGAGCTCAAGGTCGACGACGCTTGGTACTCCGGCGACCGCGACAAGCTCGCGAGCGTCTACCGCAACCAGCCGCAGCGCCGCGACGGTCGGCGCCGACTGTGGGGGCGCGACCGGGCCGAGCAGCCCGGGGTGCCCGATCAGCGGCTGCACATTCCCCTGCCCGGTGACATCGCCACCGCGAGCGCTGATCTGCTGTTCGCCGAGCCGCCCGTACTGACCGTCGCCGACACTGCGACGCAGGACCGACTCGACGAGCTCGCCGAGTCGGACGGCATCGCGAACACCCTGCTCGAAGCGGCCGAGGTCGCCGCGGCGCTCGGCGGCGTCTATCTGCGCGTCACATGGGATCGCTCGCTCGCCGGCCGGCCGCTGCTGACCACCGTGCATCCCGACGCCGCCGTGCCCGAATGGCGCTGGGGGCAGCTCGTAGCCGTGACGTTCTGGCGCGAGCTCACCTCGGACTCGGTCACCGTGTGGCGCCACCTCGAACGGCACTCCCCGGGCCGGATCGAGCACGGGCTCTATCAGGGATCGCAGGACGCGCTCGGCATACGGGTGCCGCTTACCGAGCACCCCGACGTCGCCGCGCTCGCCGACTCGCTCGGCCCCGAGGGCGACGCGATCGAGACCGGTATCGACCTGCTGACCGCCGCCTACTGCCCCAACATCCGCCCCCACCGCAAGCACCGCGGCTCACCGTTCGGCCGTAGCGACTACGCCGGCCCGTTGTACGACCTGTTCGACAGCCTCGATACGACGTGGACGAGTTGGATTCGCGATCTGCGTCTCGCCCGGGCGCGGCTGCTCGTGCCCGACGGGTACCTTCGTGACCACGGACCCGGGCGCGGCGCGAGCTTTGACGACGACCGGGAAATCTGGACGCTGCTCAACATCCCGCCGACCGAGCAGGGCGGCGCCGGCATCACCCTGAATCAGTTCTCGATCAGGGTCGACGAGCACGAGCGAACCTCGGCCGCGATCACCCGGCAAGCCGTGATGAGCGCCGGATACTCGGCGGCGACGTTCGGGCTCGGCGACCAGGGCGCCGCCGTCACCGCAACCGAGGTCAAGGCGCGCGAGCGAAAGAGCATGATCACCCGGGGCAAGAAAGTGAGGTACTGGACGCCGCCCGTCGCCGACATGCTGCTCGTTCTGCTGCTGCTCGATCGACAGTTCTTCACGCCGCGGCTCGTTCCCGAGCGGCCCCGCGTGAAGTTCGGCGACTCGATCACCGAGGACACATCCTCGCTCGCTCAAACCCTGTCGCTGCTCCAGCAGGCGCAAGCGGTCTCGGCCGAGACCCGGGTGCGGATGCTGCATCCGGAGTGGGACGCGACCGCCGTGCAGGCCGAGGTCGCCCGCATCCTCACCGAGACCGGCGCCGCCGTCCCCGACCCGATGCAGGCCGGCGCGCTGGTGTGACTCATGGCGGGGGGTGTCATGCCGATTCACCCCGCCATGGCCGCGGACCTCTCGGCCGGCGTCCGCGACCTGTACGCGGACGCCGAGCAGCGCCTGCTCGGCATCGTCGCGCGGCAGCTCGCCGAGGGATTCGACGCCCCCGGGTGGGCCGTGGCCAAGCTCGCCGCGATTCAGCCGCTACGCCGAGCGGCGCAGGGTGTCGTCGACGCCCTCGCGACCGCTCTCGACCTTGAAGTGTTCTCGGCCGTGACCGAGGCGTACGACGTCGGGGCGCGTGCCGGCCTCGCCGAGCTCGGCGCCCTCTCGGATGCCGACGCCCGCCGGATCGTCGACAGCACACCCAACACCCGCGCTGTTGACCGCCTCGCCGCCGAGACGATCGAGCTCGTCACCGAGACGCACCGCGGGATTCTCCGCGGCGTCGAGGACGGATACCGGCAGGTCGTCAGCGAAGTGTCGGCGACCCCGCTTCTCGGCATCGACACCCGCCGGCAGGCCACGCAGCGCGCCCTCGAACGGTTCGCCGACCGGGGCTTGCGGACGTTCGTCGACAAGGGCGGGCGCGCGTGGCAGATGACGAGCTATGCCGAGATGGCAGTGCGGACCGCCGTCGGGCGGGCCGCGGTCGAGGCGCACGGCGACAAGCTGCGCGCCGCCGGCGTCTCGCTCGTGATCGTCTCCAACGCCCCCCACAACTGCGATCTTTGCGACCCGTTCGAGGGCAAGGTGCTTGCGCTCGACGGCCCGGGCGGCGCCCGGACGATCGAGGTCGAGCACTCCACCGACGACGACCGCACCGTGCGGGTGCACGTCGCCGGATCTCTCGACGACGCCCGCCGCTCGGGGCTGCAACACCCCAACTGCCGGCACAGCACGAGCGCCTATCTTCCCGGGGTCACCCGGGCGCCGGTCGAGCACTCCGAGGACCCCGCCGGCTACGAAGCAACGCAACGACAGAGGGCGATCGAGCGCGCCATCAGGAAGTGGAAGAACCGCAGCGCCACCGCCACGACGCCCGAGGCCAAGAAGGCGGCCGAGGCGCGGGTGCGGCAGTGGCAGGGCCGGATGCGGGATCACCTCGCGCAGCACCCCGAGCTCATCCGCCGACGCGAGCGCGAGCAGCCCGGCGCGAGCAACCTCCCGCCACAGAGCGGCACCGCGGGCCGCCCCGATACGCCGAGCGGCCCGGGGTCGGACCCGTTCGAGTCTGCGCGGGTCCGCGCCGGCGACGAGCGCACCCTGCCCGAGATGACCGACGAGCAGCTCGGCGCCGCACTGCGGCCCGGGGTGCTCGACGAGCGCGACCGCGACCGGATCACCGCCGAGGCAGACCGCCGCGACGAGCAGGCGCTGCTCGACCGCATCCGCCCCGGCGGGCGCATGGTCGACAGCCTCGCCGAGTTCAGCGACGACGAGCTCGCCCGCGTCGCGCTGCACCTCAACGACGACGGTCTGCTGCGCGTCATGGCTGAGGCCGACCGCCGCGACGTCGACGCCGCCATGCCCGGAGTGCGGGCCGACCTGCTCGGCATGTCCGAGCAGGCGCTCGCCACCCGGGCGCGGCACGTGCCCGAGGACCGGCCGGCGATCGGCGCCGAGATCCACCGGCGCCGCCTGCTCGACTCCCTGTTCCCGGGCGGGCGCCTCGCCGGCGACCTCTCCGAGCTCGGCGACGAGCTGCTCGTGTGGGGCATCCGTTACGCCTCGCCGGCGGACGCCGAGCGGATCGCCGGCGAGGTCGACCGCCGGCACCCGCCCGCCCCGCCGCCGCCCGCGGCCGGCGCGACGGTCGCCGACACTCTCGCCGCCCGCGACGCCCTCGACGACGCCATGCACCCGATCCACCTCGACGATCCGCCGCCCGCGGACCCCGACGAGTGGGGGCCGTACGGCGCCGACGTCGAGCGTGGCCCGGACGGCACCGAGCACATGTCCTCAACCGAGCGATGGGTATACGAGCGCGAGCTCGAAGCCCGCTCGGCGCGCGGGGCGTACAGCCGCGCGGAGATACGCGAGATGTACGACGAGCACATCTATGTGCAGTGGCTCGCCGCCGAGGACTACACCCGCGGGATCTTGCTCAACCGCAAGTCCCGGGCCGCGGGGCATGACCCGCGCAGCCTGTTCTCAGGGCCGGCACACGTTGCGTACGCCCGCGCGAGCGAGGAGCTGATCAGGTTTTGGGAGGACGTTTCCCCCCGGATCACATTCGCTGAGTTCTCCGAGGGGGTGACCGGCGTCCGCACGGGCGCCGGCGAGACCGCCCGGAGTTCCGCACATGCCCAGTGGCTCAAGCAGTAGGGGGTGATCCGTTGGGGTTCCGCGAGCAGGCGCTGCGTGCCCGCCGCGAGGGGCTCGCCGCCGCGCGCGCCGGCCGGCCGCCGACCGACGCCCCCCGCTACACCGACCCGCGGCTGACTGCCGCATGGGTCCGTGGCTACGTCGCCGCCGAGCAGGCCGAGCAGTAGTCACCACCGACACCGGGCCGCTTCGAGCGGCCGTTTTCCATGCCCACACCACGCCCTCGGAGGGCCGAGCCACCATGCCCGAGCACATCCTCGACGACTCCCTGCCGATCCACCCGCGCACCGGCGAGCGCGCCCTCGGCCGCCGCCGCGACGGCCGCGCTATCTGGCCGATCAAGGGCGGCTCGGGCGAGGGCGCCGACCCCGCCACCCCGCCCGCCCCGCCGGCCGGCGACCCCAACCCGGCACCGGCCCCGAGCACTCCGCCGGCCGGTGACCCCGCCGCCGAGCAGCAGCTCGTCGAAGCCACGACCCGAGCCGAGCAGGCCGCGGCCGAGCGCGACGAGCTGCGCGCCGCACTGGACGCCGTGACCCGCGCGCTCAACCCCAACGATCCCGAGTCCGAGAAGGACCCCGCCGCGCTCGCCGCCGCCGTCGCCGAACGCGACCGGCTGCTCGCCGAGAACGGGGCCGCGCTGCGCTCCGCGCGCGTCGAGCTCGCCGTCGCCCGCGTCGCCGCCGACCAGGGCGCCCGAGGCGACCGCCTGCTGAACTCCCGCAGCTTCCTTACCTCGGTCGCCGAACTCGACCCCGCCGACGCCGGTTTCGACGCCGCGCTCACGACCGCGATCAAAGCCGCGGTCGACGCCGACCCCGACCTCTACCGCGCCGCTCCGGCCGGACCGCCGCGCGGGGGCGGCGAGTTCAACGGCCCGCCCGCCGGCGACCGGCGCGCAACCTCCCTGCACGACGCCGTCGCCGCCCGCCTCGGCGGCTGAACCACCTAGGAGAACCCTTTGCCTACCTCTCTTGCCGAGGCCCGGAACAACGCGGCCGATGACCTCGACGTGAACGTGATCGACGAGTTCCGTAAGAGCTCGGACATCCTCGACCGGATGACGTTCGACAACGTCGTGAGCCCGACCGGCGGCGACACCCTCACGTACGGGTACCGCCGGCTGATCACGCAGCGCGCGGCCGACTTCCGCGCGCTGAACACCGAGTACACCCCCGCCGAGGTCTCGACGCAGCGCTACACCGTCGATCTCGTCCCCCTCGGCGGGTCCTTCCAGATCGACCGCGTGATCGCCCGTATCGGGCCGGCCGCCTCGGGCGCCGTCACGCTGAACATGCAGCAGCTCATCAAGGCATCGCGAGCTCGGTTCGCCGACGCCGTGATCAACGGCGACAAGGCCACCGACGCGAAGGGATTCGATGGTCTGTCGAAGATCCTCACCGGGTCGAGCACCGAGTACCTGCCGCTGAACAACGGCGTCGCGACCGGTTTCGTCGACTGGACCGGGATCACCGACAAGGGCGCCGCGCTCGCCGCGCAGCGTCACGTCGACGACTGGCTCGCGACCATGGATGACGCGCCGGATGTGATCTACGGCAACCGCAAGACCCTGTCGCTGTTCAAGACCATCGCGGCATGGACCGATCAGCTCGACAAGACGACCGACGCGTTCGGCCGCCCGGTCACCGCGTACAACGGAATCCCGCTCGTCGACCTCAAGAGCAAGGCCGGCTCGAACACGGACGTGATCTCGCTCGTCACCCGTGACCCTGACGGCGCCGCCGCCGGCGGGAACGTGACCGGTCTCGGCGATCTCTACGCCGTCCGGTACGGGCTCGACGCTTTCCACGGTGCCTCGGTCGGGGGCGGCTCGCCGCTGGTGAACACGTGGCTCCCCGAGTTCGACCGGGCCGGCGCCGTCAAGGTCGGCGAGGTCGAGATGGGGCCGGTCGCTCCGGTCCTCAAGGCCACCCGCGCCGCCGCCGTGTTCCGCAACATCAAGAGCGCGTGAGGGGGCGGCACATGACCACCATGCGCATTACCGCCCCGGTCGCCGACTTCACCGGCGAAGGGCCCGGCGGCGTCCCCTTCGTCAACGGCACCGCGACCACCAGCGACCGTGCCGTTATCGGCTACTGCCAGGGGGCCGGCTACACCGTCGAGCCCCACGACCACGATCCGCCGGACGCCGAGCCCACCACCGAACCGGACGGCCCGCCAGACGACAAGTCGGCGGGCCGTTCTGCTGCCCGCGGCAAGCCGAGGGGGTGACCGTGTGGCGCGACTGCCCTACGCCACCCCCGAGGCCCTCGCCGCATGGCTCGGCACACCGGCCCCGCCGGACGCCGAGCGGCTGATAGCGCGCGCCGGCGAGGACATCGACAGTGCGCTGCTGACCGCGATCTATCCCGTCGACGACGACGGCGACCCGCTCGACCAGACGATCGCCGCCGCGCTCAGCTCGGCGACGTGCGCACAGGTCGAATACTGGCTCGCCGCCGGCGACGACGGCACCGGGGCGCAGGGCCGATGGGATTCGGTCTCGATCGGTCCCGTGTCCCTGTCCGGCCGCGCCGCCTCGACCTCGGGCGCGTCCGGCGTCGAACTCGCCCCGCGCGCCGCCCGGGTGCTGCGCCGCGCCGGCCTCGAACCGGGGCGGGTGATCCCGTGGTGACCCGCGTCCCGCCCTCCCTGCTCCGCCACCGAATCGGCGTCGAGCCCTACCTCGGCGACGGCGCGTACGGCCCGACGTACGGGCCGCTCGTCGAGCACCCCGTGCTCGTCGGCGAGGCCGTGCGCATGGTGCGCGCCCCCGACGGCCGCGAGGTCACCAGCAGCGCGCAGATCATCGCCGCCCCGGGCCTCGACTGCCCGCCCGGATCGCGCGTCACCCTGCCCGGCGGACGGATCACCACGGCGATCACGACCGCCTCGCACACCGCCCCGGGCCTACCGGTCCCCGCGTCCACGGAGGTGATGTGCGAATGAGCCCGCAGCGCGCCCGACTCCGTTGGAACGGCGACGCCGTCACCGACGCAATCCGCGACGCCGCGGCCCGCGGGGTGCTGCTCGGCGCCGAGCACGTCCTCGCCGCGAGCAGGCAGCGCGTGCCGATCAACGAGGGCACCCTCGAACGCTCCGGGGCGACCTCGGTCGACGAGCAGCAGCTCGTCGCCGCGGTGTCCTACGACACCCCGTACGCAACCCGCGTCCATGAGGACATGACCGCCCGGCACTCGCCCGGGCGCAGCGCTAAGTACCTCGAAAGCGTGCTGCCCGAGACCGCCGGCGAGGTACAAGCGCTGATCGCCGCGCAGATCCGGCGCGCGCTGCGATGACCTACACCGTCGACCTGCTCGACGGTCTCGCCCGCCTGCTGCACGTCGCCGGCGTGGGCACCTACCGCACCGACGGCCCGTACGCCGCAGGCGAGACCGCGATCACCGTCGCCGCCCTTCCCCCCACGCCCGACCGCGTCATCTGCCTGTCTGCCTACCCGGTCACCGACTCGTCGGTACTCACCGACACGACCACCGGGATTCAGGTCCGCACGCGCGCCGGCGCCGACCCGCGCGAGGTCGACGCCCTCGACGACCAGGTGCACGAGCTGCTGCACGCGTCCGGACCGCATCGGTTCGGCGCCGTGCCTGTGCAGCTCGTCTATCGCGTCTCGGCCGCCCCGATCGGCGCTGACTCGGCCGGCCGCTGGGAGCGGTCCGCCAACTACTACGCCCGCGCCCACCGGGCGCACCCCAACCTCGAATAGGAGGCGCCGTTGAGCACCCCGACGCCCCCGGCCGAGACCGTAACCGCGCTCGCCCGCCGGTACCGCCTTGAGCTGGACATGGGCACGACTCCCGGTACCCCGGTGTGGACGCTGGTCCCCGGAGTCACCGAGTTCACACCGAAGATCGAACCGACTCAGCAGGAGGTGACCACCTACGACGCCGAGGGGTGGAGCGAGCAGGCCGTGACCATGCTCGCGTGGTCGATCGAGACCACGATCGCGCACCGCGCGCACCCGACGACCGGCGTGTTCAACGCCGCGCAGGAAGCACTACGGAAGGCGTCCCGATCGTTCGGTGCCAAGAGTTACGTACGGGTCCGCTACTACGACCGCAACGGAGCCAACGACGCGCAGGAAGGTTCCGCCCTGGTGACGTGGGAGCCCGACGGGGGCGGCCCGGATGAGGTCGACACGATCAAGGTCACGCTTACCGGTTCCGGCCCGCTCACCGAGATCACGAACCCGGCCGCCGGCGGGGGCACGTTCGCCGCCGCCGAGGCCAAGACGCTCAACGGGGGTGGTGCGTAGTGGCGTTCGAGGCCCTCGACGAGCTGCTCGACGAGCGGCTCGAACTTCCCGTCGCCGGCCGCCTCTACACAGTGCCCGCCCCGTCTGCCGAGATCGGTCTGCGCACGCAGGCGCTGATCAACGCCGCCGCGGTTGCCGCGGATGGAGGAAAGGCCGACGAGCAGGTGCTCGGCGACGCCGCCGAGCGCGATCTCTACCGCGAGGTACTCGGCACCGCTCACGATCAGATGATCGCCGACGGCGTGAAGTGGCCGGCGCTCAAGCACGCGGCGATCACCGCCATGGTGTGGATCGCGCAGGACAAGCAGGCCGCCGAACGCTACTGGAACGCGGCCGGCGACCCTTCTCGACTGGCCCCGAACCGGGCAGCTCGCCGGAACCGATCGGGTGCGGCGAACTCGACCCCGAGTCGGGGCTCTACGAGTGGTACGAGTACCCGCCCGGCACCCGCCCGAGGAAAGGGCAAGAAGGGCCGCAAGCCTCACTGACATGGGCGCAGATCCTCGCCGAGTGGCCGCTCGTCGAGGCCGATCTGCACGAGGTCTACGGCATCGACCTAGGCACCCCGGGCCTGCTGCGGGCCCGTTCGTGGCGCTGGCTGCGCGTGCGCATCCTCGCCCTGCTCTCTGCTGAGTCCCGCCTCGCGCGGGTCCTCACACCTCCGCCTGATTCCTCCCCGACGGGAGGCGCGACCCCCCGGAGGTGAGGCCCCTTGGCACTGATGGTGGGAGAGCTCGCCGCCACTGTCTCGATCGACGACTCGGGCGCCGCCGCCGGCATGGACCGCGCCCGCGCCGCGGTGCAGTCGGGCGGCGACCGGATCGCCGCCGAGGCCGAGCGCGCCGGCGATCAGGCCGGCGACGCCCTGGGCGACGGTCTCGCCGAGGGTGCGGCCGACGGCGCCGACAAGGCGACCTCAGGCATGGGGACCGCCCTCAAGGGGTTCGCCGCCGCGGCGATCGGTGCCGCGATCGGCGGCGCCCTCATGTCCGGGATCGGGCAGGCTCTCGAACAGTCCAAGATTCCGGGCCAGTTGCAGGCGCAGCTCGGCGCGACCGGTCCGGTCGCCGCGCAGTACGGCAAGGTCGCCGGCGACCTGTACGCGGGCGCGATCGTCGACTCGGTCGCCGACGGCGCCGAGATCGTCAAGGGGATCGCCCGGAATGGCTTGCTTCCGCCCGAGGCAACGCAGGGGCAGGTCAAGCAGCTTGCGACGCAAGTCGCCTCGGCCGCCTCGGTCATGGGCGAGGACGTCAGCAAGGTCTCTCGTGCCGTCGGCACGATGATGAAAACCGGGCTCGCCGACTCGGCGCAGCAGGCCCTCGACGTGCTCGTGCGCGGCGCGCAGAACGGCGTCGACGTCGCCGAGGACCTGCTCGACACGTTCGCCGAATACCCGACTGAGTTCCGGCAGCTCGGCCTCGACGCTCAGACGTCCATGGGCCTGTTGCAGCAGGGGCTCAAGGGCGGTGCGCGCGACGCCGACACGGTCGCCGACAGCCTGAAAGAGTTCACCCTGCAAGCGCAGGGAATGAGCGAGGCCACAGCAACCGCCTATCAAGACCTCGGCTTTTCCGCCGAGAAGATGCAGCAGGTATTTCAAAAGGGCGGCCCGGAAGCAGCAAAGGCACTCGACCAAGTTCTCGACAAGCTGCGGGGCGTTAAGGACCCTGCCAAGCAGAGCGAGATCGCTCTCGGCCTCTTTGGTACTAAGGCCGAGGATATGCAGAAAGCGATCTACTCTCTCGACCCTTCCAATGCGGTTAAGGCGCTCGGCGATGTCAAGGGCGCCACCGACGCCGCGGGCAATGCGCTACACGACAACGCAGCGACCAAGCTCGAAGCGTTCAAGCGAGGCGTAGAGCAGAAGGTCGTGAACGTCCTCGGAACCTACTTGGTTCCGGCGCTCTCGACCGCGGCTGACTGGCTCGGCGCGGGCGGGTTGGGCGGTGCGTTTCAGGCGTCCGTCGGGTGGATCTCCGAGCACTCGACGGCGCTCTCGATCGCGGCCGGCGTGATCACGGTTCTGATGCTGCCGACGCTCGTCGCGCTCGGACTCACCGCATGGTCGACGACGACCGCTGTCGTCACCGGATGGGCCACTCAGACCGCCGCCGGCGTAACCGCTGCAGCCCGGTTTGTGCTGCTCAACGCCACAATGTTGGCGGGTTGGGTCGCACAGGGTGCGGGTGCTGCGGCTGCTGCTCTGCGGGTGGTCGGCGCGTGGGTGCTCATGGGTACACAGTCCCTGATTCAGGGTGCCCGGATGGCTGCTGCGTGGCTGCTCGCCATGGGCCCGATCGCGCTCGTGATCGCCGCCGTGGTCGGCATCGTCGCGTTGGTCGTTGCCAACTGGGACACGATCGTCAACGCCACGCGCGCGGCGTGGGATTGGGTGTGGGGCAAGCTCAAGGGGATCGGAGAAGCGATCCTCCAATTCTTCCTGAATTGGACTTTGGTCGGTCTCATCATTAAGCACTGGGACTCGATCAAGGCTGGCACCCTCCGCATTTGGAACGCCACCGTCGAGTGGGTGCGAGGCATCCCGGGCCGCATCGTCGATTTCTTCCTGAACTGGACTTTGGTCGGCCTGATCATCAAGCATTGGGATTCGATCAAGTCGGGAACCGTGCGCAAGGCCGGCGAAATGCTTTCGTGGGTGCGCGGACTGCCGGGCATGATCGCCGGCTACTTCGGCAACTTCGGCTCGATGCTGTACGACAAGGGCCGTGACCTGATCATGGGTCTTTGGAACGGCATCAAGGGCATGGGAAGTTGGCTCAGGTCAACCCTGATGTCTTGGGCTAAGAATTTGATTCCGGGGCCGATCGCTAAGGCGCTCGGAATTCATTCGCCGTCGCGTCTTATGCGCGACAAGATCGGCAAGTTCATTCCGGCGGGCATCGTCGAGGGCATCAAGGCCGGCGCGCCCGCGGTCGACCGCACCATGCGCCGGCTCGTCACCGTTCCCGCCGCCCCTCAGTTCGCCGCCGCCGGCGCGGCCCCCGCTAACGGGGCGGGCCCGGGCGGGGGTTGGGGGCCGGCTGTCCACATTGAGAACTGGCACGCCGGCTCGGCGTCCGCGGACGAGACCGCGGTCGCGCTTGCTTGGCACGCCAAGGGGAGGGGGTGAGCAGTGGCCCCGGGCGACATGGTCCGCCTCGCCGGACACGTCCAGTTCGGCGACGAGCTGCTGCTCGGCCCCCGTACCGCCTACGGGTGGCAGTCCCTCACCGGGTGGGAGGACTCCCCCGGCTACGACTCGGGGACGGTCGCTCGTGCCGACGCGCACGGCGCCTACCCGGGCCGGCTGCTCGCCGAGGCCCGGACGATCACCCTCGACGGCGTCGTGATCCGTACCGACCCCGGCCGGATGGGCGCCGCGGTGCGAGCACTGTCCGCGGCGACCGCACTCCGTGAGGACGAGCAGGCGCTCGTGATTCAGCTCGACGACTCCCCGCCCCTGCTGTCGTGGGCGCGGTGTATCCGCCGCGCCGTGCCCGTGGGCACGGGCGGGTACGCGATCGGGGTCGTCACCGGGGCCGCACTCCAATTCGAGGCGAGCGACCCGCGCCGGTACAGCGTGATCGAGCAGCAGGTCGAGACCGCGCTGCCCGCGCCCGAGGCCGGCCTCGACTGGCAGGTGACCCCGGGCCCGGAACGGCTGCTCTACCCACTCGCGTTCGGCACTCCGGGCAGTACGGGATCGCTGCGCGCCGTCAACGAAGGGGACGCGCCCGCGCACCCCATCATCACGATTCGCGGGCCGGTCTCCCTTCCGTCCGTGACCAACGTGGGCACGGGCGAAGTGATCGAGTACGACATCGACCTCGCCGCCGACGACGAGCTGCTCGTCGACACCCACGACGGCACGGTGACGCTCAACCGCACCGCCTCGCGCCTCTACACCGCGACGGCCCGCAGCGCCCCCGAGCAGGCTTTCGCGCTCGCCCCGGGCGCGACCTCGCTCGTGTTCCGCGCGGCCCCTGGCTCGACGGACCCCCGCGCCTCGGTCTCTCTCCGGTGGCGCTCCGCCTATTGGTAAGGAGGACCCCGACTTGACCGTGCGTGCCGGATGGCTGCTCCCTGCCGGGCAGACCCGTGAAGACACCCGCCTCGCACCGCTGGGCACCATGGCGCCCGAGTCCGCGATGACGACCCGCGACGGCGTGATCGCCGGCGGAACCGCGCTGAACGCGACGGGCGCCGGCGCCATGCAGGTACAGATCGGCGTCGGGCGCGCCCTGGTGCAAGGCACCGACGCGCAAGGCGCCTACCCGGTCGCCGTGACCGCCCCCGAGACTCTCACCGTCGGCGACGGACACGCGCAGTACGGGCGTATCGACGCTGTAGTGCTGCGGGTGTACGACGAGCTGTACGACAACGGCACACAGACCCTCGCTCGCGTCGAGATCATCCGGGGCGCCGAGATCGCGACGCCGACCCCGCCCTCGCTTCCGCCGGCCGCACTGCGTCTGTGGGAGATCACCGTTCCGGCCGGCACGTCCGCGGGAACGGGCGGGATCACGTGGGGCTCGGCGCTCGCCGACCGCCGCCGCTTTACCTCGGCGTACGGAGGGATCATCCCGCGCGGGTGGGGACTGTCGTTCGCCGGCGCCTACCCGGGCCAGTACCGCGACAACGGGACCGGCCTCGATCGCTGGGACGGCGCGGCATGGCAGACCCTCGACCCCGTGATCGGCTGGACTGCGCCCGCCCTCGCCGCTGGATACACCAACGGGGGCAACTCGCAAGGCACGCTGCGGTACCGCAGGATCATGCTCGGCGGCGTCCCTCACCTGCAATGGCGGGGCGGCGTCTCATGGGCGACCAACGCGGCCCCGCCGGCGAGTGGTCAGCCGCTCGCCGCGCCGCTTCCCGCCGCCGCTCGGCCCGCGCTGCACACCTCGGCCTCGATCGCGGCCGGCGGCGTCCCGATCAAGGTGGACTGCCAGACAAACGGACACCTCAAGTTCATCGGTAACCCGAGCCTCACCACGTGGGCAGCTCTGTCCGGGTTGGTCTACCCGCTCGACGCGTAAGGGGGTGGGATCTTGGCCACCCCCGCCTATCGAGTGCTGCTCTGCGATCTGCGAAGCGATCAACTGCTCGACGTCCTGCCGATCACCGACGTCTCAATCGACGACTACATAGGCAAGATCGGCACCGCCTCGGCGACGATCCCGCTTCCGAACCGCGGGATCGCCGCCCGAGCCCGTGCCGCCGTCGAGCCCGGGCGTACGGCCCTGTGGATCGAGCGCGGCCCCGAAATCTGGTGGGGCGGCGTCCTATGGACTGCCAACCTCACCAGCAACGACCGAGGGTTTCTCGGGCTACAGGTACAGGCCGGCGGGTGGGCGACTTACCTCGACCACCGGGCGGTACTCCACACCCAGCAGGCGACAGCAGTTGATCAATACGACATCGTTCGCGGACTGATCGACTACTCGGCGAGCTTGCCCGGCGGCGACATCGGTATCGAGTACGACGCCGAGCAGCTCTCGGGCAGGCTGCGCGACCGCACATACCGGCGCTACGACGTACCCCGCATCCGAGAGTTGATCGACCAACTCGGTTCGGTCGAGGGCGGATTCGAGTGGAGGATCGCAAGCTACCGCGACCCCGGAAGCGGCCGGCGAGTCAAGCAACTGCAACTCGGCTCGCCCGTGATCCGCACCGGCGCAAGCGAGGTCGTCCTCGATCATCCGGGCCCGATCATGTCCTACGGGTGGCCCATTGATGCCACGGTGCGGGCGAACGTCTGGCAGTCCCGGGGCGCGTCCGACAACAAGAACCAGACCAAAGAGAGTCTGCCGATCATGTCCGAGCTGCTCGTCGACGACGAGCAGCTCGCCGGCGGGTGGCCGCGGCTGGACGGAACCTCGGATTACTCCACGGTCACCGAGCAGGCCACCCTCGACGCGCACGCGCGCGCCGATCACTCCGCCGCGCTCCGCCCACAGACGATCCCCGAGGTAACTGTCGCCCTCGGTCGCACCCCTCTGTCGCCGGCGCTGCTCGGCGCCACAGTCCGCGTGCGTATCCGTGACTTGTGGTGGGCCGAGGGACTCGACCAGCGATACCGCGTTGTCGGGCTCGCCGTTTCCCCACCTCTCCGCGGCCGGCCCGAGACCGCCCGCCTATTCCTGGAGGCCGCCTAGTGGCAGCAATCCCCCTTGACCTGCTCGACCGAATCCGCGAGCTCGAACGGCGGGTACGCGAACTCACCGGCCGCGCGAACATCCGCCCGGCTCTCGACCAGATCCTGCACGGAGACATCACCATCGGCGAGGGTGGACAGCTCATCGCCCAGACGCCCGAGGGTGTCGACACCTTCAAGGTCGGCCAGACCCCGCAAGGGGACTGGGGCGTGTTCATCCGTCGAGCTTCCGGAACGCGTGCTCTCACGGTCGGCGACGACATCCTCGAAGAGGATCAGATGATCCGCATATGGAGCCGCGACAAGGAGCGCCCGACTCCCATCCTGATGGATGACGCGTTCTCCGACCGGTTCCTCGGCCGGCCCATGCTGCCGATTCAGCTTCACCCCACGGAGCGGCAGAACACGGCGCTCACCGCCTATCAGCCGGCGTGGTGGGGCTCGGGGCCGGCGACGCACGCGGTCGCCGAGATCGAGCTGTTCACCTACGCCAACACCGGCGGCGGGCAGGTCAAAGTCAGCATGAAGCCCGAGGGCGGAACCTCGATCACAGTCGCCGAGTACGACTGTCCGGCCGGCCAGTGGACCAACAAGTTCATCCAGCAGCCCATGCACGACATCGAGTTCATGCAGTGGGTCGAGTGGACGGTCGAGCACCGCAACAAGGAAGCCGGCCGCGACGTCGAGACCCGCCTCTACTCGGCGCTTTACCGCCACACCTACACCCCCGATGAGGCGCCCCGCGTGCCGAGCCGAACCCCGACGGCCGCAGCCACCGCGCAGCAGGGAACGGGCCCTGCGGCAAGCGAGACGCCGGCCAAAGACCAGCAGCCCACACCCGCGCGCGCTCCGTCAGGGCTGCGCACCCTCGACGACTAAGGAGGGCGCCCCCTGCTGCCCGCATCCATCCCCACTGTGACCGTCCGGGCGAGGTTCCTCGCTCCCAACGGCACCCCGTTGTCGGGCTCGCTCGTCTTTCGCGCGCCGGCGACGCTCACATTCCCCGCGGCCGACGTCATCCTCGGCGGGCCGGTAACCGTGCAGCTCGACGCGCAGGGCGCGATCGAGGTCACGCTGCCCGCCACCGATGCCCCCGACATGGAACCGTCGGGGTGGGCGTACATCGTGACCGAGCAGCTCTCGGGAATCCCCGTGGGACGCTCGTACAACATCCTGTTGCCCCGGGCGCAGCCCGAGGTCGACCTCGCCGACATCGCCCCCACCGACCCAAGCAAGCCGAACTATGTCGGCGTACCGGGCCCCCGAGGCGAGCAGGGCGAGACCGGTCCCCCGGGATCGCGGATCTACAGCGGCAGCGCCGCCGCGGGCGCCGGCCTCGGCGTCGACGGCGACCTCTACGTGCGGTACGAGACAACCGTGTTCCTCGGCGTCACCTCGACGACCGTCTCGACGTGGCAGCGGACCGCCGGCGCGTGGACGCAGATCGGCGGCGACGTCCGCGGCGCAGCCTGGTACTTGAACAACACGACCACGCCGAGCACCTCGACCCGCCCGGGCGACCTGCTGCTGCGCACCGATACCGGCGACGTCTGGCAGCGGAACGCTAGCGGCTGGGGAACGGCGGTCGGCAACCTGAAGGGACCGAAGGGCGACCGGGGCGACGTCGGACCGACCGGCCCGGGCGGCGTCGTCCAGTCCGTCAACGGCAAGAGCGCCGCCTCGATCACCCTCACCGCCGGCGACGTCGGCGCCCTCGCCACCACCGCGGCCGGCGCCGCGAACGGCGTCGCCACCCTCGGCGCCGACGGAAAGGTGCCCGCCGCGCAGCTCCCGACGAGCTCGGGCGGCGCGGTCGCCTCGGTCAACGGAAAGACCGGCGCGGTCGTCCTCACCGCGGCCGACGTCGGCGCGCTCGATCAGGCCGCCGGCGACGCTCGGTACGTCCAGCCGGCCGGCATCCCCGTGACCTCGGTCGCGGGCAAGACCGGAGCGGTCGCGCTCGTCGCCGCAGACGTCGGCGCCGAGGCCGCCGGTACCGCCGTCCTGCTCACCGGCGCGCAGACTGTCGCCGGCGCCAAGACGTTCAGCAGCGTGCCGTCGAGCTCGGCCGCGCCGACCACCGACAACCACCTCGCACGAAAGTCCTACGTTGACGCCCTCGGCGGGGGCGAATGGCGCGCGTCCGACCTCGGTCTGCTGACGTGGGCGTTCGACCCTGCCCTCGGGCACTCCGCCCCGCTCTACCCGGGATCGGGCCCAATCCGAGTCACCGCGGTATATCTGCGCTCGGCGGCGTCCGTGACCCGCATCGTGTGGCACTTCGGCGGATACGCCGGCGGTCTCACCACGGGATCGTGGGCCGCGCTCTACAACTCGGCCGGAACGCGCGTCGCGCAGACCGCGGACCTGTCAACCGCGGGCGCCGAGCCCGCCGAGGTCCACAACTCCGGCGGAGCGACAGTCTCAAGCCCACTCACCGCCGCCTACTCCGCCGCAGCCGGCCTGTACTACGTCGCGTGGCGATTCCAGTACAACACCAGCACCGGCGACGGCCCGATGATGCTCGTCGCCGAGTCGAGTTTCGGCTCGCCCCCCAACGTGTTCGGGCTGAACAACGTCCGCCGCTTCGGGTCCTACGCGACCGGCGCCGCGACCGCGCCCGCCTCGCTCACCCTCGGCTCGATGGAGAACGGCAGTAACCGCTTCTGGACGGGGCTCGCGTAGATCGCCGCCCCTCTACACCGACGCCCCGCGCCCTTGTGGCCCGGGGCTTTTTCTATGCCCGGAGGGCCCTTTGCAGTTCATCACCCGCGCCCAGTGGGGCGCCCGCCCGTCCCGATACCCGCTCGCCTACATAGGCAGCACCCGGGGCGTGAAGATCCACTATGAGGGCACGTACGTGCCCGAGTCCCTCGGCCGGCCGGACGCGCACGGGCAGTGTGCCGCCCGAGTCCGCTCGATTCAGGCGAGCCACCTCGCCAACAGGGAAGAGGACTATTCCGACGTCGCGTACAACGCGCTCGTCTGCCCGCACGGCTACGTGTTCGAGGGCCGCGGCGCGCACCGCAAGACCGGTGCGAACGGCACGGCCGCGCTGAACGTCGGGCACTACGCGGTGTGTGCGCTGCTCGGCAGCTCGGGACTGACCGAGCCGACCGCCGCGCAGCTCGCCGGCCTCCGCGACGCGATCGAGTGGCTGCGCGAGGACGGCGACGCCGGCGACGAGATCCGCGGACACCGCGACGGGTACGCGACCGCGTGCCCCGGCGGCCCGCTGTACGCATGGGTGCAGCGCGGCGCCCCCCGTCCCGGCGGCGGCACCGGCACGCCGGCGCAAAAGTACGAGCCGTTCCCGGGCGCCGATTGGTTCAAGCGCAACCCGCGCTCGCCGATCGTGACCGCCATGGGTCGCCGGCTCGTCGCCGAGGGCTGCTCGGCGTACCGCGAGGGCCCCGGCCCGCAGTGGACCGAGTCCGACCGGCAGAGCTACGCCCGGTGGCAGCGCCGCCTCGGCTTCTCCGGCGACGACGCCGACGGGTGGCCCGGCCGCACGAGCTGGGACGCGCTCAAGGTCCCGAACGTCTGATCACACCGCCCTCGCCCCGCCCGCACCGACCGCGGGCGGGGCGCCCCCGTTTTTCAAGAGAGGAACCGCTCATGACTGATGCATCCCGCCGTACCCTCCGCACCATCGTGCAGACCGCTCTCGCGCTCGCCGTCCTGCTGCCCGCCATCGTTGACGCGTCCGGGATTCCTGCCACTCTGCCGTGGGTCGCCGCGGCGCTCGCCGTCGCCGGCGGTACCGCGCGGGTCATGGCGCTGCCCGGTGTGCAGGCCCTGCTGCCGTCGTGGCTGCGTACCACGCCGCACCGTGACGACGAGCTGCTCGCCCTCGACCGGGACGGGCGCCAGTGACCGACCCCTCTCCGTCCGACGTCGCCCTCGAACTTGAGCGGCTGCGCGGCGTCGTCGAGGCGGGATTCGCCCGCCTCGACGGGCAGCTCGCCCTCGTAGTGCAGCGCGGCGATCAGGTCGACCGGCAGCTCGCCGATCACGAGCAGCGCCTCGACGCGCTCGAAAAGACACGGTGGCCGCTCCCGAGCGTGCTCGCCCTAGTCGCCGTGATCGGCCTCGCCCTCACTCTCTGGCAGGGCACCGCCCGCTGAACGCAACGCGCCCCCCGCAGACCGGCTTCGGCCGGCCCGCGGGGGGCGCCTTTGTCGTTACGCCGCGGCGACGAGTTCGCGGGCGCGTTCGTTGAAGTCCGCGACGAGCCGATGCGTGCCGAACGGCTGCATACGCCGCTGCAAGTCCTGAACAGCTTCGATGCAGCGCGAGCTCTTGACCTGTCCCGACAGCGACAGCGTTCGCAGGCCGGCCGCGTGCGCTGCTTCCAAGTCGCGCCGCTGCAAGTGCGTGACTGCGAGCGCTGCCTGTGACATCGCGCCGCGCCGGGCACGCCGCTGCTTACGCGCATGGTCGATGGACCTGCGTGCGTGTTCCTCGGCGCTCGCCGGATCGTCGATGTCTCGGAACGTGTTTGCGTGCTCGCCGTGCAGGTATGCGGCGTCGATGAACGTCGCCCACTCCTGTTCAGCCTCCGGTCGTACACGACTGAATGCGGTCTCGGACTGGGTCACGGCGTGCGCGGCCGACGTCTTGTCGCCGAGCTTGGCGAGGGCCCGCGCCTCCAATGCCCAGAGGTCTGCCAGACACGCCGGAGAGGTTCCGTTACCGAGACCGGCGCGGCCCGCCTGAGCCAGACGACGCCCCTCGGCCGGATTGCCGAGCAGGGTCGCTTGATCGGCCATGCCCGCAAGGACGTGGGCCCCGAGCGCAGCGTTCTTCGATTCCTCAGCGAGGCGCAGCGACTGAATCAAGTAGCGCTGCGCCGTGCCGTGCTCGCCGTTGTCGTAGGCCATCCACCCAAGCAAATACGTCTGCTCGGCCGCCGCCTCACACAGAGCCCGCCGCACATCCTCAGTGTTGGTGCGGCGCAGCAACGGATAGACATGCTGGTTCATGTACTCGGCCAGGATGAGGCGGCCGGACCCTCCGCCTTGAAGAACGTCCATCTTCTGGAACTCGCCGAACATGTTCCGCACAGCGCTGACGTCTTCCAGACGCACCCGCGGCCCCGCCTCGGGCTGCTGGTCAAGGGTGTTGAGTAGCCAGTCGCGGGACGGTCCAACAGCCGCCACCGCGGCGAACGGTGCTGCGGCCAAGAAGTTACGACGGTCCACGTCCGCCCTCCCCAAGTCGGTCACTGCTTCCACGGTAACCGCGAAGGACGAGCTGTAAATGAGCGAACGCTCGGCTGTCTGCCCTTCCCCGAGGCCGAGATCGTACGTAGTGACCCGGTATCCGAAGTGCGCCGAGAGGACGTCCGCGAGGATCTCGGGCACTGGGGGGCGCGGCTGATCACCAGCCAACCAGCGCCGTACGGTCGTCGCGTCTGGCGTGATGTGCGGCTGCCCCCACGCTTGAGCTGCGGTTTTCACGCGACGGGCGAGTTCCTTACGGCTCATGCCGGACCGCGCGACCCAACGTTCGAGATCCTCGTTCGGATTCTTCATGGTGAGCCCTTACCCCTCGGACATGGGCGGTAGCGAAGTGACACCTTCCGCCACCCCTGACGACGGTACCGCTCGGCACGCTACCGCGGTTGCCTGGACGACGAACCGAGCAGCAAGCGGCGGGAGTTCAGCAATGGCGCACAACGTCGACGTTGGTACCGCGCAGGACGGCGGCGAGTCTCGCCCCACTCCGCGGGACGCGAGCGGCTTACCCCTGCTGACTGCCGGCAGCACGACGCGTCTACCGGTCCGAGGGGGTGCCGAATGTCTGAGGTGACACGCTGGTTTCCGCGCCATGCCGTCGCCGTACCGGAGACCCGTACGTTCGTGCAGACGTCGCTAATGGCGGGTGGTATCACTGCCCCGGATCGGGTCGACGACGTAGTGCTCTGCGTCTCCGAGCTCGCCACCAATGCTCTGCGGCACGGCACCGTCGGACATGAGCAGTTCCTCATCAAGCTCACCGAGGATGAGACGCGGTTACGTGTTGAGGTGCACGACCCGTCCCGTCGCCGCCCCCGCCTCCAGCAGTCCGCGACGGACGACGTCACCGGTCGTGGCCTGTTTCTGGTGAACGCGCTCGCCGACGGATGGGGAGTCGAGCCGCGGGGGCACGGCAAGCTCGTATGGTGCGAGTTCAGGATCGCGGCGCCGGCGATGCCGACAACTGGCGCGGGGGAGCCGTGTTGACCGCCGCCGAGCCGGCGCTGCCGGCACCCGCCCCCGGACTGCTGGCCTCGGTCATTGTGATGACGTCGCTCGACGACACCCCATTAGGGCACGTGGCATTTCTGCTCATCGCCCACCCGCCGGCTCGACGTGGGGGCGAGACGCCCCTCACCATCGAGACGCAAATGCGGGGGCTCGGCGCCGCACTTGGTCTCGCCACAACCTCCGAGCCGCTGCCAGACATCGGCCGCCGACTTCAGATGCAAGGGCACCAAGCCGCAATTCTCGACGTCGGCCAGTGCGACTACATGCTGCGCGTCCCCGCGGGCTCCGGGGAGTGGGCGCGATTCGTTGCCAAGGGCGGTCCCGTCGTAGTCGCCCTCGGTCTGGACGAGTTATCCCCAGGATCAGACCGCGCCAAGGTCGAGGAGTACCTCGCCGCCTCGGCTGTCGCTGATCGGCTGCTCTTGGGCAAGACCTACGTAGGGGCGCCGTCCGGAAGATGGGTGCGCGACCGGCAGGGCGGCACGGCATGAACGTGAGCACCCTCCGCCCGCGGGATTTCGAGCTTGACGCAGTGTTCCGGCCGTCCCGCCGCGACATCGACCCGGAAACGGGACAGCCAGAGTCGCGCGCCCTATGGGACCGCCACGACTGGCAGCTCGGCACCTGTTGGCTCTGGTGCGGGTTCCTTGAGACCGAGGTGACGTGGCTCGGCCCCGTCCAATCCAGCGGCATACACGCCAACCTGTACGCCTGCCGAGGCTGCCTGTATCGCCTCGATCAACTCGTGCTGCTCACCAACCTTCGAAAGGACAGCACGAGTTCTCAGACTCCCGCCCCCGTCGGGGACGCGTTTAATCCGCCGGCGGGGGCGGGGCGCCATCGCAAGACACAACCCACTCACTGAGCGGAAGGACCGCGCGATGTTCAACTATGCCGACCGATTCCCGACCGGTAGCCCGTTGCCGCAGGGGCACCTCACGCCGGCCCCTTGGGGACTGCGCCGCCTTGCTGCCTACCCGACCGCCGGCACGCCCGAGCACGCCCGCGTCGAGCTCGACCCGGTCACCCAGACCGGCCGCTACTTCGACGCCGCCGGCGTCGTCGTCATGTCCCCCGGGCACGGCACCAGCAGCGGAACCAACCCGTCGACCGGCACCTCGCCCGACGGCACGGCCAGCGGCACCGACCAGGACACCGGGAACGACACCGACCAGTGACACAAGATGTTCGCCCGGTCATGGTCGTCACCAACCTTGAGGACCCGACCGCGGATCTCGTGATCGCCGAGCTGCACGACCGGGATGTCCCGGTCGTGCGGCTCGACTCTGGAGACTTCCCCGCAACCCTGTCGTGCTCCGCCCACATCGGTGGAGAGCTGACACGGTGGGGCGGAAGCGTCGCGACGCAGACACGGGTCGCCGAGCTCGGCGCCGTTCGGTCCCTCTACTACCGGAGACCGTCCGGGTTCGCGTTCCCGCACCTCGACGAGCAAGACGCGCGGTTCGCCGTCGCACAGGCCCGCTACGGGCTCGGCGGAGTGCTCGCGTCCCTGCCCGACTGTCTGTACGTCAACCACCCGAACCGCATCGGCGACGCCGAGTACAAGCCCGCCGGCCTCGCCGCCGCCGCGGCGGCCGGCTTCAAAGTGCCGCCTACCCTGATCACGAACACGCCCGATGAAGCCCGCGCGTTCGTCAAGGAGCACGGGCCTGCCATCTTCAAGCCGCTGTCTGTGCCTCTCTACCTTCGCGAGGGTGTCTCGCAGACAGTGACGGTGGCCGAGGTCAGCGCGGACGAGATCGACGACTCTGTCGCGGGCACCATGCACCTGTTTCAGGCCCGCATCGACAAGACCGCCGACGTTCGGGTGACGGTGGTCGGTGAACGCATCTTCGCTGTCCGCATCGACTGCGATCTGCTCGACTGGCGCACGGACTACAGCACCCACACCTACAGCGTCATCCCGACGCCGCCCGAGGTCGAGCGCGCGATCTTCGCGTACCTTCGGCACTTCGGGCTCGTCTTCGGCGCCTTCGACTTCGCCCTCACGCACGACGAGTGGACTTTCATCGAGTGCAACCCGTCGGGTCAATGGGCGTGGATGGAACCGCCAACGGGCCTGCCCATGACTGCGGCCCTGGCTGATCTTCTGGAACGAGGAACCCATGCCACCCGATGACTCCAACAACACCGCCGCAAAGCTGCGGCAGCAGCTCGCCGGCCAACTCGCCGCCGGCGGATGGTTGCGCACGGCCGAGTGGCGAGCAGCCGTTGAGCACGTGCCGCGGCACGAGTTCCTGCCCCGGTTCTACACCGAGGCACTGAGCCCGGGGGTCACCACCTGGACGCCGATCAGCGCCGATCTTGTCGGGGGTGACGAGTGGTTGACGATCGCCTACAGCGACCAGACGCTCGTTACGCAGTTCGACGAGCACCCCATCGACTGGAGCGAGCCGAGGCCCGTAAGCAACGCGAGCCCGACGTCGTCCTCGACGCTGCCCTCGCTCGTCGTGCGCATGTTGGAAGACCTCGACGTGCACGACGACATGACGGTGCTCGAACTCGGCACGGGCACCGGGTACTCGACCGGCCTCCTGTGCGAGCGCCTCGACGATAAGAACGTGACCTCGGTCGAAACGGATCACGACGTTGCCGATCGGGCCCGTATCGCGCTCGCCGAGTGCGGGTACTACCCGCGACTCGTGACCGGCGACGGACAGCTCGGCCACCCGGGGCCCGCGCCGTACGACCGGACGATCGCAACCTACGGCGTCCGCCACATTCCTTCGGCATGGGTCGAGCAGACTCGGCCCGGCGGTCTGATCGTCACCACGCTGCGCGGGTGGATGCGGTCCCTCGGGCTCGTCCGGCTCACGACAGAGGGGAACGGGAAGGCAGAGGGCCCGTTCATCGCCGCGGACCCGAGCTTCATGATCGCGAGGCAGCAGAGCGCGCCGGCGAGCATGGGAATGATCCCCGCGCCGGACCAGGGCGAGACCCGCGAGACGCCGTTCGGCCGCGAACTGCTGTCCATGCCCGACAGCGGATTCGTGGCACAACTCGCCATGCCGAACGCGCGGTACTTCACCATGCCCGACGAGAGCGGCGTCGAGCACACATACGTGCTCGACGCCGAGAACGACTCGTACGCCGTTCTCACTGAGCGAGGGCCCGGCGAGTGGTCGGTACGACAGGGTGGCCCCTCAGCCCTGTGGGACAACCTCGAACAATCGCTGCACCTGTGGCACGCGGCCGACTCTCCGCCCGCGACAGGGTTCGGCGTGACAGTGACCCCGCGCGAACAGCGGGTGTGGCTCGGTTCCTCCGACGGGCCGAGTTGGAGTCTGCCCGGGTGAGACCCCGCCCGCCCGCTACCTACCCGTGAGGGTGGCGGGCGGGCGGCTACTCGCCGGCGCTGCGATCAAGAACGAATGTGCCGCGCTGCGGCACGGTGTGCACGTACCCCTTGTCGCGCAGGTACTCGACGGCGTGACGCGCGGTATCGCGGGCGACGCCGAACTCAGCCTTCATGGCTGACTCGGACGGGATGCGCCGTCCAACCGGCAGTTTCCCGCTCTCGATGTCCTCGATCACGAATTGCGCAATCTGCACATAGACCGGAGTTGCCGACTCGTGGTCGACCTCGCGCACTGGTCCCTCGCTCACTGCCATGGCTTGAGGGTAGACAACCGGCCACATCCCCAAGCGTCAGCAGTCGTTGCCATACGTAGGTAGACGAGGGTAGACAAGTTGGCTACGGTCAAGAACGAAAGAGCCCCGGCGACCGCGTAGGACCGGTCACCGGGGCGTAGGCGTCACCAGCTATTGAGGAGCTGACGACATGCGCGACCTTATCGCCCACCTGCACCCGCTGCTATGGCTGCTGTGGGCCACCCCCTTACTCTTGCTCGCCTTCCACACCAGGAAGCCGGGCCGGCACTCCGCCGCCCACTTCACGGCGCAACCCACCCCCGTGGAGCTCTCCCCCACGATCTGGCTCAAGCCGTGGACGACTCCGCCCTCGCCGCACATCGCCGAGCGCAACGAACCGTTCGAGGACGAGCTGCCCGACGTGATCCGCCCCTACGTCGCAGGCTTCCCCCCGCCTCGAACCGAGCAGGAATGGCAGCGTGAGCGCTGCCGTGCGGCAGCCTTTGCAGCAGCGGGCAAGGAATACCCGTACAGCTACCCCGGAGCGCCGATCCCCGCGGGCGCCGCCCTGTGACCGCCGTCTGCTGCGACTGCCACCGCGACACTGCCGCCCCGATCCCGGTGAGGTCGATCGAGCGCCAGAGCGGCGCGCCCATCACGGTCTCGGCGTGCCCCGACTGCGCCCCTCGCTACACGCCCGCACCGGTCGCGGGCGAACACGTCAGACGCCAAGGGCTCTGAAACACGAGCAGGCCCCACCGGATCGCTCCGGGCGGGGCCTCGCGCTTGTTACGCCTCTCCCTCAGCACCCGGCGACTCGGGAGCCGCGGCGACGCCGAGGTGCCGGTGCAGGTCATACCGCGACACCTTGTACGCGCGACCATGGCGCAGGACCCGCACCGGATACCGGTTCGTCCGCGCGAGGTGATACCCGGTCGTTCGGCCGAGGTGCAGCGCCCGATTGGCGGTCTCCAGGGGGACCGCGACGGGAAGGGTCATCAGCTCGTCGTGTGTCATTCCCTGCTCTGTACTGCTCATGATCTGCCCCCTGTGACATCAATGCGCACGTCGGCCCGATGGTGCCGAGCAGTGCCTAGATCAGCAACGTACGATCAAGACTGGCGCTTTGCAACCAACAAAGCTAGCTTTGCAATATGCACAATCACCAGACAGCGGGCGACGTCGTCGCCTCGCAGATCCGCCGGCACCGCGAGCGCCTCGGCATGAACAGGCACGAGCTCGCCGCCGAGTGCGCCCGCCTCGGGCGCCCCGACATCACGTACGCCGTGATCGTCAGCATCGAGACCGGCCGATCCGGCGGCGAGGGCAAACAGCGCCGCCGTCCGGTGGACGTCGACGACCTGTTCGTGCTCGGCCTCGCCCTCGCCACTCCTCCACTGCTCCTGATGCTCCCTCTCGGGAGCGAGGACACAGTGCCCACCGTTCCGGCCGCCGACCCGCGCGACCCCTACACGGTGTGGCAGTGGATGACCGGCGAGGCGACGCCGACGCTCGACGGGCCCCTCGACGGGCGGTACGTCCCCGACTCCCGGCAGATCGCCGGCACCGGCCAGACATGGGCCGCCGCATGGGCCACAGCCGCCTATCCGGCCTCGCTGTACCCCGAACTCGCACGGCGCCGCGAAACGGCCCACAAGGCCCGACTACGCGCCGCGCTCGACCCATCCGCACAGACCGAGTACGTCGACCGCCTCGACGAGCTCGCGCAGATCGTCAACGACATGCACCGCGCGAGCCTCACCGTTCCCGCCCTATCCGCCGAGTTGGGCGGGGACTTGAAGCGGCTCGGCCTGCTCGACCATCCCGACCAGATCAACCCGAGAGGTACTGAGTGACCGCGAAAGGCACAACGACGAAACGCTGCTACTGCCGCGACAAGGCCAGTAAGCCGCTGGGCAGTTCCTGCCCCAAGCTCAAGCAGCGCGCACACGGCGTGTGGTCGATCCGGCAGGAACTGCCCCCGACCAAGGACGGCGACCGCCGACTCTTCCGCCGCGCCGGATACGACACGCAGACCGAGGCGCAGGCAGACCTCGACAAGGTTCGCGCCCTGCTGAACATCGCCGACAAGGACGACAAGGACGGCCGCGCCCGCATCGGCGACCTGCTCGAATCCGTCGGCGCGACCAAGGAAGCGATCCCCGACTACGACGAGACCAAGCGCAAGTTCGGCACCGGCCAGTCGCTCACGCAGCACATGACCGTCGCCGAGTGGCTCGACCTGTGGCTCGCCGGCAAAAAGGCGCTGCGCAAGAGCGGACACGACCGGTACGAGCTCGACATCCGGTGCCACTTGCGCCCCCGGATCGGGCACATCCGCCTCGACCGCCTCACCGTGCCGCACCTCGACGCCATGTTCGAGGGCATCGCCGAGACGAACATCGAGATCACCGAGGCGAACACCACGCGTCGCGCCGCGGTCGCCGAGCTCAAGACGATCCCTTGGAAGGGAGGAGAGAACCGCGCCCGCCGTAAGGCCATGCGCGAGGCCATCGACGCCATGCCGCCGTTTCGACGGCTCACCGGGCCCTCGACGCAGCAGCACATCAGGGCAACGCTGCGGGCGGCGCTGAACACGGCGATAGCCCGAGGCTCGATCACGTTCAACGCCGCGCAGCACGTCGAACTCGTCGCGGCCAAGCGCCCGAAAGCGATGGTGTGGACCGACGAGCGCATCGCCGAGTGGCTGCGGACGGGCGAGAAGCCGAGCGCTGTCATGGTGTGGACGCCCGAGCAGGCGGGCGCGTTCCTCGACTTCCTCGCCGACTTCCGGCACCGGCTGCTGCCGTTGTTCCATCTGATCACGTTCCGAGGTCTGCGCCGCGGCGAGGCGTGCGGCGTCCGATGGTCCGACTACAACACCGGTACGGGCGAACTCACGGTCGCGACGCAGCTCGTGCAGGACGGTTGGGAAGTTGTCGAGTCGGCGCCCAAGACGGACAGCGGCGAGCGGATCATCTCGCTCGACGAGTACACCGTCGAGGTGCTCGAAGCGCATCGGACCAAGCAGGGCGCCGAGCGCGTCGAATGGGGCGAGGCATGGCAGGACACGGGCCGGATGTTCACTCAGGAGAACGGCGAGTGGATTCACCCCGGTTGGTTGACCGACCAGTTCGAGCGGCTCGTCGAGCTGTCCGGTCTGCCGCCGATCCGGCTGCACGATCTGCGGCACGTCGCCGCCTCGCTCATGCTCGCGGCCGGCGTCGACGTCAAGATCGTGTCCGAGACGCTCGGCCACAGTGACAGCCGGATCACGCGGGACATCTATCAGTCGGTCATGCCCAAAGCTGCGCGCGACGCCGCCGAGGCTACGGCCGCCATGGTTCCGAGGGGGGCCGTACGACGTCCCGTTGCAGTCGGCGCCGAGGCCGAGGTCGAGGTCGAGTCCGGGCCGGCGAACGTCGAGGTCGCACCGGTTCCTGCTCAGCAGAATGAGCACGCAATGGGCACGCACGAGGGTGCGAAGATCATCGCGTTCCGCCCCCGACTGGTCCGGGCATAAGAAAAAGCCCAGGTCAGCGGGTATCTGACCTGGACTTCTCTGGAGCCGCCTTCGGGATTCGAACCCGAGACCTACGCATTACGAGTGCGTTGCTCTGGCCAACTGAGCTAAGGCGGCACCGCGGAAGATGGGAACTCCCTGGTGGGAGACTCTCATCAGCAGCGGCGCCAAGTCTACAGGGTTAAACCGGGTGCCCCGAACCAAGGTCCGTTCGGGGTCAGCAGCGGGTGCCGTTCGCGGGGGCGCGGCCCTCCAGGAGGTAGCGGTTGACGGCGGTGTCGACGCAGTCGCTGCCCCGCCCGTACGCCGTGTGGCCGTCGCCGTCGTAGGTCAGCAGGGTGCCCGAGTCGAGCTGGCCGGCCAGGGCCTCGGCCCACTTGTACGGGGTCGCCGGGTCGCGGGTCGTGCCGACCACCACGATGGGCGCCGCGCCCTTCGCCGTCAGCGGCTTCGCCGCGCCCGTGGCCTTCACGGGCCAGTAGGCGCAGTTCAGGGAGGCCCACGCCAGCCCGGCCCCGAAGACCGGGGAGGCCTTCCGGAAGGACGGCAGGGCGGCGTCCACCGCGTCGGGGCCGTCGAAGGCCGCCGGCTGGTCAAGGCAGTTCACGGCGGCGTTGGCGTACATGAGGTTCGCGTACGAGCCGTCGCCCTCGCGTTCGTAGTAGCTGTCGGCCAGGGCCAGCATCGGGGCGCCGTCGCCGTCCATGGCCTCCTTGAGGGCCTCGCGCAGCTGCGGCCACGCGCTCTCGTCGTACAGGGCCGCGATCACGCCCGTCGTCGCGAGGGCCTCGCCCAGCGGGCGCGCGGGGTCACCGGACGGCACGGGCTGCTCGTCGACCTTGCGGAAGAACTCCTTCAGCCGCTGCCCCACCGCGTCGGGGTCCCCCTGGCCCAGGGGACAGTCGGGCTGCTTGGCGCAGTCCTTGGCGAAGGAGCGGAAGGCCGTCTCGAAGCCCTCCGTCTGGTCGCGGTTGAGTTCGAGCGCCGGCCGTGAGGGGTCCATCGCCCCGTCCAGCACCAGCCGCCCCACCCGCTTCGGGAAGAGGTCCGCGTACGTCGCCCCGAGCAGGGTGCCGTACGAGGCGCCGACGTAGTTCAGCTTCGGGTCGCCCAGCACCTCCCGGAGCATGTCCATGTCGCGGGCCGCGTCGACGGTGGACACGTGCGGCAGGACCCGCCGGGAGCGCTCCTCGCAGCCCGCCGCGAACTCCTTGAACGCCGCCACCAGCCGGGCCCGCTCCTCCTGGTCGTCCGGGGTCTGGTCGACCTGGGTGAAGCGGTCCATCTGCGGCCCGGTCAGGCACTCGACGGGGCTGCTGCGCGCCACCCCGCGCGGGTCGAAGGACACCATGTCGTAGCGGGCCCGGACGGCGGCCGGATAGCCGATGCCCGCGTACGCCTGGAGGTAGCCGATCCCGGAGCCGCCCGGCCCGCCGGGGTTGACCAGGAGCGACCCGAGGCGCTTGCCCGGCCCGGTCGCCGCCTTGCGGGCCACCGCCAGCTCGACGTCCTGCCCGGAACCGGGGTTCGCGTAGTCCAGCGGCGCCTTCATCGTGGCGCACTGGAACCCGGGGACGCCGCAGTCGCGCCAGTTCAGCTTCTGGTCGTAGTACGTGCGCAGCCCGGCCGGTACGGCGGCCGTCTCCGCCGAGGCCAGGTCCGTACCGCCGGAGGTGCATCCGGAGAGCAGCAGCCCGGCGGCTGCGATCACGGTCCCGGTGGTACGCAGCAGGCTCCTGGTGTCCATGCGGCGAGCCTACGTGCTGCCCGGCGGACCCGTCGGGCGGGCGACGGCCGGGCGGCCCTCCCGCGGGCGGGCGCGGATCGGGGGTCTGCCCGGCCGGACCCCGCGCGGCACACCGCGACCCGGACCGCGGGCGACCCCGGCCACGCGCGGCGCCGCGTCGCTCGGACGGGTGAGGCCGTCAGCCCGCGCGCAGGGCCATCGTCATCGCCTCGACCGCGAGCAGGGGGGCGACGTTGCGGTCGAGGGCGTCGCGGCAGGCGATGATCGCCTCGATGCGGCGCAGGGTCCGCTCGGGGCCGCAGGCACGGGCGACCCGGTCGAGGTCGTGGCGGACCTCCTCGTTGGCGATGGCCACCCGCGAGCCGAGCTGGATGGCCAGCACGTCCCGGTAGAAGCCGGTGAGGTCGGTGAGGGCCAGGTCGAGGGTGTCGCGCTGGGTGCGGGTCCGGCGGCGCTTCTGCCGGTCCTCCAGCTCCTTCATGACGCCGGCCGTGCCGCGCGGCATGCGGCTGCCCGCGCCCGCTCCGGCGCCGAGCGCGGCCCTGAGGTCCTCGGTCTCCTTCGCGTCCACCTCTTCGGCGACCTGCTTGGCGTCCTCGGCGGCGGCGTCCACCAGTTCCTGCGCCGCCTTGAGGCAGGCGCCCACGTCGTCCACGCGCAGCGGCAGCTTCAGCACGGAGGCGCGGCGGGCGCGCGCGGACCCGTCGGTGGCGAGCCGGCGGGCGCGGTCGATGTGGCCCTGGGTGGCCCGCGAGGCGGCGTACGCGGCTTCGGGTTCGACGCCGTCGCGCCGCACCAGCAGGTCGGCGACGGCCTCCACGGACGGGGTGCCGAGGGTCAGGTGCCGGCAGCGGGAGCGGATGGTGGGCAGCACGTCCTCCAGGGAGGGCGCGCACAGCAGCCACACGGTGCGCGGGGCGGGCTCCTCCACGGCCTTCAGGAGGACGTTGCCGGCGCCTTCGGTGAGGCGGTCGGCGTCCTCCAGGACGATGACCTGCCAGCGCCCGACGGCCGGCGACAGCTGGGCGCGGCGGACCAGGTCGCGGGTCTCCTTGACGCCGATCGACAGCAGGTCGGTCCGGACGACCTCCACGTCGGCGTGGGTGCCGACGAGGGTGGTGTGGCAGCCGTCGCAGAACCCGCAGCCGGGTTCCCCGCCGAGCGCCCGGTCGGGGCTGACGCACTGGAGGGCGGCCGCGAAGGCCCGCGCGGCGGTGGCCCTGCCGGAGCCGGGCGGGCCGGTGAACAGCCAGGCGTGGGTCATCTTGGACGCGGCGGGCGGCGGGGCGCCCTCGGCGGCGGCCGTGACGAAGGCGTCGGCGTCACGGGCGGCGGCGGCCAGTTGTGCCTGGACCCGCTCCTGTCCCACCAGGTCGTCCCATACGGGCATCCCGCCCACCGCCTCTCGCTGTCCGTGTCCGTGCCGTGCCGTGCCGTGGCCCGGCTCCCATTGTGGCGCCCGCCACCGACAACCCCCGCCGGTCCGGGCGGGGGTCGGGCCGCGTCAGCGGCGCCCGCGCCGTCCTTCGGTGTCGTCGTCGCCGTCGTGGTCCGGGCGGGGGCCCAGCAGTTCGTCCGCCAGCGTCGGCAGGTCGTCCATCGGGGTGGCCTCCGCCCAGTCGGACGGGGTCCGGCGCGGGTGGCCGTCGTCGCCGAGGACCGGCAGCTCGCGGGTCACGTCGTTGCCGGTGTCGCGGAAGATCCCCGGCGGCACCCGGTCGGTCGGGTTCTCCTCGGGGCGCCGGGCGGTCGGACGGGAGGCGGAGCCGGTCCGTGCGGAGCCGGTCGGACGCGTACGGCGCGCCGACGGCGCCGCGGGGGCCTCGCCGGAGCCTTCGCCGGCGTCCGGGCCGTCGGGCCGGTAGGGCGGCAGCACGGCCGTCTCGTCGACGGCGCGCGCGTCGGGGTCGATGACGGGGACCGGCACGGTCTGCGTCACGTCGTCGGGCCGCACGACCCGCTTGACCACCGGGGTCTCGACGGTGACGGCCTCGTCCGGGTGCGGTTCCTCCCGCGCGGGCACCCTGGGCGCCCGCTCCGTCGGCGACGGCTCCTTGCGCATCTCCACCCTGGGCGCGGGTTCCCGCTCCGGAGCGGCGGCCGGGGCGGCCTGAGCGGCCGGGGACACTGGGGGCGCCGGGGGCGCCGGAGGGGCCGGGGGCACCGCGGGCTTCGAAGCCGCCGCCGCGGCGGCAGCGGCGGCGGCCGAGGCCTCCGCCAGTCGGCGTGCCTCCTCGGCGCGCAGCAGGGCCTCTTCCGCCCGGCGCTGCTTCTCCAGCCGGCGGGCCTCCGCCTCGGCGCGCAGCCGGGCCTCCTCCGCCTCCTGGAGCCGGATCCGCTCGGCCTCGGCGGCGCGGGCCCGCTCCTCGGCCTCGACGCGCAGCCGCTCGGCCTCGGCCTTGACGCGGGCCTCCTCCGCCAGGCGCAGGCGCTCCTCCTCGGCCCTGCGGGCGGCTTCCGCCTCCGCGACGCGGCGGGCCTCGGCGGCCTCCGCCTCGGCCTTGATCCGCGCCTCCTCGGCCTCCCGGGCCAGGCGGGCCTCCTCCTCGGCCTTCAGTCGGGCTTCCTCGGCCTTGCGGGCGGCCTCTTCCTCGGCCCTGCGCCGGGCCTCCTCCTCGGCGAGCCGGCGCGCTTCGAGCTGCGCGGCGACCTCGGCCTCGGAGAGCGGCAGCATCCGGTCCAGGCGGTGGCGTACGACGGTGGTCACCGAGCCGGGGTCCTGGCCCGCGTCGACCACGAGGTAGCGGCCGGGGTCGGCGGCGGCGAGCGTCAGGAAGCCGGCGCGGACCCTCCGGTGGAACTCCGCGGGCTCCGATTCCAGCCGGTCCGGGGCCTCGGTGAAGCGCTCGCGGGCGGTCTCGGGCGACACGTCGAGCAGCACGGTCAGGTTCGGTACGAGGCCGTCGGTGGCCCAGCGGGAGATCCGGGCGATCTCCGTCGGGGACAGGTCGCGGCCGGCGCCCTGGTAGGCGACCGAGGAGTCGATGTAGCGGTCGGAGATGACGACGGCGCCCCGCTCCAGGGCGGGCCGGACCACGGTGTCGACGTGTTCGGCGCGGTCGGCGGCGTACAGCAGCGCCTCGGCGCGGTTCGACAGTCCGGCGGAGGAGACGTCGAGCAGGATGGAGCGCAGCCGCTTGCCGACGGGGGTGGCTCCCGGCTCGCGGGTGACGACGACCTCGTGGCCCTTGCCCCGTATCCAGTCCGCGAGGGCTTCCACCTGGGTGGACTTGCCGGCCCCGTCGCCGCCTTCGAGGGCGATGAAGAAACCGGTGGTGGAGGGGGCCTGTACGGGTTCCCCGCCGCGCAGCGCGTCGCGCAGGTCGCGGCGCAGCGGTACGCCGCCGCGGTCGTCGGCCCGGGCGAGCACGATCCCGGCTGCGGGCAGCAGCAGGAGGCCGACCAGTACGAGGGTGAAGGCGGCTCCGCCGTGCGTGGGGAGGCCGTCCCCGCCGCCGAGCCGGTGCGGGCCGATGCCGGCCGCCACGAGCGGTGCGGCGACGGCGCCGAGGGCCACGGCGACCCGGACCACGGCCTGGAGGTGTTCGGTGACCCGGGCCCGGCGGAACTCCTCGGTCTCCTGGTCGATCAGGGTGTGTCCGGTGTTGGCGGCGACACCGGCGGCGAATCCGGCGAGCAGGGCCAGGAAGACCACGGTCGCGGTGTCCGGGACCAGTCCGGTCAGCAGCAGCGCGAGCCCGGCCACGGCGGTGGCCAGGGCCAGCAGTCGGCGCCGCGAGAGCGCGGGCAGCACCTTGCCGGCCTGGTTGGCGCGGATGCCGAGGGCGGTGCCGCCGACGAGGCCGAGCAGCAGCAGGGCGTACGTGGACGGGCCGCCGCCGAGGTCGAAGGCGTGCAGGACCGAGACGGAGGCGGCGGAGGCGATGGCCCCGGCGACGGCGGCGCAGGTCAGCACCAGCAGCGGGATCGCGCCCGTACGCCCCTTCTCGGGCCGGTCGCCCGTCTTGGGGGCCCGCAGCCCCTCCAGCGGGGAACGCGGCCTCGGGGTCTTCGTCGCCGGCAGGGTCAGCGGGACCAGCAGCGAGACGGAGGCGGCGAAGAGGCCGGCGGCGACGTACGAGCCCAGCGCGGCCTGGTTCGCGGCGAACCAGTCCACCCCGAGCCCGAGCGCGCGCCCGACCAGGGTGGCCACGAGCAGCGAGGCGGCGGCGACGGGCAGCGCCGCGAAGGCGGTGCGCAGGGTCAACCGGCGCAGGGCGTCGAGGTGGTCGGGGAGCGGCCGTACGGTCGCCCCCTCCGGCGGCACGGCCGGCAGCAGCGCGGGCGCGGCGCTCTCCTTGGCCAGGGTCCACACCCGCTCGGCGGCGCCGGAGACGAACACGGTGGCCAGCAGCACGGTCGTCGCGTGGGCCGGGATCCAGTCGAGCCAGAGCGGGGCGACGACGAACAGGGCGATGCGCAGCCCGTCGGCGCCCACCATGGTCCAGCGGCGGTCGAGCGCCCCGCCGGGGGCGGTGAGCCGGGCGAGGGGTCCCAGCAGGACGGCGCCGAAGAGCACGGTGGCGAAGACCCGCACGGCGAAGACCGCGGCGACGGCGAGGGCCGCTCCCCGGTATCCGCCGCCGAACAGGTCGGGACCTGCGGTGACGGCCGCCTGGAGGGTCAACAGCACCAGGACCAGCAGGGCGAGGGCATCACCGATGCCGGTCACCAGCTGGGCGCTCCACAGTCGACGCAGCCCGGGGGTGCGCAGCAGGGCGCGCACCGCCCGCTCGCGGGAGTCCGCGGCGAGGGCTTCGTCGTAGGTGGGGTTCTCGGGGGCGGTCACGACCGTTGGCTGCTCGGCTCGCGTCATCCGCCCAGCCTATCCGCTGCGCAAGGCCGCTGCCGTGGCCTGTGGACAAAGCCGGATGTGACCCGGCACCCACCTTCGCCGGACACGCGCGAGGGCCCCGCGCGATCCGCGCGGGGCCCTCCTGCGTCGGCCGGGCGGCGGTGGTCCGCCGGTCCGCGCCGGTGCCTACTCGTCCGCGGCCGCCGCGGCCTTCGTGGTCGTCTTCTTCGCCGCCGCGGTCTTGGTCGTCGTCTTCTTGGCGGTCGTGGTCTTCTTCGCCGCCGTCTTCTTCGCCGCGGCGGTCGTCTTCTTGGCCGCCGTCGCCTTCTTCGCCGGGGCCTTCTTCGCGGGCGCCTTCTTCGCGGTCTTCTTGGCCGGGCCCTTCGCGCGCTTCTCCGCGAGGAGCTCGTAGCCGCGCTCCGGCGTGATGGTCTCGACGTCGTCGTCGCGGCGCAGGGTCGCGTTCGTCTCGCCGTCCGTCACGTACGGACCGAAGCGGCCGTCCTTGACCACCACCGGCTTCTCGCTGACCGGGTCGGTGCCCAGTTCCTTCAGCGGGGGCTTGGCGGCGGCGCGTCCGCGCTGCTTGGGCTGGGCGTAGATGGCCAGCGCCTCGTCGAGGGTGATCGAGAAGAGCTGGTCCTCGGTCTCCAGCGACCGCGAGTCCGTCCCCTTCTTCAGGTACGGGCCGTAGCGGCCGTTCTGGGCGGTGATCTCGACGCCCTCGGCGTCGAGACCGACCACGCGCGGCAGCGACATGAGGCGCATGGCGTCGTCGAGGGTGACCGTGTCCAGGGACATCGACTTGAAGAGCGAGGCCGTGCGCGCCTTGACGGCGTTCTTGCCGGTCTTGGGCGTGCCCTCGGGGAGGATCTCCGTCACGTACGGGCCGTAGCGGCCGTCCTTGGCGACGATCTGGTTCCCGCTGATCGGGTCGGTGCCCAGCTCGAACTCACCGCTCGGCTTCGCGAACAGTTCCTGTGCGAACTCGACCGTCAGCTCGTCCGGAGCGAGGTCGTCGGGCACGTCGGCCCGCTGGTGGCCCTCCGCGTCCTTCTCGCCGCGCTCCACGTAGGGCCCGTAGCGGCCGACGCGCAGGACGATGCCGTCGCCGACGGGGAAGGAGGAGATCTCCCGGGCGTCGATGGCGCCCAGGTCCGTGACCAGCTCCTTCAGGCCTCCGAGGTGGTCGCCGTCGGCCGGTACGACCTCGGAGGCGTCCTCGGAGCCGAAGTAGAAGCGCTTCAGCCACGGCACGGACTGGGCCTCGCCCCGCGCGATGCGGTCGAGGTCGTCCTCCATCTTCGCGGTGAAGTCGTAGTCGACGAGCCGCCCGAAGTGCGTCTCCAGGAGGTTCACCACGGCGAACGACAGGAAGGACGGGACGAGCGCCGTGCCCTTCTTGAAGACGTAGCCGCGGTCGAGGATCGTGCCGATGATCGACGCGTACGTCGACGGGCGGCCGATCTCCCGCTCCTCCAGCTCCTTGACCAGCGAGGCCTCGGTGTAGCGGGCCGGCGGCTTGGTCGAGTGGCCGTCGGCGGTGATCTCCTCGGCGCTCAGCGCGTCGCCCTCGGCGACCTGCGGCAGCCGCTTCTCGCGGTCGTCGAGCTCGGCGTTCGGGTCGTCGGCGCCTTCGACGTAGGCCTTCATGAAGCCGTGGAAGGTGATCGTCTTGCCGGAGGCGCTGAACTCGGCGTCGCGGCCGTCGCTCGCCCGGCCGCCGATCTTGACGGTCACCGAGTTGCCGGTCGCGTCCTTCATCTGGGAGGCGACGGTCCGCTTCCAGATCAGCTCGTACAGGCGGAACTGGTCGCCGGTGAGACCGGTCTCGGCCGGAGTGCGGAAACGATCACCCGAAGGCCGGATCGCCTCGTGCGCCTCCTGCGCGTTCTTGACCTTGCCCGCGTAGACGCGCGGCTTCTCCGGCAGGTAGTCGGCCCCGTAGAGCTGGGTGACCTGCGCCCGCGCCGCCGAGACGGCGGTGTCCGACAGCGTGGTGGAGTCGGTACGCATGTAGGTGATGAAGCCGTTCTCGTACAGCTTCTGGGCCACCTGCATGGTCGCCTTCGCACCGAAGCCCAGCTTGCGCGAGGCCTCCTGCTGGAGCGTCGTCGTGCGGAAGGGGGCGTACGGGGAGCGGCGGTACGGCTTGGACTCGACCGACCGGACCGCGAAGGAGGCGCCCTCCAGCGCGGCGGCGAGGGCGCGGGCGTTCGCCTCGTCGAGGTGCAGCACCTCGCTCTTGAGCTGCCCGTTCGGGCCGAAGTCACGGCCCTGCGCGACGCGCTTGCCGTCCACCGTGTTCAGGCGGGCGACCAGCGACGACGGGTCGGAGGGGTCACCGGCGCGGCCGGTGGAGAAGGTCCCGGTGAGGTCCCAGTACTCGGCGGAGCGGAAGGCGATGCGCTCGCGCTCGCGCTCGACGACGAGGCGGGTGGCCACCGACTGGACGCGGCCGGCCGACAGGCGCGGCATGACCTTCTTCCACAGGACCGGCGAGACCTCGTAGCCGTAGAGGCGGTCGAGGATGCGGCGGGTCTCCTGGGCGTCGACCATGCGCTGGTTGAGCTCGCGCGGGTTGGCGACGGCGTCGCGGATCGCGTCCTTGGTGATCTCGTGGAAGACCATCCGGTGGACGGGGACCTTGGGCTTGAGGACTTCCTGCAGGTGCCACGCGATGGCTTCGCCCTCGCGGTCCTCATCGGTGGCGAGGAAGAGTTCGTCGGACTCGGCCAGCAGCTCCTTGAGCTTCCTGACCTGGGCCTTCTTGTCGGCGTTGACGACGTAGATCGGCTGGAAGTCGTGCTCGACGTCCACGCCGAGGCGACGGACCTCGCCGGTGTACTTGTCGGGGACCTCGGCCGCGCCGTTGGGGAGGTCGCGGATGTGCCCGACGCTCGCCTCGACGACGTATCCCGGGCCGAGGTAGCCCTTGATCGTCTTCGCCTTGGCAGGGGACTCGACGATGACGAGTCGGCGGCCGCCCTTTGCGGTCTCGCTAGTCGGGGACAACTTGGCTCTTCTCTCCGGTCGGCACTCGGTCGCGGTACGGCGACGCTGCGGAGTGTGACGGTACAACCCGCCCCCGTGTCAAACGGCACAAGCCCGCAACGGCCACTCGAACGGTAACCCGACAAGTGCCATTTCTGCCGCCCGGATGCCGCGCCGGGCCCCTCCCGGTCACCGGGCCGAGTGGCCAAAGGGCCGTCTGGCCCCGCCCCGCACCCGCCTCGACGTCGGGTTTCACACCCCTCGGAGGATCATCGCGGGTACGCGCCTCAGAACCGCTGGAGGCACCAGACCCCGAGGGCCAGCGAGCCCGCGCCGGCCAGCAGCGCCAGCGGTACGGCCACGACGGGGCGCACGCCCTCGGCCACCGGCGCGCGGTGCAGGGCGCGCGCTCCCGTCCAGACCAGCAGCGCAGCTCCGAACAGCAGGAAGACGGTTGCCGCGAAGATCGCCGGACCGCGTTCCATGCCGTTCCCCTTTACCCCTGGGCCGCGCCGGATCCCCCCGGATCCCGCTGTGTCCAGGAGCCTGCCGGCCGCGGGGATACGGCGGACGAACCCCGGGTTACGTCACGGCGAAGGGCCGCCCCCGAACGGGCCGGCGCGGCCCGTCGCGGCGTACGGTCCGACCGGGCTACACCTGCCGGACCGGCTCCAGGAAGCCCTGTTCCACCAGCATCCGGATCGCCTCCGGGGTCCGGTCCCGCAGGGTGACCGGATCCTCCTCCATCAGTTGTGCGATGGCGTCCAGGATCCGCCCCGCGCTCAGTGACCCGTCACACACTCCGGCGAAGCCCGCGCCGACCGTGTCGACCTTGGTCGCCCTGCGCATCCCCCGGTTCTGCCGCAGCACCACGTGTTCCGGATCCTCCGCCCCGGGGGCGCCGACCTGCTCCTGGACGACCTCCGCGGTCAGCCGGAAGTACCCGGCCAGCAGCGCCGCGTCGTCGTTCTCGCGCAGGTAGTCCTGGCGGGCGAAGTGCGCCAGGACCGTTTCGCCGAGCGGCTGTTCGACCGAGTGCGGCCACTCCTCGACGACGATCGAGGGTTCGGCGGCGTCGCTGCGGCGCAGCGTGATCCAGCCGAAACCGACGGCCTTGGTCTTGCGGGCCTCGAACTCGTCCAGCCAGTCCTCGTAGCGCCGCGCGTACTCGGCGGGGTCGGTGCGGTGGTCGCCCGCGTCGCGCAGCCACAGCTCCGCGTACTGCGTCACGTCCTGCACGTCGCGCTGCACGATCCAGGCGTCGCAGCCGCGCGGCACCCAGGAGCGGACCCGCTCGTGCCAGTCCTCCCCCTCGACGTGCTGCCAGTTGCCGAGGAACTGCGCGTAGCCGCCCGGGTTGAGGTGGGCGCCCGCCTCCTGGACGAGGGTCCGGCACAGGTCGTCGCCGCCCATGCCGCCGTCCCGGTACGTGAGCCGCGCGCCGGGCGAGATCACGAAGGGCGGGTTGGACACGATCAGGTCGAACGTCGCCTCGCCGACGGGCTCGAACAGGGATCCGGCCAACAGTTCGGCCTCCGGCGCCCCGGAGAGCGCCAGCGTCAGACGGGTGAATTCCAGGGCGCGGGGGTTGACGTCGGTGGCGGTGACCCGGGTGGCGTGCTGTGCGGCGTGCAGCGCCTGGATGCCGGAGCCGGTGCCGAGGTCGAGAGCCGTCGCGACGGGGATCCGGACGGTGATCCCGGCCAGGGTCGTGGAGGCTCCGCCGACGCCGAGGACCACGCCCTCCTCGCGGCTGCCGATGCCGCCGGCCCCGCCGACGGCGCAGCCGAGGTCCGAGACGATGAACCAGTCCTCGCCGTCCGGGCCGCCGTACGGGCGCACGTCCACGGTGGCGTGCACCTCGTCGCCCTCGCGCCGCAGCCAGCCGTCGGCGAGCGCGTCCTCGACGGGCAGGGCCTGCGCGGCGTGGACGTAGGGCACGGGGTTCTGGAGGAGGAACAGCCGCACCAGGCTCGCGAGCGGGCCGTCCCCGTGGGCGCGCGTGGCGCGCAGGGCGGGCACCGTCTCGCTGCGGGCGAGCGCGGCGTAGGCGGGGGCGCCGAGGAGGTCGAGCAGTCCGTCGGCGGTGAAGCCGGCGGCGAGCAGGGCGGCGCGGAGCGCGGCGGCGCGTTCGGGCTGCGGCTGGGGGAGGCTGGTGGTACTCACGCGTCCATTGTGGCCGCCCGTACCGGCATTGCGTACGACCCCGCGACGCGCGCCAGGGCTGTCGGACCGCCGGGGGGCCGGGGGTCCCCGCGTGGCCGGGGCCCCGGGACCCGCCCGCGCCCCCGGGCGGGGCGCGGGCGCCGAGCGGCTACTGGGGCGTGCTGACCTGGCAGCCCTTCTGGGTGTTGAGCACCTTCAGCCCGGACGACTTGAGCTTCTCCTTGCTCGCCGTCTCGTTGGCCGCGACCGCGTTGAGTCCGCCGGCGACCTGCTGGAGGCCCTCCGCGAACTTCGCCTGGTCCTTGGCGTCCAGGGCGTCGATCTTCGTCTTCAGATCGGTGTAGCCCTTGGAGATCTCGTCGTAGCTCTTGACGACGGCGTCGGCGGCGGACTTGCCGTCCTTGACCGGCGGTTCGCCCTCGGCCGTCAGCGCCCCGCCCATGGTCTTGTAGGCGTCGGACAGCGTCTGGAAGGCGGCCGAGTCGGTCTTCTGGACCTCCTCGGGCTTGCTGCTCTGCGTCGCGACGCGCTTCAGCTCGTCGTTGGTGTCCTTGATCTTGGTGAGCTCTGGCTCCCACTTGTCGCAGACCTTCTTGGCCCAGGCCTCGGCCTTCTTGTCGCCGTTGTCGTCGCCACCACCGCAGCCGGACAGGACGAGCATCAGTACCGCACCGCCGGACACCGCGGCCGCAAGCTTCTTGTTCACCGGATTGGTCCCTTCGAAGGCTCTCGGCCCGGAAGATACACGCCCGCCATCCGGGCACGCACAAAGGCGGACGGACGGCGCGTCGGTCCGCGCCGCCCGTCCGCCGTTCGGGCGCATCCCCGGGCCGACGGGCCCGGTGCGCCCGTCGTCCGGGCTGTCGGGGCCCCGCGATCGGGGCCCCGGTGTCAGGAGACCACGGCCGGACCGGCCGATTGGGCCACCCGCTCCGCGTTCCCGCCGGCGCTCTCGTCCCCGACGGCGATGCCGCGGCGCTTGGAGACGTAGACGGCCCCGACGATGACGAGGATCGCGATGGCCGCGACGATGCCCCGTACGGTCGCGCTCGTGTCCTCGCCGTAGCTGAACTGCACGACGGCGGGGGCGATCAGCAGCGCCACCAGGTTCATCACCTTCAGCAGCGGGTTGATGGCCGGGCCCGCGGTGTCCTTGAACGGGTCGCCGACCGTGTCGCCGATGACGACCGCGGCGTGCGACTCGCTGCCCTTGCCGCCGTGGTGGCCGTCCTCGACGAGCTTCTTCGCGTTGTCCCACGCGCCACCGGAGTTGGCGAGGAAGACGGCCATCAGGGTGCCGGTGCCGATGGCGCCCGCGAGGAAGGAGCCGAGCGCGCCGACGCCGAGCGAGAAGCCGACCGCGATCGGCGTGAGGACGGCGAGCAGGCCGGGCGTGGCGAGTTCGCGCAGCGCGTCCTTGGTGCAGATGTCCACGACGCGCCCGTACTCGGGCTTCTCGGTGTAGTCCATGATCCCGGGGTGCTCGCGGAACTGCCGGCGCACCTCGTAGACGACGGCGCCCGCGGAGCGGGACACGGCGTTGATGGCCAGGCCCGAGAAGAGGAACACGACCGCCGCGCCCAGGATCAGGCCCACGAGGTTGTTGGGCTGGGCGATGTCGAGGCTGAGGTTCATCTCCCCGGCCTTGGCGCCGACTTCCTTCACCGCGCCGACGATGGCGTCGTTGTAGGAGCCGAAGAGCGCCGCGGCGGCCAGGACGGCGGTGGCGATGGCGATGCCCTTGGTGATGGCCTTGGTGGTGTTGCCGACGGCGTCGAGGTCGGTCAGGACCTGCGCGCCGGCGCCCTCGACGTCGCCGGACATCTCGGCGATGCCCTGGGCGTTGTCGGAGACCGGGCCGAAGGTGTCCATGGCGACGATGACGCCGACGGTGGTCAGCAGGCCGGTGCCGGCGAGGGCGACCGCGAACAGCGCGAGCATGATCGAGGTGCCGCCGAGGAGGAACGCCCCGTAGACGCCGAGGCCGATGAGGAGCGCCGTGTAGACGGCGGACTCCAGGCCGACGGAGATGCCGGCGAGCACCACGGTGGCGGGTCCGGTCAGCGAGGACTTGCCGATGTCCTTGACGGGGCGCCGGTTGGTCTCGGTGAAGTAGCCGGTGAGCTGCTGGATCAGGGCGGCGAGCACGATGCCGATGGCGACGGCGACGAGGGCCAGCAGGCGCGGGTCCCCGGAGTGGTTGGCGATCGCGGCGTCCTCGACGCCGACCAGCTCCTTGTAGGTGGCCGGCAGGTAGGCGTAGACGGCGATGGCCACGAGGACGAGCGAGATCACGGCGGAGATGAAGAACCCGCGGTTGATCGCGGTCATCCCGGAGCGGTCGGAGCGGCGGGGCGCGACCGCGAAGATCCCGATCATGGCGGTGATGACGCCGATGGCGGGGACGATCAGCGGGAAGGCCAGGCCGAGGTCGCCGAACGCGGCCTTGCCGAGGATGAGCGCGGCCACGAGGGTGACGGCGTAGGACTCGAAGAGGTCGGCGGCCATTCCCGCGCAGTCGCCGACGTTGTCGCCCACGTTGTCGGCGATGGTCGCGGCATTGCGCGGATCGTCCTCCGGAATGCCCTGTTCGACCTTGCCGACCAGGTCGGCGCCGACGTCGGCGGCCTTGGTGAAGATGCCGCCGCCGACGCGCATGAACATCGCGATCAGCGCGGCGCCGAGGCCGAAGCCCTCCAGGACCTTGGGCGCGTCGGCGGCGTAGACCAGGACGACGCAGGAGGCGCCGAGCAGGCCGAGTCCGACGGTGAACATGCCGACCACGCCACCCGTCCGGAAGGCGATCTTCATGGCCTTGTGGGCCACGTCGGTCAGGTCCTTGGCGGGTTCGCCCTCGGCCGGGGTGGCCTCACGGGCGGCGGCGGCGACGCGGACGTTGGCCCGCACCGCGAGGCGCATGCCGATGTAGCCGGTGGTGGCCGAGAACAGCGCGCCGACGAGGAAGAAGGCGGAACGCCCCGCCCGCTGCGTCCAGTCGTCGGCCGGGAGCAGGAAGAGCAGGAAGAAGACCACGACGGCGAAGATGCCGAGCGTGCGCAACTGGCGTCCGAGATAGGCGTTGGCGCCTTCCTGAACGGCTGCCGCGATCTTCTTCATGCTGTCGGTTCCCTCGTCGGCGGCGAGTACCTGGCGCACCAGGATCTGCGCGACGACGAGGGCGGCGAGAGCGACTCCCGCGATCACGAAAACGATCAGCCGATTGTCTTCGGTGAGCACTGCGGCTGCCAGATCACCGACATGATCGGGCGCGATAGGGGTGAAGAGCCCCGTCATTCGTCCTCCTTGACGTGATGAGCTCAAGATGTGGACGGATTGTAGGGAGCGCGACCTGATCAAAACAGTGGGCGGGAAACGGAATTGGCCCGGTCTCGCTCCTCAGCAATGGCTCACGTCACTCCATTACCCTCAAAAGAAGTAATGGGGCAAAGGCATTGACGATCGATCAGGCTCCGGAGGTTTATCCGGGGAAATGAAAAAGGCCCTGCTCAGCAGGGCCTTGAAAAAGATCGGAAGATACGACGCACCCGTGCGCGGCGGCCCCGGGGGCGGCTCGCTCCGGGCGGGGCGCTCGCCGTCCGTCGCGCGGGGGCGGAGCGACGGCGCGCCGGCCCGTGGGGCCGGAGCGGCTAGGAAAGGTCCACGTGGCCGGAGATCGGCCAGCTCATGCGGATCGTCCCGCCCGCTTCCCCGGTGGTGACGGCGACGTCGTCGACGAGGCCGCTGATGACGGCGAGACCCATCTCGTCCTCGCCGTCGATGTCCGGGTCGAGGACGGCCGCGATGCCGGGCACGGTGGCGGACGCACCGCCGGCCGGTCCGGGCACCTCGTCGCCGACCTCGATGGAGAACGACTTCTCCTCCTCGGTCAGCACGACCCGGACGGGCGCGGTCAGCCCGTTGCTGCGGTGCAGTCCGACGGCACGCGAGCAGGCCTCACCGACGGCGAGGCGGACCTCGTCGAGGACGGCCTCCTCCACACCCGCCCTGCGCGCCACGGCGGCCGCGACGAGGCGGGCCGTCCTGACGTGTTCGGGCTGGGCGCTGAAGCGCAGTTCAACGGTGGCCATGTGCGTCCCCCTCGGACTACGGGCGTGCCTTGACAGGGGTCCGGACCGAACACGGCCCGCGACCCCCGTTCCTCGTCGGCGCCGGCGACCGCCGGGGAGGCGGCCGCCGGAAGCCGTCAGTCGGTGGCGTTGACGGCGTCGTCCACACTCGTGTGGATCGGGAACACCTTGGTCAGACCGGTGATGCGGAAGATCTTCAGGATGCGCTCCTGGTTGCAGACCAGACGCAGCGAGCCCTCGTGCGCGCGAACGCGCTTGAGGCCTCCCACGAGCACACCGAGGCCGGTGGAGTCGAGGAAGTCCACTCGCTCCATGTCGACAACCAGGTGGTAGCTGCCGTCGTTCACCAACTCCACCAACTGCTCGCGCAGCTTGGGCGCGGTATACACATCAATCTCGCCACCGACCTCTACGACCGTGCGGTCGCCGACAGTGCGAGTCGACAGGGACAGGTCCACGGATCCTCCAGCACCTTGCTATCGAGCGGCGCCCCCCAGGGGCCTCCCCACCCGAAGGTAAGGGGAGGGATCGGCTGCCGCGATGGCATTCAATCACTTACCGGCAGGCGCGCACGACGCCTTGGGCCCATTGTCCCGCACGCCGGTGACACACTCGGTTCCAATGGCCAACACTCACGGCCCCGGTCCGGCCACGGCACCGGAGCACCCTCGACCCACCCCCGGCACGGTTCTGGACCGTCTGTCACGGGGGCCTTCCCGGGCTGCGCGCATCACCCATACGGAGCACTTGCCCCCTCGGGCGGGTCGTCATGCAGTGTGGCCGGACCGCATTCGAACGGATGTCGTGGTGGCGATCCAGGCCGCCGGCATCGAACATCCGTGGGAGCACCAGGTCACGGCCGCCGAGCACGCCCTCGACCGCGAATCCGTGGTGATCGCCACGGGAACCGCCTCCGGGAAGTCCCTGGCCTACCTCGCGCCCGTGCTCTCCGCCCTCGTGGACGGGGCGGGGGCGCCCAACGGGCGCGGGGCGACCGCCCTCTACCTGGCCCCCACCAAGGCTCTGGCCGCCGACCAGCGGCGGGCCGTGCGGGAACTGGCCGAGCCCCTGGGGAACGCCGTACGCCCGGCCGTGTACGACGGCGACACCCCCTTCGAGGAGCGGGAATGGGTGCGCCAGTACGCCAACCTGGTGCTGACCAACCCCGACATGCTGCACCGGGGGATCCTGCCCTCCCACCCGCGCTGGGCCTCCTTCCTGAAGGCATTGCGGTACGTCGTCGTGGACGAGTGCCACACCTACCGGGGGGTCTTCGGCTCGCACGTCGCCCAGGTCCTGCGCCGGCTGCGGCGCCTGTGCGCCCGCTACGGCTCCGAACCGGTCTTCCTGCTGGCCTCCGCCACCGCCAGTGACCCGGCGGCCGCCGCGTCCCGGCTGACGGGCGTGCCGGTCGTGGAGGTCGCCGACGACGCCTCCCCGCGCGGCGAGGTGGTCTTCGCCCTCTGGGAGCCGCCGCTGACCGACCTGAAGGGCGAGAAGGGCGCCCCCGTACGCCGCACGGCCACCGCGGAGACCGCCGACCTGCTGACCGACCTGGTCGTCCAGGGCGTCCGCACCGTGGCCTTCGTACGGTCGCGGCGCGGCGCGGAACTGATCGCCGTGATCGCGCAGGAGCGGCTCGCGGAGGTCGACCGGTCCCTGCCCCGGCGGGTCGCCGCCTACCGGGGCGGATACCTGCCCGAGGAGCGGCGCGCCCTGGAGCGGGCCCTGCACTCCGGGGACCTGCTCGGACTCGCCGCCACCACGGCCCTGGAGCTGGGCGTGGACGTCTCCGGGCTGGACGCCGTACTGATCACCGGGTACCCGGGCACGCGGGCCTCCCTGTGGCAGCAGGCGGGCCGCGCCGGCCGCTCGGGGCAGGGCGCCCTCGCGGTGCTGGTGGCCCGTGACGACCCCCTCGACACCTACCTGGTCCACCACCCCGAGGCCCTGTTCCGGCGGCCCGTGGAGGCCACCGTGCTGGACCCGGACAACCCGTACGTCCTGGCCCCGCACCTGTGCGCCGCCGCGGCCGAGCTGCCGCTGACCGAGGCCGACCTGGACCTCTTCGGCCCGGCCGCGCACGGCCTCCTGCCGCAGCTGGAGGCGGCGAAACTGCTGCGCCGGCGGACCGCGGCCTGGCACTGGACCCGCCGCGAGCGGGCCTGCGACCTCGCCGACATCCGGGGCGGCGGGGGCCGCCCCGTGCAGATCGTGGAGGCCGCGACCGGCCGGCTGCTGGGCACGGTCGACGAGGCCGCCTCCCACTCCGCCGTCCACGACGGGGCCGTCCACCTGCACCAGGGCCGCACCTACCTGGTGAAGCACCTGGACCTGGAGGACTCCGTGGCGCTGGTCGAGGAGTCCTCCCCGCCCTTCTCCACCACCGCCCGCGACACCACCTCCATCGCGATCCTGGAGACCGAGACCGAGATCCCCTGGGGCTCGGCCCGGCTCTGCTACGGCTCCGTCGAGGTCACCAACCAGGTCGTCTCCTACCTCCGGCGGAAACTGATCACCGGAGAGGTGCTCGGCGAGGCCAAACTGGACCTCCCCCCGCGCACCCTGCGCACCCGGGCCGTGTGGTGGACGGTCACCGAGGACCAGCTCGACGAGGCCAGGATCACACCGGAGATCCTCGGCGGCGCCCTCCACGCCGCCGAACACGCCTCGATCGGGCTGCTGCCGCTGTTCGCGACCTGCGACCGCTGGGACATCGGCGGGGTCTCCGTCCCCCTGCACCCGGACACCCTCCTGCCGACGGTGTTCGTCTACGACGGCCACCCGGGCGGCGCCGGCTTCGCCGAGCGGGCCTTCCACACGGCCCGGGCCTGGCTGACGGCCACCCGGGACGCCATCGCCGCCTGCGAGTGCGAGGCCGGCTGCCCGTCCTGCATCCAGTCCCCCAAGTGCGGCAACGGCAACGACCCCCTGCACAAACGCGGCGCCGTCCGCCTCCTCACCCGCCTCCTGGCCGACCCGCCGACCACCCCGCCCCCGACCCCCTGACCACCCACCCGGAGCCCGTCAGGGCGGACCCGCCGGACCGGGCACCCCCGAACGGGAACCGACCGAGCCGGCGCCCGGGACGGCGGAACCGACCGGGGCCCGCGGAGACCGACCCGACCGGGACGGGCCCACGGGGGCGGGAGCGACGGGGACCGGGACCGCGGAGGGGGCCGCCCCGGACCGGGCCGGTCGGGTGAGAGTCGGTCGGGTGAGGGTCGGTCGGGTGAGGGCCGGTGGCGGCTCCGGCACGAGGGGCGGGCCCGCCCGGGCCCGGACGGTCGGGGCGAAGGGACCCGCCCGGACCCGGGCCGAGACCTCGACGACCTCGCCCCCGACCCGGCACCCGACCACCACCGCCCCCTGCGCCCCGGCGACCCGCGAGGCCGCCGCACAGGCCGGCTCGGGGCCGCGGGCCCAGGTCAGCGCCGCCGCGAGGGCCGCCAGGTCGGCCGCCGCGCCCGCCCGGTGCCGCGCGACGACGGCCTGCCCCAGCAGCAGCACGCCCCCGAAAACGGCCCCCAGCACGGTCACCGCCACCGTGGCCCACACCGTCGCCGATCCCCGGTCCCGGCTCACGGCGGCGCCCCCGCCCCGTCGGCTCCCACGCTGTCCTCCGCCAGGGCCGCCGCCCCCGCCCCGAGCCGGACGGGCAGTCCCCGCGGCCCCGGCGCCGGCGCGGACACCCGGACCCGCCACAGGTCCCCCGTACGCTCCACCTCCACCTCCGCGCCCGGCGGTGCGGCCGAGGCGGCCACCCGTACCGCCGCCTCCACCGGTTCCGACCGGGCCACGGCCCGCGCGCCCGCCCGGGCCGCGTCCACGCACCGGATCTGCGCGGCGGCGGCCATCAACGCCCACACCAGCAGCGCCGCGAACAACACCAGTGCCGGAATGACCACGGCCGCCTCCGCCGTCACATATCCGCGGTCCCCGGAGATCGGCGACTTCCGCTCAGAAGGGCACATCGAGCGCCTTCCCGATGGTCGACTGGAGCGCCGCCGAAACCACGTCGCTCGTCACCACCTTGTACAGAACGGCGGCGAACGCACAGGCCGCGATCGTGCCCATGGCGTATTCCGAAGTGGACATTCCCGCATCAGCCCGCCGACCGCTCAGCAGGGCGCGCAGCCGATTCCGGACGATCCTCATGACAACCTCCTGTGAGATTACGTTCTTGATGTGATGTCGGTTTGTGATCCCTACCGATCGGCGGATACGTCCGGACGGATCTTCGCCGGCTTCCGCACCCCGTTCCCCCCGCCGTTCCGTTCGCCCTTTCCACCCCTCTCCCCACTCCGATTCGGTCACGTCGCCTTTCCGTCGGCCCGTCAGCCGCCCTTCACTCGCCCTTCAGCAGCCCGGAGGCCATCCCGATCACCACCGGGGCCACTCCCACCGCGAGGAACGCGGGGAGGAAGCACAGCCCGACCGGAGCGGTCACGAGCACCGCCGCCCGCCCCGCGCTCGCGGACGCCTGACGGGCGCGCTCCGCCCGCAGGGCCGCCGCCAGGCGGGACACCGGTTCCGCGGCCGGCGCACCGCTGCGCGCGGCCCGCTCCAGGCACTCCGCCAGCTCCCGGGCACCGGGGAGCCGCGCCAACCTCCCCCAGGCCTCGCCCGGTTCGCCGCCGAGGCGCACCTCGGCGCCGGCGAGCGCCAGGCGCTCCCCCACCGGGCCGCCCAGGGACTCCCCCACGACCTCGGCCGCCTCCACCGGCCCGGCCCCGGCCGCCAGGCAGGCGGCGAGCAGGTCCGCGGCGTAGGGCAACTGCCCCTCCGCCTCGCGGTGGTCGACCGCGGCGGCGGGCCGCGACCGGGCGAGGAAGCGTCGTACGAGGAACGCCGCCCCGCATCCCGCCAGGACCCCCACCACCCCGCCGACCAGCACCCAGCCCGCGATCAGCGCCCCGACCGGCGCGGCCCACCCGCGGAGCGCCGCCCGGTGCCGGAGCCCCGGGGCGGGCCGCTTCGGGACCGGAGCCGAGGGGAACAGGCCCGCGAGCCTGCGCCGCCTCGCCCGGCGCCCCAGCCCGGCCGCCACCGCCCACACCGGGCACCACAACGCCGCCGCGAGGCACAGCGCCGTCCCCACCCTGTGGATCGTCATGGCCGTCACCGCTCCCCCGTCCGGACGATCCGGCGGCACCACAGCAGCCCGAGCGCCTCCAGCACCCCGCCCGCCAGCAGGCAGCCCCACCCGACGGGCGTGTGCAGCAGCACCCGCAGCGGGTCCGCCCCGAGCCCGGTGCCGATCAGCAGGCCCACCAGCGGCAGCAGGGCGAGGACCACCGTCGTGGAGCGGGCTCCGGCCAACTGGGCCCGCAGGGAATCCCGGCGGTCCCGCTCGGCCCGCAGCGCGCCCTCCAGCCGGTCCAGGCCGGCTGCCAGACCCGCGCCCCCGTCCACCGAGACCCGCCAGCAGGCGGCCATCGCGGCCAGCCCCTCGGCCCCCGGCTCCCTGGACGCCTGGCGCAGCGCCTCGGCGACCTCTCCGCCGAAGGCGGCCGCGGCCAGGACTCCCGTCTCGGCCGGGCCGAGGCCGCCGGGCCCGGCGGCGGCGCGCCGCACGGCCACGGTCAGGGCCCGGCCGGGCTGGGCACCCGCCCGCAACTCGCCGACCACCGCCCCGCACAGCGCCACCACCGCGGCGGCCCGCCCGGCGCGCTCCCGCTCCCTGCGCCGGGCGTGGAGCCCGCCCCGGACCAGAGGGACGGCGGCGGCTCCCAGCAGCAACGGGATCGGGGAACCGCCGGCCACGGCGACCACCAACCCGACACCGAGGGCGGCCCACTCCGGCCACCGCGCGGCCCGGACCCGCAGGGCCGCCACGAGCCGCGGCCCGAGCGGGGGAGGGCCGCCCTCCAGGGGCCCGGCGCCCACGAGGACCACCCGGACCCGGCGGGAGGGGCCCCCTCCCCCCGCGAAGGTCCAGGCCGCCGCCCCCGCGCACAGCACCCCGGCGACCACCGGCACCGACCCGAGGGACCCCGCGCTCACCGGACACCGCCCAGCAGCGGCCCGAGCCGGGCCCAGCCCCGCTCGCGCACGAATCCGCGGGCGCCCCAGCACAGCGCGGGTACGGTCACCACCAGCCCGGCCGGGTCCCGGTCCAGGACGTGCACCTCGGCGACCCGGCGCCGGCCGGCCCGGTCCCGGACCAGGTGCACCACCAGGTCCAGCGCGGCCGCCAACTGGCTGTGCAGGGCGGCCCGGTCGAGTCCGGCCGCGGTGCCGAGCGCCTCCAGTCGGGCCGGTACGTGCGCTGCGGCATTGGCGTGCACGGTGCCGCAGCCCCCTTCGTGACCGGTGTTCAGGGCGGCCAGGAGGTCCGCGACTTCGGGCCCGCGCACCTCACCGACCACCAGCCGGTCCGGCCTCATCCGCAGGGCCTGGCGGACCAGGTCGGCCAGGGTGACCAGGCCGGCGCCCTCCTGGTTCGCGGGCCGGGTCTCCAACCGCACCACGTGCGGATGGTCGGGGCGCAGCTCCGCCGAGTCCTCGGCCAGCACGATCCGTTCCCCGGGCCCGACGAGCCCCAACAGCGCGCTGAGGAGGGTGGTCTTGCCCGTCCCGGTGCCGCCGGAGACGAGGAAGGACAGCCGGGCCTCGACCATGTCGCGCAGGAGCCTTTGCCCACCCGGAGGGAGGGTTCCGGCGGCGACCAGCTCGTCCAGGGTGAAGGCCTTGGGCCGCACCACCCGCAGGGACAGGCACGCGGACCCGACGGCGACGGGCGGGAGCACGGCGTGCAGCCGGGTGCCGTCCGGCAGGCGCGCGTCCACCCAGGGCCTGGCGTCGTCCAGGCGCCGCCCGGCGACGGCGGCCAGCCGCTGGGCCAGCCTGCGCACGGCCTCGGCGTCGGCGAAGGTCACGGCGGTGAGTTCCAGTCCCCCGCCCCGGTCCACCCACACCCGGTCGGGGGCGGCCACGAGGACGTCGGTGACCTCGGGGTCGCCGAGCAGCGGTTCCAGCGGGCCCGCGCCGACCAGTTCGGACCGCAGTTGCGCGGCCACCCCGAGGACCTCGGCGTCACCGAGGAGTCGGCCCTGTTCGCGCAGCGCGGCCGCGACCCGGGCCGGGGTCGGCTCGGCTCCGCTCTCGGCGAGCCGCCGACGCACCGCGTCCAGCAGCAGCGCGCTCATGCCGACACCCCCCGGTCGGGGCCGAGGGCCCGCTGCCAGAAGCCGTCACAGAACCGGGCCAGCGCGCCCCGGGCGCCCGGGGGTTCCCCTTCCGCCACCCTCCCGGGCAGCCCCACCTCGACGGGCACCTGACCGGCCAGCGGCGCCCCGAGCAGCCGGGCCACCGCCTCCGGGTCGAGGCCGTCGCGGCAGCGGCCCCGTACGACGACGCGGACGTCGTGGGCCACCGGGCGGACCCCGGCGGCGACCCTGCCCGCGGCGGCCACCGACCGCAGTTCGCCCGGCACCACCATCAGGACGAGGTCCAGCTGGGCCACCATCTCGGCCACGGCCTCGTCGATCCGGCGGGGGAGGTCGACCACGACGACCCCTCCGCGTCGGCGGGCGGCGGCCACGACCGACCTCGTCGCGGCGGGCGGCACCACCACCCGCTCGCCCCGGTCCCAGCTCAGCACGCGCAGCGCGTGCAGTTCGGGCAGGGACTCCTCCAGGGCCCGGGCGGCGACCCTGCCGCGCGAGGCGGCGAAGTCCGGCCAGCGCGAGCCTTCCGCGCCCTCGCCGCCGAGCAGGACATCCACGCCTCCGCCCAGGGGGTCGCCGTCGACGAGGACGGTGCGCCGGCCGGCGCGGGCGGCGCGCAGGGCGAGGGCGCAGGCGAGGGTCGAGGCCCCCGCCCCGCCGCTGCCGCCGATCACCCCGACGGAGAGGGCGGGGCGGCCGGCGCCCTCCACCACGTCGGCGATGCGGTCGACGAGGCGGTTCTCGGCTTCGGGCAGGCGCAGCACCTCCTCGGCGCCGATCTCCACGGCGCGCTGCCAGATCCCGGGGTCGTCGAGGTCCCGGCCGACGAGGAGGACCCCGTCCCTGCGGGGCGCGCCGCCCACCCGGCGGGCGGCGTCGTACCCGACGAGGACGAGGGGAGCCGACTCCCAGCCGACGCCCCCGATGCCACCGACGCCCCCGATGCCCCCGGCTCCGCTTTGCTCGGGCACCGCGTGGTGCACATGCGCTTCGGCGCCCGCCGCGGCGCACAGGCGCAACAGGTCGTCCAACAGCAGCGGGTCCTCGGTGATGATCAGCGGCCGCCCGCCGGCGGGGGCGATCCCGCCCGTACGGCCCGCCACCCCGCTCGCGCCCTCCACCACGGGCGCCGGCGCTTCACACGACTTCGATCCGGTCACGGTCTCCGCCCCCTTCTCACAACAAATCCACGAACCGCGGACTTCGCGGCCGGAATCACCGTGGACCGTTCCGGAAAAAGAAGTGGATCTTGCTCCAAAACTGTGGACGGGAACGTCGTTGTGAATAACTCCGCCACCCCATCAGGTGAGTTCCGGAGCGCTCCGGAACAACTACGCAGAGTGACGAGTTTGGGAAGTGAAGGCCTACGCCGGGTGGGCCGAACGAGAGTGGAGGGCCGCAGGAATGATCACTGAAGGCCGGGCATCGAGGACGCGAACCGCGTCCGGACATGCGACGACCCCCGCCGGGGGGGAGAGCGGGGGTCGTCCCCACGGTCCGACTCGGGGGGGGAGGAGCCAGACCGGGTTAGCACGGTCGCGAACGATCCGTGACTTCCATGGTGTACCCGAGAGCCTTCTCAGGCAAACCCACGCGCCACACCTTACGCCGAATGGTGGGCGCATATGCTCGGGTCGTGGAAAATCAGCCCTTGCCGCACTCCTTGCCTCGGACCGCAGCCTTCTTCGACCTGGACAAGACGGTCATTGCGAAGTCCAGCACTCTGACGTTCAGCAAGTCCTTCTACCAGGGTGGCCTGATCAACCGGCGGGCCGTGCTGCGCACCGCCTACACGCAGTTCATCTTCCTGGCCGGCGGCGCCGACCACGACCAGATGGAGCGGATGCGGGAGTACCTGTCCGCCCTCTGCAAGGGGTGGAACGTGCAGCAGGTCCGGGAGATCGTCGCGGAAGCCCTGCACGACCTGATCGACCCGATCATCTACGACGAGGCCGCGTCGCTCATCGAGGCCCACCACACCGCCGGGCGTGACGTGGTCATCGTGTCGACCTCCGGCGCCGAAGTCGTCGAGCCCATCGGCGAGATGCTCGGCGCGGACCGGGTCGTCGCCACCCGCATGGTGGTCGGCGACGACGGCTGCTTCACCGGCGAGATCGAGTACTACGCCTACGGACCCACGAAGGCGGAGGCCGTGCGCGAACTGGCCCGCTCCGAGGGGTACGACCTCGCGCGGTGCTACGCGTACAGCGACTCGATCACCGACGTGCCGATGCTGGAGGCGGTCGGACATCCGCACGCGGTCAACCCCGACCGGGCGCTGCGCCGCGAGGCCGTCGCCCGCGAGTGGCCGGTGCTGGTGTTCGACAAGCCGGTGCGACTGAAGCAGCGGCTGCCCGGCCTGTCCATGACGGCGCGCCCCGCGCTGGTCGCCGCCGTCGCGGTCGGCGCGGCCGCCGCCACCGCAGGACTGGTCTGGTACGCCAGCCGCCGCCGGTCCGGCCTCGCCGGCGTCTCCGCCTGACCCGCCCCGACCCCGTAGCCCACCCCCGCGGTCGGGTGCCCCGCGTCGCCCGGGAGCACCCGGCCCCCGTCGGCGGCATGCCCGATCTGGGCAGATATGGGCTGTCCGGATCGCCCCGTCTCGTCCGGGAAAGTAAAGATCTACGGCCAGGGGTTTCGCTCCACCCGGAAGCGGAGTACAAAGGAGTCAACGGCCCGCGAGACCAAAGAACATCCGAGAGGATCATCTTTAAAACGCAGTAAGGCCCACGGACCGAAGCATGAACGCCGAGCACCCACGCGACGTCGACCCGTCGATTACGGGCCAGCCGCACCAGGTAACCGGGCAAAGCTCCCGACCTGATGGGCAACTATCGAGGACGCTTGGTAACTGGGCGCGAATGCCAGCGGCGACACCAGAGCGGTACGGGTGTCGCCGCAACCCGTGTCCGGGACCCGCGGCTCGCCGGCCGAGGCCGACGTGCGACGCACGGCACCCGGCGCACGCCCCGCCGACCGCCCCCCTACGCCGCGCCGCGCTGGAGCGCCTCGCAGACCGCGGTCGACTCCCGCACCCCCAGCTCGATGGCCCGACCGCAGTGCGCGATCCACGCCGCCATGCCCTCCGGGGTGCCGGAGACGTATCCCTCGAAGGCCTCCAGGTAGGCCCGCTCCCCCTGCTCCGCGTGACCCACCTCCGCCGGGCAGATCGCCTTCGGGTCGAGACCGCTGTTGATGAGCACGATCCGCTCGGCGGCCCGCGCGACCAGGCCGTTGTACGAGCCGAACGGCCGCAACGCCAGCAGCTCCCCGTGCACCACCGCTCCCGTGATCAGGGCCGGACCGGATCCGCCCGCGATGATCAGCCGGGACAGGCCGTCGAGCCGACCCGCGACCTCGTCGGCACTCGGCAACGGCAGCCCGACCAGGGGCTCGTCCACCGGCTCGCCCGCCAGGCGCGGCCGGCCCACCACGTCACCGGCCTCCGTCGAACCGCACGCCACCAGGTGCAGCCGCGCGAGGACCCGCAGCGGCGACTGGCGCCAGATGCTCAGCAGCTGACCGGCCTCCGCCGTCAGCCGCAGCGCGGCGCCCACCGTGCGGGCCTCGACCTCCGCGCCGAAGTCGGTGCGGCGCCGCACCTCTTCGAGCGCCCAGTCGGCCCCCGACAGGGCCGCGCTCCCGCGGGCACCGCGCAGCGCGGCCTCTGAGGCGATCTCCCCGCTGCGTCGGCGCATGACGCGGTGCCCGTAGACCCGGTCCACCGCCTTGCGTACGGAATCCACGGACTCGGCGACGCCCGGGAGTGCGCCCAGGGGCGCCAGGGGGTCAGAAGCGCTACTCATAGGTAGGGAGCCTAATCACTGCCCACCCATAGCACCGACCCCTCCTTGGAGTGGTCTTCTTCACTCACCCCGGCGACTCCCCGCTGTCATGCGGCTACGCTTGGTGAACATGAAGATCGCTTTCGTGGGAAAGGGCGGCAGCGGCAAGACGACCCTGTCCTCCCTCTTCATCCGCCACCTCGCAGCCAATGAAGCCCCCGTCGTCGCGGTGGACGCCGACATCAACCAGCACCTCGGGGCCGCCCTCGGGCTCGGCGAGGACGAGGCCGCCGCGCTGCCCGCCCTCGGTGCGCACCTGCCCCTGATCAAGGACTACCTGCGCGGGTCCAACCCGCGCATCGAGTCCGGCGACGCCATGATCAAGACCACCCCGCCCGGCGCCGGCTCGCGCCTGTTGCGGGTCACCGAGGACAACCCGGTCTACGAGGCGTGCGCGCGCACCCTGCTCCTCGACGGGGACCCGGTGCGCCTCATGGCGACCGGCCCCTTCACGGAGGCCGACCTGGGCGTGGCCTGCTACCACTCGAAGGTCGGCGCGGTGGAGCTGTGCCTGAACCACCTGGTCGACGGTCCCGACGAGTACGTCGTCGTCGACATGACGGCCGGGTCCGACTCCTTCGCCTCGGGCATGTTCACCCGCTTCGACATGACCTTCCTGGTGGCCGAGCCGACCCGCAAGGGCGTGTCCGTCTACCGCCAGTACAAGGAGTACGCCCGGGACTTCGGGGTGGCGCTCCGCGTGGTCGGGAACAAGGTGCAGGGCCCGGAGGACATCGAGTTCCTCCAGGACGAGGTGGGCGACGACCTGCTGGTCACGTTCGGCCATTCGGACTGGGTGCGGGCCATGGAGAAGGGGCGGCCCGCGGCCTTCGAGCTGCTGGAGGCGACCAACCGGCTCGCGCTCCAGGCCCTCCAGGACGCCGCCGAGGACTCCTACGCCGACCGCGACTGGGCCCGGTACACGCGGCAGATGGTCCACTTCCACCTGCGCAACGCCGAGAGCTGGGGCAACGCCAAGACCGGGGTCGACCTGGCGGCGCAGGTCGACCCCGATTTCGTCCTCGACGAGGCCCTGGTCAGCCCTCGTCGCTCTGAGCGCCCGACTCCTCAGCCGGCTTGACCGCCTCACCCGAGGGGGCGGCCGGCGGCGCCGGCGGCCCCGCGGTGAGGAACTTCGACCAGCCCTGCTGCGGCGCCTGGCCGACGTCGAGGGTGCGCATCCACTCCAGGACCTTCGGGTCCTGCGCGTCCAGCCAGTCCGCCAGCTCGCGGAAGGGCACGCAGCGGACCTCGGGCTTGGTGCACATGGCCTCGATGGACTCCTCGACGGCGCGCATGTAGGTGCCGCCGTTCCAGGACTCGAAGTGGTTGCCGATGATCAGCGGGGCCCGGTTGCCCTGGTAGGCGCGGTCGAAGGCCTGGCGCAGTCCGTCGCGCATCTGGTCGCCCCAGTACTCGTGCTGGGAGGGGTCGCCCTGGGTGGTCGTCCCGGACTGGTTGACCAGGTAGTTGTAGTCCATGCTCAGCGTCTCGAAGGCGCGGCCCGGCAGGGGGACGAGCTGGAGCGGGATGTCCCACAGGCCGTCCGTCTTCTTGGGCCAGATCTGCTTGCTGATGCCGCTGGAGTCGTAGCGGAAGCCCATGTCCTTGGCCGCGAGCATGAAGTTCTTCTGCCCTTCGAGGCAGGGGGTGCGGGCTCCGATGAGCTCCTTGTCGTAGTCGAAGGGGAGCGCTTCCAGGCCCTTCAGGGCCGGGGTGTTCGTCTTCCAGTTCTTGACGAACGACTTGGCCTGGTTGATCTCGCTCTTCCACTCCTCCACCGACCAGGTGCCGACGCCGCCCTCGGGGCCGCAGAAGTGGCCGTTGAAGTGCGTGCCGATCTCGTTGCCCTCCAGCCAGGCCGCGCGGACCTGGGTGGCGGTGTCCTTGATGCCCTGGAGGTCCCCGAAGCCGATGTCGGAGCGGCCGGGCGAGTGCTGCGGCGCGGTGTAGAGGGAACGCTTCTCCTCCGGCAGCATGTAGACGCCGCTGAGGAAGTAGGTCATCCGGGCGTTGTACTTCTTGCCGACCTCGCGGAAGTGCGAGAAGAGCTTCTGGCTGTCCTCGCCCGCCCCGTCCCAGGAGAAGACGACGAACTGGGGCGGCTTTTCGCCGGGTGCCAGCTTCTTCGGCTTCACCACGTGGGGCTGCGGCCCGGTGTACGCGGTCGAGCCGTCGCCGATGGGTCTGTTGACGCTGCCGGGTGCCTCGGGGGCGGCGGCGCCCTTGCGTACGGGCGGCTTGGCGGGCCCCGAGGCGCTGCACCCGGCCATGCCCAGCGCCAGGGTCGTGGCGACCAGGCCGCCGGCGATCTTCTTCGTGGCGGCGATCATCCGCACACCTCTCCCTCGCAGTTCCGTGGCAGGACTTCCGGAACGCAACGTCCCACGCGGTCTGCTTTGAAGAAGGTGTGACAAGCCAGAAAAAATACCTAATCACCCACTAGCGGGATCTTCTAGGCCATTTGCCCGTATTACCTTTCATCGCCCTTTACTCTCCATTACCGTTCGTTTACTGAGTGTTGACTCCCGCCCCTTCACCCTTCCCCAGAGGAGCCGGGAAACGATGAAAGCCACACCCCCCTCCATCGCCGACGACAGCGACAACGGCGCCGACAGGCGCGGCGACAGCGCGGACGGGAAGGACGGTTCGACCCGGCGCCGGGACTTCCACGCGGACCTGTCCGCCTCCATCGCCGTCTTCCTGATCGCGCTGCCGCTCTCCCTCGGCATCGCCCTGGCCACCGGAGCCCCCCTCCAGGCCGGCCTCGTGGCCGCCGCCGTGGGCGGCATCGTCGCGGGCCGGTTCGGCGGCGCCCCCCTCCAGGTGAGCGGACCCGCCGCCGGACTGACCGTGGTGACCGCCGAGTTGATCCAGCACTACGGATGGCGCACCACCTGCGCCATCACCGTGCTGGCCGGCTGCTGCCAGCTCGGACTGGCCGCCCTGCGCACGGCCCGGTCGGCGCTCATGGTGAGCCCCGCCATCGTGCACGGCATGCTCGCGGGCATCGGCGTGACCATCGCGCTGGCCCAACTGCACATCGTGCTGGGCGGCACCCCGCAGAGTTCCGCCATCGCCAACGTCGCCGGACTGCCCGCGCAGCTGGCCGATCCGCATCCGGTGGCCCTCGGGGTCAGCGCGCTGACGCTGTTCCTCCTGCTGGGCTGGACCCGGGTGCCCGGTCGGGTCGGCCGGGCGCTGCGCAAGGTCCCGGCCGCGCTGGCCGCCGTGGCCGGCGCCACCGCGTTCGCGGCCCTGGCGGGGCTCAGCCTGCCGCGGGTGGACCTGCCGTCCTGGCGCAACCACGCGCTGCCCGAGCTCCCCGAGGGCCCGGTGCTCGGACTGATCGCCGCCGTCCTGACGATCACCCTGGTGGGCAGCGTGGAGTCCCTGCTGTCCTCGGTGGCCACCGACAAGCTGATCGCCTCCGAGCGCCCGACGGACCGCCGTCCTCCGCGCGCCGACCTCGACCGCGAACTGCGCGGGCAGGGCGCGGCGAACATCACCTCCGGGCTGCTGGGCGGACTGCCCATCACGGGCGTGGCCGTCCGCAGCGTGGCCAACGTGAAGTCCGGTGCGGCCAGTCGGAATTCGGCCATGATGCACGGATTCTGGGTGGTGCTCGCGGCCGGGCTGCTGGTCCCCCTCCTCGACCTCATCCCGCTCGCGGCCCTGGCCGCGCTGGTGATGGCCGTGGGCATCCAGATGGTCAGCATCACGCACCTGCGGACGGTCACCCGGCACCGCGAGATCCTCGTCTACGCGACGACCATCGTGGCCGTGGTGCTCGGCGGCGTCCTGGAGGGCGTGGCGATCGGCGTGGCGGTGGCCGTCGCCGTGGCCCTGCACCGGCTGGCCCGGACCCGCATCACGCTGGACGTGGTCGACGGGGTCCACCAGGTGCGGGCCCGCGGGCAGTTGACCTTCCTCGCGGTCCCCCGGCTGAGCCGGGTGCTGACCCAGATCCCGCACAAGGGACACGCGGTGGTCGAGCTGGACGGCTCCTTCATGGACCACGCCGCCTACGAGACCCTCCACGACTGGCAGGAGTCCCATCTGGCGCACGGCGGCACGCTGGAGCTCACCGGCCGCTCGGGCGCCGCGATCTCGGGGCACGCCCCGGACCGGGACCCCGGCGCACCGCACGACACCGACGCCGCCCCCGGAGCCGGCGGGGACGTGGACGCGTACGCCGCCCCGTCCGGCGGTACGGGAACCCGGCCGGACGCCACCGGACCGGACGCCGGGGCGCACCTGTGCTGCCGCCCCTGGACCCCCTGGCAGAACCACTGCGACCACCGGATCGGCGGCGGCTCGGGCCTCCCGGGCAGCCGCGGCGAGACGGAGGGCGGCAGCGCCTCGGGCGGCTCCGGCTCAGGCTCCCGTACCGGATCCACCGGAGCGGGATCCGGGTCCGGGTCCGGGTCCGGCTCCGGCTCCGGCGAGGCCGGGGGCGCCGACCCGCCGACCATCCCCGGCGCGGCCGGCGAGGGCGGCGCTCCGGCCGCGGCCCGGCGGCGGCGCGGCGCGGGCCAACTGGCGAACGGCATCAGCGTCTTCCAGCGCGACACCGCCCCGCACGTGCGCGAGGAGCTGGCCCGCCTGGCGCGCGAGGGCCAGAGCCCCTCGCAGCTCTTCCTCACCTGCGCGGACTCCCGCCTGGTGACCAGCATGATCACGGCCAGCGGCCCCGGCGACCTCTTCACCGTCCGCAACGTGGGCAACCTCGTCCCGCTGCCGGGCGCCGAGTCCACCGACGACTCGGTCGCGGCGGCCATCGAGTACGCCGTGGACGTCCTGAAGGTGGACAGCATCACGGTCTGCGGGCACTCGGGCTGCGGCGCCATGCAGGCCCTGCTGAACTCCCACCCGGGCGCCCCGATGACCCCGCTGCGCCGCTGGCTGCGCCACGGCCTGCCCAGCCTGGAGCGGATGGCCAGCCGGCACCACGCGTGGGCCCGCATCTCCGGTCGGCTGCCCGCCGACGCGGTGGAGCAGCTGTGCCTGACCAACGTGGTGCAGCAACTGGAGCACCTGCGGGCCCACGAGTCGGTGGCCCGCCGACTCGCCGAGGGCACGCTGGAACTGCACGGGATGTACTTCCACGTGGGTGAGGCCCAGGCGTATCTGCTGTCCGAGGGAGAGGACTTCTTCGACTGTCGCGTTTTCGACAGCGTCGGCCAGAGCGTCTGACCTTCGGGGGGCGTGAACCGATACCCTCCCGTATCCGTGCAAGCCGTCGGCCCCTTCTCGCACCCTGCGGCGGGAAGGGGCCGCTCGTGCGTCGACCCGCCGCGCCACCCGCCGGCGGGTCGCGCGTACGGGCGGTCGAGCACGGACCCAGGGGCACTATAGGTCTAAACCAATTTTCGGCTACCCCTTGTCACCTGGGCGTCTGAACTGATGAGCTATGCCCGGGACACGCAGCTATGCCCCGGGGGACACAACGGACACCCTGGGAAAGGGAGATGTCGTGAGCAATGACAGCCTGGCCAATCTGCTCAAGGAGGAGCGGCGGTTCGCACCGCCCGCCGATCTGGCCGCCGCCGCCAACGTGACCGAGGCGGCGTACGCACGGGCCGACGCGGACCGGCTGGGCTTCTGGGCCGAGCAGGCCCGGCGGCTGACCTGGGAAACGGAGCCGACGGAGACCCTCGACTGGAGCAACCCGCCCTTCGCGAAGTGGTTCGCGGACGGCCGGCTCAACGTCGCCTACAACTGCGTGGACCGCCACGTCGAGGCCGGCAACGGCGACCGCGTCGCCATCCACTTCGAGGGCGAGCCCGGCGACAGCCGCTCGATCACGTACGCGCAGCTCAAGGACGAGGTCTCGCAGGCCGCCAACGCCCTCGCCGAACTGGGCGTGCGCGCCGGCGACCGGGTCGCGGTCTACCTGCCGATGATCCCCGAGGCCGTCGTGGCGATGCTCGCCTGCGCCCGGGTCGGCGCCGCGCACTCCGTGGTCTTCGGCGGCTTCTCCGCCGACGCCGTCGCCTCCCGCATCCAGGACGCCGACGCCAAGCTGGTGATCACCGCCGACGGCGGCTACCGCCGCGGCAAGCCCAGCGCGCTCAAGCCTGCCATCGACGAGGCCGTCGGCAAGTGCCCGCAGGTCGAGCACGTGCTCGTCGTCCGCCGCACCGGCCAGGACACCGCCTTCACCGAGGGCCGGGACGTGTGGTGGCACGACGTGGTCGGCCGCCAGTCCACCGAGCACACCCCGCAGGCCTTCGACGCCGAGCACCCGCTGTTCATCCTCTACACCTCGGGGACCACGGGTAAGCCGAAGGGCATCCTGCACACCTCGGGCGGCTACCTCACGCAGGCCGCCTACACCCACCACGCGGTCTTCGACCTCAAGCCGGAGAGCGACGTCTACTGGTGCACCGCCGACATCGGCTGGGTGACCGGGCACTCGTACATCGTCTACGGGCCCCTCGCCAACGGCGCCACCCAGGTGATGTACGAGGGCACCCCGGACACCCCGCACCAGGGCCGGTTCTGGGAGGTCGTCCAGAAGTACGGCGTCACCATCCTGTACACCGCGCCCACGGCCATCCGGACGTTCATGAAGTGGGGCGACGACATCCCCGCGAAGTTCGACCTGTCGAGCCTGCGGGTGCTGGGCTCGGTCGGCGAGCCGATCAACCCCGAGGCCTGGATCTGGTACCGCAAGCACATCGGCGGTGACCGCTGCCCGATCGTCGACACCTGGTGGCAGACCGAGACCGGCGCGATGATGATCTCCCCGCTGCCGGGCGTGACCGAGACCAAGCCGGGCTCCGCCCAGCGCCCGCTGCCGGGCATCTCCGCCACCGTCGTGGACGACGAGGCGAACGAGGTCCCCGACGGCGGTGGCGGCTACCTCGTCCTGACCGAGCCGTGGCCCTCGATGCTCCGCACGATCTGGGGCGACGACCAGCGGTTCATCGACACCTACTGGTCCCGCTTCGAGGGCAAGTACTTCGCCGGCGACGGGGCGAAGAAGGACGACGACGGGGACATCTGGCTGCTCGGCCGGGTCGACGACGTCATGCTGGTGTCGGGCCACAACATCTCCACCACCGAGGTCGAGTCGGCCCTGGTCTCGCACCCCTCCGTCGCCGAGGCGGCCGTGGTGGGCGCGGCCGACGAGACCACCGGTCAGGCGATCGTGGCCTTCGTCATCCTGCGCGGCAGCGCCTCCGAGACCGAGGGCCTGGTCGGCGAGCTGCGCAACCACGTGGGCGCCACGCTCGGCCCGATCGCGAAGCCGAAGCGGATCCTGCCGGTGCAGGAGCTGCCGAAGACCCGTTCGGGCAAGATCATGCGCCGCCTGCTGCGCGACGTGGCCGAGAACCGCGCGGTCGGTGACGTCACCACCCTGGCCGACTCCTCGGTCATGGACCTGATCCAGAACAAGCTCCCCAGCGCCTCCGACGAGGACTGACGGACCACGGCCGAGACCCACGGCCAGGACCGACGGCTGACGGCTGACGGCTGACGAAGGAGGGCGTCCGGTGCGCAACGCGCCGGACGCCCTCCTCGCATTTAAGCTGAAGATCACCTGATGTGACCGTGCGCACCTCGCCCTGTAACCTATACAAAGCGTCAATATTTGATGTTCTTCATTACTCAGGGTGCGCCGGGAAGTCTGGTCGGCAACTGCGTTTGCCGTGCCGTCGACCATCCGGAGGTCCCCCCGTGAGCACGCCCCCGTCCCGCCCCGGCCGTAAACTGCTCGGCCGGCTCTCCCTCCCGGAGCGCCGCTTCGTCGCGGACGCCCTGCGCACCGAGACCGTGGGCGGCGTCCTGCTCCTGCTGGCCGCGATAGCCGCCCTGCTGTGGGCGAACGTCCCCGCCCTCGCGGCCGGCTACGAGAGCGTGCGGAACTTCCACATCGGCCCCTCCGCCCTCGGTCTGGACCTCTCGCTCCAGCACTGGGCGGCCGACGGCCTCCTCGCCGTCTTCTTCTTCGTCGCCGGCATCGAGCTCAAGCGCGAGCTCGTGGCGGGCGACCTGCGCGACCCGAAGGCCGCCGCCCTCCCGGTGATCGCCGCCGTCTGCGGCATGGCCGTACCCGCCCTCGTGTACACCCTGGTCAACGTCCTCGGCGACGGCTCCACGGCCGGCTGGGCCGTCCCGACGGCCACCGACATCGCCTTCGCGCTGGCCGTCCTGGCGGTGATCGGGACCTCCCTGCCCTCCGCGCTGCGCGCCTTCCTGCTGACCCTCGCCGTCGTCGACGACCTCTTCGCCATCCTGATCATCGCGGTGTTCTTCACCAGCGACCTCGACTTCGCGGCCCTCGGCGGCGCGGTCGCCGGCCTCGTCCTCTTCTGGTTCCTGCTGCGCTCGGGGGTCCGCGGCTGGTACGTCTACGTCCCGCTCGCCCTGGTCATCTGGGGCCTGATGTACAACAGCGGCGTCCACGCCACCATCGCCGGCGTCGCCATGGGCCTGATGCTGCGCTGCACCCGGGCCGAGGGCGAGGCGCACTCCCCCGGCGAGCACATCGAGCACCTGGTCCGGCCCCTGTCCGCCGGGCTGGCGGTCCCCCTCTTCGCCCTCTTCTCCGCCGGCGTCTCGCTCTCCGGCGGGGCGATCGGCCAGGTCTTCACCCGGCCCGAGACCCTGGGCGTGGTCCTCGGCCTGGTCGTCGGCAAGACGGTGGGCATCTTCGGCGGCACCTGGCTCGCCGCCCGCTTCACCCGGGCCGAACTGAACGAGGACCTCGCCTGGCCCGACGTACTGGCCGTGGCCTCCCTCGCGGGCATCGGCTTCACCGTCTCGCTGCTGATCGGCGAACTCGCCTTCGCGGGCGACGCCGTCCTCACCGACGAGGTCAAGGCCGCCGTCCTGTTCGGCTCCCTGATGGCGGCACTGGTCGCCTGCGTCCTGCTGAAGCTGCGCGACCGCCGGTACCGGTCGCTGATCGACGCGGAGGAGCGCGACGACGACCTCGACGGCATCCCCGACATCTACGAGCAGGACAATCCGGAGTTCCACCTCCGGATGGCTCGCATCCACGAGGAGAAGGCGGCGGAACACCGCGCCAGGGCCGAGGCCATGGCCTCGGGGGAGGAATCTTCGGCGGGCGGGTCCAGCGCGGGGGCCGGCCGTCCGGCATGATCTGAGGGACGACGGAGGACAGCCGCCGACAGAAGACGACAGAGGGAGTCAGAGATGAGCGCAGTGGACCAAGGGGCTCCGGGAGCCGAGCGCACACTCGGCCAGCTGGTCGCCTCGGCCACCGCCGAGATGTCCGCCCTGGTGCACGACGAGATCGCGCTCGCCAAGGTGGAGCTCAAGCAGGACGTCAAGCGCGCGGGCATCGGCAGCGGTGCGGCGATCGTCGCGGGCGTGCTGCTGCTGTTCTCCCTCCCCGTACTGAGTTTCGCCGCGGCCTACGGGATCCACAATCTCGGCCTCGGCCTCGCCTGGTCGTTCCTCATCGTCGGTGGCGCGTTCTGGCTGCTGGCGGGTCTGATCGGGCTGCTGGCGATGGCCAAGTTCAAGAAGGTCAAGCCGCCGGTGAAGACGATCGAGTCCGTCAAGCAGACCGCGGCCCTGGTCGGGACCGTCAAGCCGCACCCGCGGCCGTTGAGTGACCAGGCCGTGGGTGTGGCACGCTCGTCCTCATGACAGCCCCCTCAGCGGATTCCGGCACACCTCCCACGGCCGCCTCGGCGGTCCGGCTCGACCTGCCCGGCGGGCGGAAGGTGACCCATCGGGACGTCGCGGCCAACGGAGCGCGCTTCCACGTCGCGGAACTCGGTGACGGACCGCTGGTCCTGCTGCTGCACGGCTTCCCGCAGTTCTGGTGGACCTGGCGCCACCAGCTGGTGGCCCTCGCGGACGCCGGATACCGCGCGGTGGCGATGGACCTGCGCGGGGTGGGCGGCAGCGACCGCACCCCGCGCGGTTACGACCCCGCGAACCTCGCGCTCGACATCACCGGGGTCGTACGTTCCCTCGGCGAGCCGGACGCCGCCCTCGTCGGTCACGACCTGGGCGGTTACCTGGCCTGGACGGCGGCCGTGATGCGGCCGAAGCTGGTGCGCCGGCTGGTCGTCTCCTCCATGCCGCACCCGCGGCGCTGGCGTTCGGCGATGCTGGGCGACTTCGGGCAGACCCGGGCCGGCTCCCACATCTGGGGGTTCCAGAGGCCGTTCATCCCCGAGCGCCGGCTCGTCGCCGACGACGGGGCGCTCGTGGAGGAGCTGATCCGGGAGTGGTCCGGGCCGCTGCTGCCCGTGGACGGCTCGGAGGAGGAGTCCCTCGCCGTGTACCGGCGGGCGATGTGCATCCCGTCCACGGCGCACTGCTCGATCGAGCCCTACCGGTGGATGATGCGCTCGATGGCCCGCCCGGACGGATTGCAGTTCTACCGGCGGATGAAGCGGCCCGTACGGGTGCCCACCCTGCACCTGCACGGTTCCCTCGACCCCGTGATGCGCACGCGCAGCGCGGCCGGCTCCGGGCAGTACGTCGAAGCCCCGTACCGGTGGCGGCTGTTCGACGGCCTCGGGCACTTCCCGCACGAGGAGGACCCGGCGGCCTTCTCCACCGAGCTGGTCAACTGGCTGAAGGATCCGGAACCCGACCGCTGACGCTCCGTCGCGCCGCGGACACCTCGCGGACATCCCGCGCACACCTCACGAACACCCCGAACGCAACAGCGGTATGACAAGCATTCAATTGCCTGGCGCATAGGCCAATTGGCCGCCCCGGACGGGATTACGGACCTTGGGGCCCGGGCACAGCTCGTTGTATGGGCTGGACGCACGACCACGGTGACACCACACGCGAACGCCGCTCCGCCACGACGGCGGGCGACCACGACCGGGAGGGCCGCGACGGCCACGACCCCCGGCTCGGAATCCCACGCATCCTGCGCCGCCGGGCCCGCTGGGTCTCGGCGCGGCTGCGCCATCCACGCATGTAGCCGCCGCCCGGCGGGTGTCGCCCCGCCGACGGCGGAGCGACACCCGTCAGGGCACGGCGACCGGAGCGATCAGAGCGCGCAGCCCTGGCTGTCGACGCGGGCCTGGGCCGTCTTCCCGATGCGGATGTCGTCGCGGATCTCGTCCGCCGTCAGGGCGTAGCCGGTGTTCGGGTCGTCGAGCGACTTCGCGAAGACGACCCCGTACACCCGCCCGTCGGGGGTGAGCAGCGGGCCGCCCGAGTTGCCCTGGCGGACGGTCGCGTAGAGCGAGTACACGTCACGGCGGACGGTGCCCCGGTGGTAGATGTCCGGGCCGTTGGCGTTGATCCGGCCGCGTACGCGGGCCGGGCGGACGTCGTAGGCGCCGTTCTCGGGGAAGCCGGCGACGATGGCGTCGCTGCCGCTCGTCGCGTCCTTGTCGGTGAATTCGAGCGCGGGGGCCTTCAGTTTGGGCACGTCCAGGACGGCGATGTCGCGCTCCCAGTCGTAGAGGACGACCTTGCCGTCGTAGAGCTTGCCCTCGCCGCCGACCTGCACGGTCGGCTCGCCGACCCCGCCGACGACGTGGGCGTTGGTCATCACCTTGCCCGGCGCGAAGACGAAGCCCGTGCCCTCCAGCACCTTGCTGCAACTCGGGGCGGTGCCGACGACCTTCACGATGGAGAGCTTGGCCCGCTCGGCCACCCCGCTGCGGGCGAGCGCCGGGTCGGGGGCCTTGACCTCGGTGATCGGCTCGTTCGAGAACGGGCTGAAGACCTGCGGGAAGCCGTTGCGGGCGAGGGTGGAACTGAGATCGGAGAACCAGGTCTCGGCCTGCGCGGGCAGCACCCGCGAAACCCCCAGGAGCACCCTGGAGTTGCGGACCTCCCTGCCCACGGTGGGCAGCGCGGTCTGGGCCACCAGCAGGCCGATCAGCCAGGCCACCAGCAGCATCGCCGCCACGTTGACCAGGGCCCCGCCGGTCGCGTCGAGCGCGCGCGCCGGCGACCAGGTGATGTGGCGGCGGAGCCGGCTGCCGAGGTGGGTGGTGAGGGCCTGGCCGATCGAGGCGCAGATGATGATGACGACGACGGTGATCACCACCACGGTGGTGGACACCTGGGTGCCGTTGTCGGTCACCCGGTCCCAGATCAGGGGCAGCAGGGACACGGCGACGAGACCACCGCCGAGGAAGCCGATCACCGACAGGATGCCGACGACGAACCCCTGGCGGTAGCCGACGATCGCGAACCACACGGCGGCGACCAGCAACAGGATGTCCAGCACGTTCACGTGGGCCACCGTCTCATGCGCGCCAGTCGAGCGGGACGTGACGTGAGCGGTCCCACGGTCGTTCCCACCCCGCGAAGTGCAGGATCCGGTCGATCACCCCGGCCGTGAACCCCCACACCAGGGCCGATTCGACGGTGAATCCGGGGCCCTGGTGCCCGCTCGGGTGGACCACGGTGACCCGGTGCGCGGGATCCGTGAGGTCCGCCACGGGCACCGTGAACACCCGGGCCGTCTCGGCCGGGTCCACCACGCCGACCGGGGAGGGGACCCGCCACCAGCCCAGCACCGGGGTCACGACGAACTCGCTGACCGGGATGTAGAGCCGGGGCAGCACCCCGAACAGCTGGACGCCCGCCGGATCGAGCCCGGTCTCCTCCTCGGCCTCGCGCAGCGCGGCGCGCAGCGGGCCGGTGGTGTGCGGGTCGCCGTCCTGCGGGTCGAGGGCGCCGCCGGGGAAGGAGGGCTGGCCCGCGTGCGAGCGCAGGGTGCCGGCGCGCTCCTGGAGCAGGATCTCGGGGCCGCGCGGGCCCTCCCCGAAGAGGATCAGGACCGCCGACTGGCGGCCCCGACCGTCCTCGGGCGGCAGGAAGCGGCTGAGCTGGGTCGGCCGGACGGTGCGGGAGGCCTCCACGACGGGGTCCAGCCAGGGGGGCAGGCCGGTGGCGGCGAGGTCCAGTCCGTCGCGCTCCCGGGCGGCGGCCGTGGTCTCGTCCTGTGTACCGCGCGTCATAGGCACCCCTGTCCATGTTTGCGTCCAGCGCCGGCTCCCACACCGCTGAACGCGGTGCGGGTAGAGATTCGTTCCACTGCGCCGCCGTCGGGACCGGCGCGGGCGGCCGGTCCCGTGGTGCCGCGCTCAGGGCCCCGTACGGGCCCCCAGGGGCGGCGCGGGCAGGCCCGGGTAGTCCGGGGGCGGGGTCAGCCGTTGGCCCGGCTGTCCGCCCTTCTCGTACTTCAGCAGCTTCCGCGCCTTCTCCGGGTCGGTTTCGCCTTCCCCGTACGCCGGGCAGAGCGGGGCGATGGGGCAGGCGCCGCAGGCGGGCTTGCGGGAGTGGCAGATCCGACGGCCGTGGAAGACGACGCGGTGCGAGAGCATCGTCCACTCGCTCTTGGGGAAGATCGCGCAGATCTCCGCCTCGACCTTCTCCGGGTCCTCCTGCTCGGTCCACTTGAAGCGGCGCACCAGCCGGCCGAAGTGGGTGTCGACGGTGATCCCGGGGACGCCGAAGGCGTTGCCGAGGACCACGTTCGCCGTCTTGCGGCCCACGCCGGGCAGGGTGACCAGGTCCTCGATCCGGCCCGGCACCTCGCCGTCGAAGCGGTCGCGCAGCGCCTGGGACAGCCCGAGGAGGGCCTTGGCCTTCGCCCGGAAGAACCCGGTCGGCCGGATGATCTCCTCCAGCTTCTCCGGATCGGCCCCGGCCATGTCCTCCGGGGTCGGATAGGCGGCGAAGAGGGCGGGGGTCGTCTGGTTGACCCGCAGGTCGGTGGTCTGGGCGGACAGGACCGTGGCGACGAGGAGCTCGAAGGGATTGCGGAAGTCCAGCTCCGGATGGGCGTACGGGTACACCTCGGCCAGCTCGCGGTTGATGCGGCGGGCCCGGCGGATCATGGCGAGGCGGGACTCGGGCCGGCCGGCGGACCGGGCCGGCCGGGTCGCGGGCCCCTCTCCCCCGGCCTGCGGGGCCTTCGCCACCTTCACCGCCTTCGCCACCGGCGCCGTCTTCGCCGTCTTCGACGCCTGGGTCGCCTGCGCGCCCTTCCGCGCGGCGGGCGCTTTCTTGGCCGAAACTTTGCCCGACGCGGCGGGAGCGGCCTTCCCCGGCGACGCCACGGGGGCTTGTTCGCCCACAGCTGAATTTTGGGCCCCGGTCACTCCCGTGGACCCCTTGGCCTGTGCTCTCACCGGCTTATTGGACACCCGGCCAGCCTAAGGCCGGGCGCCGACACCCGCCCGGACCTCAGGTAACACCACCCCGATTGGCCTCTCGCCACACAGCACGGCCGTCCGTCCGGCATCCTTGTGATTGATCGCACTGTTTGAGCCGTCCGGCAAAATGGGGAGCGGTCCCCACTAACTGGTCGACATAGGAGAGAGACTCGTGGACGACGTTCTGCGGCGTGCCCCGCTTTTCGCGGCGCTCGATGACGAGCAGGCCGCGGAGCTCCGCGCCTCCATGGGCGAGGTGACCCTCGCGCGCGGTGACGCCCTGTTCCACGAGGGCGACCCCGGCGACCGGCTGTACGTCGTGACCGAGGGCAAGGTGAAGCTCCACCGCACCTCCCCCGACGGCCGCGAGAACATGCTGGCCGTCCTCGGCCCCGGCGAGCTGATCGGCGAGCTGTCGCTCTTCGACCCCGGCCCGCGCACCGCCACCGCCACCGCGCTGACCGAGGTCAAGCTCCTCGGCCTGGGCCACGGCGACCTCCAGCCCTGGCTCAACGCCCGGCCCGAGGTCGCGACGGCCCTGCTGCGCGCCGTCGCCCGGCGCCTGCGCAAGACCAACGACCAGATGTCCGACCTGGTCTTCTCCGACGTCCCCGGCCGCGTGGCCCGCGCGCTCCTCGACCTGTCGCGCCGCTTCGGCGTCCAGTCGGAGGAGGGCATCCACGTCGTCCACGACCTGACGCAGGAGGAGCTGGCCCAGCTCGTCGGCGCCTCCCGCGAGACCGTGAACAAGGCCCTGGCCGACTTCGCCGGTCGCGGCTGGCTCCGCCTGGAGGCCCGCGCCGTGATCCTGCTGGACGTGGAGCGCCTCGCGAAGCGCTCGCGCTGACGCCTTCCGCCGAAGGGGTCCCGCCCGTACCGGGTGGGGCCCCTTCGGCGCGTCCCGGCCGGGCTCGACCGAAATTGCCGGCCGCCCCGGAGACCGGGAGGGCACAGTAGTGCCCATGGAACACAGAGGGTTGGACGCGTACGGGTACTTCGAACGGGAGGGGTCGCTCGGGCAGGTCCAGGCGGAGTTCGCCCCCGTCGTCGCGGCGGCCCGCGCCCGGATCGCCGAGGCCTACGGCCGCCGGCTGCACAGCGCCTACCTCTACGGTTCGATCCCGCGCGGCACCGCCCGCCCCGGGCGCTCCGACCTCGACCTCCTGCTGGCCCTGCACCGCGAACCCACCGACGAGGACCGCGACACCACCGAGGTGCTCGGACGGGGGCTCGACCAGGACTTCCCGCAGATCGACGGGGTCGGCGTCCTGCTCTACGGCAAGGACACCCTGATCGGCGAGCAGGAACGTTACGACCTGGGCTGGTTCCTGGCCTGCCTGTCCACGCCCCTGCTCGGCTCCGACCTGGCCGAGCACCTGCCCCGGTACCGGCCCGACAGCCTGCTCGCCCGCGAGACCAACGGCGACCTGGCCCTGGTGCTGCCGCGCTGGCGCGCCCGCTTCGAGGCCGCCTCGGACCCCTCCGAGTACCGCAGGATGAGCCGGTTCTTCGCCCGGCACCTGGTGCGCACCGGATTCACGCTGGTCATGCCCCGTTGGGTCGGCTGGACCAGCGACCTCACCGAGTCGGCGGAGATCTTCGGCCGCTACTACCCGCTTCGGGCGGAGCAGATGCGCGCCGCGGCCGCGGTGGCCCTGGCCCCGGTCGAGGACCCGGAGGTGATCCGGTCCTACGTCGAGGACCTCGGCCCCTGGCTCGCCGACGAGTACACGCTCCGGCACGGCACGAAGGCGCCGCGGCCGACCCACCAGCCCGCCTGAGGGCCGCCTGAGGCCCACCGGACCCCCACTGGGCTCGCGGCGGATCCGGCGGGGGGCTCCGTACGCCCTACGCGGTCCCGGCGGGCCGCGTCGGCTCCATCGCCTCGACGGCCTGCTTGGCCTCCACCAGGCCCGCGCCGGTGATCTCCCGGTAGACCTTGATCGCGGAGACGGCGCGGCCCTCGCGCGCCAGGGCGCGCACCCGGTCCATCCCGGCCGGCTCGGGCTCCTCGATGCCGAAGTGGTCCAGCACCAGCCCCAGACGGCGCTCCAGCCGGTCCGCGCGGTCCTGGAGGGCGCGCATCCGCAGGGTCACGGTCGAGGTGACCCAGCCGGCGGCGGCGAGCGTCGCGAGGAGCAGGTAGAGCGTGTTCATTCGGGTCCCCCGGGGATCAGTCCGTGATCGCGAAGGTACTCCAGCTGCGCCTGCACGGACCACGTCGCGGCGGGCCACAGCGAGCGGTCCACGTCCGCGTAGACGTGCGCGACGACGGCCTCGGGGGTGAGCAGTCCGTTCTCGACGGCCGTCTCGACCTGCGCGAGGCGGTGGGCGCGGTGGGCGAGGTAGAACTCGACGGCCCCCTGGGCGTCGTCCAGGACCGGCCCGTGCCCCGGCAGCACCGTGTGGACGCCGTCGTCGACGGTCAGCGAACGCAACCGGCGCAGCGAGTCCAGGTAGTCGCCGAGGCGGCCGTCGGGGTGCGCGACGACCGTGGTGCCGCGACCGAGGATGGTGTCGCCCGTCAGGACGGCCCGGTCGGCCGGCAGGTGGAAGCAGAGCGAGTCGGCGGTGTGCCCCGGCGTGGGGACCACCCGCATCTCCAGGCCTCCGACGCGGATCACGTCCCCGGCGGCCAGGCCCTCGTCACCGAGCCGCAGGGCGGGGTCGAGCGCGCGGACCTTCGTACCGGTCAGCTCGGCGAAGCGGCCCGCGCCCTCCGCGTGGTCGGGGTGGCCGTGGGTGAGCAGGGTCAGCGCGATCCGCTTGCCGGCCCGCTCGGCGGTGGCGACGACGGCCCGCAGGTGCGACTCGTCCAACGGGCCGGGGTCGATGACGACGGCCAGGTCGGAATCGGGCTCGGAGACGAGCCAGGTGTTGGTGCCGTCCAGGGTCATGGCCGACGGGTTGGGGGCCAGGACGTTGACGGCGCGGGCGGTGGCGGGGCCCGAGGAGACCATCCCGCGGGGCTGGCCGGGCAGGGCTGCGGCGTCGGTCATGCGGTGCCTCCCGGGCGGACGCGCTTGGTGAACTCGTCGTGCCCGGGCCAGCTCAGCACGAGCTCGCCGTCGACCAGCTCGGCCCGCGCCAGGACGGGAGCCAGGTCCTGCCCGGCCGCCGCCGACAGCGCGGCGGCGGCGCTCGCGTGGGGCTCCAGGGAGCGCAGGGTGGAGATGGTGGGCGGCATCATCAGCAGCTCGCCCTTGTCGTAGCCGGCGGCGGCGTCGGCGGGGCGGATCCACACGGTGCGGTCGGCCTCGGTGGAGGCGTTGCGGGTGCGCTGTCCCTCGGGCAGGGCGGCGACGAAGAACCACGTGTCGTAGCGGCGGGGCTCGAACTCGGGCGTGATCCAGCGGGCCCACGCGCCGAGCAGGTCGGAGCGCAGCAGCAGGCCGCGCCGGTCGAGGAACTCCGCGAAGGACAGCTCCCGCCCCACGAGGGCCTGCCGGTCGGCCTCCCAGTCGTCCCCGGTGGTGTCCCCGACGACGGTCCCGGGGGTGTGCCCCGCGAGCAGGACACCGGCCTCCTCGAAGGTCTCCCGGACGGCCCCGCACACGATGGCCTGGGCAGTACGGACGTCCGTGCCCAGGCGGGCGGCCCAGGCCTCCTGGTCGGGCCCGGCCCAGCCGATGCGGTGGTCCTCGTCGCGGGGGTCGACCCCGCCGCCGGGGTAGGCGTAGGCGCCCCCGGCGAAGGCCATGGAGGAGCGGCGGCGCAGCATGTGCACGACCGGGCCCGTCGGGGTGTCGCGCAGCAGCATCACGGTGGCGGCGCGCTTGGGTTCCACCGGGGTGAGCGCGCCGTCCGCGAGCGCGCGGATGCGGTCGGGCCACTCCGGTGGGTACCACTGGCCTCCGGCGGGCTGGGCGGACGACGACGGCTGACCGTGCTGACCATTCGGCATGGCCGGATGCTACGACCATCCGCCCCGATGTTCGAGGGCCCCCCGGCCGGCACCGCGGCCCCGGACCGCCACCCGGACACGACGGCGGCCCCGTCCCCGCCGGGGCGGGAAGGGGGCCGACCGTGCCGCGCACGGGTGCGGGGCGGGCGTCCGGGGTCAGGCGTCCGGGGTCAGCTCGACCTGGATCTCGACCTCGACGGGGGCGTCCAGCGGCAGGACCGCCACGCCGACGGCGCTGCGGGCGTGGACGCCCTTCTCGCCGAGGACCGCGCCCAGCAGCTCGCTCGCGCCGTTCAGCACGCCCGGCTGGGCGGTGAAGTCGGGGGCCGAGGCGACGAAGCCGACGACCTTCACGACGCGGGCGATCCGGTCCAGGTCACCGACGAGCGACTTGACGGCGGCCAGGGCGTTCAGCGCGCAGGTGGCGGCCAGCTCCTTGGCCTGCTCCGCCGAGACCTCCGCGCCGACCTTGCCGGTCAGCGGGAGCTTGCCCTGCACCATCGGGAGCTGCCCGGCGGTGTACACGTAGGCGCCCGAGCGCACGGCCGGCTGGTACGTGGCCAGCGGCGGGACGACCTCGGGCAGGGTCAGGCCCAGTTCGGCGAGCCTCGCCTCGACGACGCCGCTCATGCCTTCTCCCGCTTGAGGTAGGCCACGAGCTGCTCGGGGTTGTTCGGGCCGGGCACGACCTGGACGAGCTCCCAGCCGTCCTCGCCCCAGGTGTCCAGGATCTGCTTGGTGGCGTGCACGAGCAGCGGGACGGTCGCGTATTCGAACTTCTTGGTCATGGGAGCGAGCGTAGTACCTGGGGCGGCGGTCCTCGGACAGCCCCCGCGCGCTCGCCCGGGCGCCACACGGCCACCCGGCCCCACCGCGCCGCACGGGGAGGAATTAGGCTCGGGCGCTGTGAGCAGGCTCCAGGTGGTCAGCGGCAAGGGCGGCACCGGCAAGACCACGGTCGCCGCGGCACTCGCGCTGGCCCTCGCGCGCGAGGGCAGGCGGACTCTTCTCGTGGAGGTCGAGGGCAGGCAGGGCATCGCACAGCTTTTCGGCACGGAAGCGCTCCCCTACGAGGAGCGGAAGATCGCCGTCGCGCCGGGCGCGGGTGGGGGTGAGGTGTACGCGCTCGCCATCGACGCCGAACGGGCGCTGCTGGACTACCTCCAGATGTTCTACAAGCTCGGCTCGGCGGGCCGCGCGCTCAAGAAGCTCGGCGCGATCGACTTCGCGACGACCATCGCCCCCGGTCTGCGGGACGTGCTGCTGACGGGCAAGGCGTGCGAGGCGGTGCGGCGCAAGGACAAGGCCGGGCGGTTCGTCTACGACCACGTGATCATGGACGCGCCGCCGACCGGGCGGATCACCCGCTTCCTGAACGTCAACGACGAGGTGGCGGGCCTGGCCCGGTTCGGGCCGATCCACAACCAGGCGCAGGCCGTCATGAAGGTGCTCAAGTCCCCCGACACGGCGGTGCACCTGGTGACGCTGCTGGAGGAGATGCCCGTCCAGGAGACCGCGGACGGGATCGCGGAACTGGAGGCGGCGGGACTGCCCTTCGGCCGGGTCGTGGTCAACATGGTCCGCCCGCACCACCTGGACGAGGACACCCTGCGCGCCGCCTCCGACGAGCACCGGGCGGGGATCGCCCGCGCCCTGTCCCGGGCCGGGCTCGGCGGGTCCCGTCGGGGCGGTCCGGCGGAGCGGCTGGTGGAGCCCCTGCTGACGCAGGCGGCGGAGCACGCGAGCCGGGTGGAGCTGGAGCGGGAGCAGCGCGCGGTGCTGGCGGGGCTGCGCGTGCCGACGTACGAACTCCCCCTGCTCGGCTCGGGGATGGAACTGGCCGGGCTGTACGAGTTGGCCGCCGAGCTCCGCAAGCAGGCGGACGCCGATGAGTGAGGGTGTGGACATCGTGGGCCTGGACACGCCGCCGCGGCTGGCGGTCGACGCGCTGCTGGACGACCCGAAGACCCGGATCATCGTGTGCTGCGGGGCGGGCGGGGTCGGCAAGACCACGACGGCCGCCGCGCTCGGCCTCCGGGCGGCCGAGCGGGGCCGCAGGGTGGTGGTGCTGACCATCGACCCGGCGCGCAGGCTGGCCCAGTCGATGGGGATCGACTCGCTGGACAACGTGCCGCGTCGGGTGGCGGGCGTGAGCGGCGACGGCGAACTGCACGCCATGATGCTGGACATGAAGCGGACGTTCGACGAGATCGTCGAGTCCCACGCGGACGGCGAGCGGGCGCAGGCCATCCTCGACAACCCCTTCTACCAGTCCCTGTCGGCCGGCTTCGCGGGCACGCAGGAGTACATGGCGATGGAGAAGCTCGGGCAGCTGCGGGCCGGGGACGACTGGGACCTGATCGTCGTGGACACCCCGCCGAGCCGGTCCGCGTTGGACTTCCTCGACGCGCCGAAGCGGCTGGGGTCCTTCCTGGACGGGAAGTTCATCCGGGTGCTGATGGCACCGGCCAAGGTCGGCGGGCGGGCCGGGATGAAGTTCCTGAACGTCGGCATGTCGATGATGACGGGCACCCTGAGCAAGCTGATGGGCGCCTCGCTGCTGAAGGACGTACAGACGTTCGTGGCCGCGATGGACACGATGTTCGGTGGTTTCCGCACCCGCGCGGACGCCACGTTCCGGCTGCTCCAGGCACCGGGTACGGCCTTCCTCGTGGTCGCGGCCCCGGAGCCGGACGCCGTGCGCGAGGCGGCGTACTTCGTCGAACGGCTGGCCGCGGAGCGGATGCCGCTGGCCGGCCTGGTGTTGAACCGGGTGCACGGAAGTGACGCCGGTCAACTCTCGGCGGAGCGGGCCTTGGCCGCCGCCGAGAATCTTGAAGAGGGCGGCATTGTCGATCAGGAGTCCGGGAAAGCTGGACTTCGTGACACGGCGGACCCCACCGACGAGGCACCCCACGAGACCCCTGGAACCCCCGAAGAGGCACCCGAGGACGACGCGGTGACGATCGACGAGATCACCGCCGGCCTGTTGCGCCTGCATGCCGAACGGATGCAGGTGATCGCACGTGAACGACGCACGCGCGATCGGTTCACCTCGCTCCACCCCGAGGTGGCGGTGGCCCAAGTGGCCGCCCTGCCCGGCGACGTGCACGACCTCGCCGGGCTGCGGGCCATCGGAGAGCGACTCGCGGCCGGGGTACCGGCCGGAGCGTAGGAGTTCGTACGACGTGCGACGTGGCGGCGGTGTGCCGTCGCGTCGCGGCGCGTGGCGTCCGGGGGTTACCCGGCCGCCGCGTAGGTCTCGTACGGAACGTCAATCTCCGCGTCGACATCCACGGTGAGGATGCCCGTACTGCGTTCGTACTCCGTGCGGGCGGTTTCGAGCAGCCGTCGCCACGAGGTGACGGTGGGACGCCTGCGCAACAAGGCGCGACGTTCCCGCTCGGTCATTCCGCCCCATACTCCGAACTCGACACGATTGTCGAGCGCGTCGGCCAGGCACTCGGTCCGCACCGGACATCCGGTGCACACCGCCTTGGCCCTGTTCTGTGCCGCTCCTTGAACGAACAGTTCATCCGGATCGGTAGTGCGGCAGGCTGCCTGCGCACTCCAGTCGGTTACCCAGCCCATCCCGGCGCCGTCCTCTCCCGAATCGAGGCTCCCCCACGGCGGCATGCGGCATATTCACCGCTGCCAGTTGAGGACGTTACGGAAGGTGGGCACGGCGCAACACCCCCGACGGGCCCAATCTTGAATGGTCCGAACGGACTATGGGTAAGCGGCAGATCACCCGACGGAGTGATGCGACGACATGCCCGACCATTCCGGCGATTTGGGTGAAATCGGAAAGGCGCCGGTGGGAGGCCGTCAGAGTGACCGACGGGATTCGGACATGTGTCCACCCGATTCGGGAAGGGTGAAAATCAAGCCGAGGGGTTGATGCGGGGCCGCGCTGCTGTGACAGTTGGGGACAGCTTAGGCCAAGGCATTCGCGTGTGTCCGGCGAATGAGAACGTAGGCTGCCCTCCATGGGAAAGAAGCGCTCGGGCGGCGGGCTCACGGGGCCACAGCAGGCCGCCAAGTTCCTCGGGGTGTCCGTTCTCTCCGGAGTCGTACTCGCCGGCATCGCGATCCCGGGCGCAGGCGCGCTGGGGCTCGCGGCCAAGGGGACCGTCGAGGGTTTCGACGAGATCCCGGCCAATCTGAAGACTCCTCCGTTGAGCCAGCGCACCACGATCCTGGACGCGGAGGGTGGCCTGATCGCCACCGTCTATTCACGGGACCGCCAGGTGGTCCCGCTGACGGCGATCTCGCCGTACATGCAGAAGGCCATCGTCGCGATCGAGGACTCACGGTTCTACGAGCACGGCGCGGTCGACCTCAAGGGCATCCTGCGCGCGGTGAACCGCAACGCGCAGGAGGGCGGCGCGGCCCAGGGCGCGTCCACCCTCACGCAGCAGTACGTGAAGAACGTCTTCGTCGAGGAAGCGGGCGACGACGAGACGAAGGTGCGCGAGGCGCAGGAGAAGAGCCTCGGTCGCAAGATCCGCGAGCTGAAGTACTCGATCCAGGTCGAGGAAGAGCTCGGAAAGAAGAAGATCCTAGAGAACTACCTCAACATCACCTACTTCGGGCAGGCGGCGTACGGGATCGAATCCGCGTCCCAGCGCTACTTCAGCAAGCCCGCGAAGGACCTGACCCTGGAGGAGTCGGCGCTGCTCGCCGGCCTCGTGCAGTCGCCGAGCCGGTACGACCCGGTGAACGACGCGACCGAGGCGATGAAGCGGCGCAACATCGTCCTTCAGCGCATGGCCGACGTGAAGGACATCTCCCAGGCCGAGGCCGACGAGGCGAAGGCCAAGCCGGTCACGCTGAAGGTGACGCGGCCGAAGAACGGCTGCATCACCGCGGTCAAGGGCGCGGGCTTCTTCTGCGACTACGTCCGCGCCACCTTCCTCTCGGACCCGGTCTTCGGCAAGACCCGCGAGGAGCGGGCGAAGATCTGGAACCAGGGCGGCCTGACGGTCCGCACGACGCTGGACCCGCAGTCGCAGGACGCGGCCAACGCCTCGATCAAGGACCACGTGAACGAGGACGACTCGATCGCGACCGCCGTGACCATGGTCCAGCCGGGCACCGGCAGGGTCCTGGCGATGGGCCAGTCGAAGCCGTACGGCTTCGGCAAGAACGAGACGCAGATCAACTACTCCGTCGACAAGCGGATGGGCGGCTCCAACTTCGGCTTCCAGGTCGGCTCGACGTTCAAGCCGTTCATCGCGGCGGCGGCCATAGAGCAGGGCATGTCGCCGACGAAGGTGTACTCGGCGCCGAACAAGATGGAGTACCCGAGCCCGGTCTCGCGGTGCGACGGCACCAAGTGGCAGAACCTGGCCCTGGGCAACGGCAAGCTCCAGACCGCCGAGAACGAGACCGAGGACGAGGTCGGTCCGTACGCGCTGAAGACGGCGATGGAGAAGTCCATCAACACGTACTTCGTGCAGATGATCTCGGAGATCGGCCTCTGCCCGGTCACGGAGATGACGCAGAAGCTCGGCGTCGTCCCGGCCAGCGGCGTGAAGCTGCCGGAGGAGCCCTCGATCGCGCTCGGTTCCGCCGAACTGTCCCCGCTGACGATGGCCAACGCCTACGCCACCTTCGCCAACCGGGGCGTCTACTGCACCCCGATCGCCCTGGAGTCGATCACCGACGCCCACGGCAAGGCGCTCGCCGTGCCGAAGACGAAGTGCGACCGCGCGATGTCCCAGGACACCGCCGACACCGTCAACACCCTGCTGCGCGGGGTCGTCGACTCCGGTACGGGTGAGCGGGCCGGCCTGACCGACCGCGACAACGCGGGCAAGACCGGTACCACCGACAGCCGTTACAACGCCTGGTTCGTCGGCTACACGCCGAACATGTCCGGCGCGGTGTGGGTCGGCTCCGGCGGCGCGAAGAAGATCACGATGGAGAACATCACCATCGGCGGGGAGTACTACCCGAAGGTCTTCGGCGGTGGCCTGCCCGGCCCGATCTGGAAGGACGCCGTCTCGGGCGCCCTGTCCGGACGCGAGGCCCCGTCCTTCCACTCGGTCAGCATCCCGGAGCCCTCCGTTCCGGGCGGTGGCGGCGGAAACAACGGCGGCGGCAACGCCACCGGCGGGAACGGCAACGGCGGCAACAACGGCGGTCGGGGCAACACCCCCAACCCGCCGAACGTCCCGCACAAGCCCCAGAAGCCCGGCAAGCCCGGCGGGGACAACAAGCCCGGCGGTACGACCGGCGGCGCGGCCGGCGGCGGAACCCCGGGCGGAAGCACGGGCGGCAACACGGGCGGCGGCACGCCGACCAAGCCCATCCCGGAGATCCCGACGGACCCGGGCGGCATCGGCGGCGTCACGACGCCGTAGCGCGCGGCGCACGCGGAACGGGGGAGGCCCCGGCCGGATCACTCCGGCCGGGGCCTCCCCCGTTCTCGTTCCGTTCCCGTTCCCGCTCCCGTTAGGACAGTCGGCGCTTCACGGCGGCGGCGACCCGGCCGCCGTCCGCCAGACCCGCCACCTTCGGGTTCACGATCTTCATGACGGCGCCCATGGCGCGCGGCCCCTCGGCACCGGCGGCGCGGGCCTCCTCCACCGCCTGCGCGACGATCGCGTCGAGCTCGTCGTCACCGAGCTGCTTGGGGAGGTAGGCGTCGAGGAACTCGCCCTCCGCGGTCTCGCGGGCCGACTGCTCGGCGCGGCCGCCCTGGGCGAAGGCCTCGGCGGCCTCGCGGCGCTTCTTCGCCTCCTTGGCGATCACCTTGAGGACTTCCTCGTCGGACAGGACGCGCGCCTCCTTGCCCGCGACCTCCTCCTTGGTGATGGCGGAGAGGGTCAGGCGCAGCGTGGACGAGGCGAGTTCGTCGCGTGCCCTGATGGCGGTGGTGAGGTCGTCCTGGAGCTTGGCCTTGAGCGTGGTCATGCCCTTGAGTGTGCCAGGTGCGCGGCGGTCGGCGCCTTCCGGTTTTCCGGGTCTGCGACGATGGGGGCATGCGCGCGCGTTACGGAGTTCCCCTGAAGGTCACCGCTTCCCTCGCGGCCGTGGGGGCCGCCGGAGTGGCCTATGCCGCCGGCTTCGAGGCACGGTCGTTCCGACTGCGCCGGATCACGGTGCCCGTCCTGCCGGCGGGAGCGCGACCGCTGCGCGTGCTCCAGGTGTCGGACATCCACATGGTCGGCGGGCAGCGCAAGAAGCGCGCCTGGCTCCAGTCCCTGGCGGGCCTGCGCCCCGACTTCGTCGTCAACACCGGCGACAACCTCTCCGACACGGACGGCGTTCCGGAACTCCTCGACGCGCTGGGCCCGCTGATGGAGTTTCCCGGCGTGTACGTCTTCGGCTCCAACGACTACTACGGGCCCCGACTGCGCAACCCCGGCCGGTACCTGATCGAGAAGGCGCAGGGCCGGCACGGGCTCAACGGCAACAAGCCGGTCGTCGGCGCGGTCCACAACCCGTGGGAGGGCATGCGGGATGCCTTCGACGCCGCGGGCTGGCTGGACCTCACCAACACCCGGGCCCGGATGAAGGTGAACGGCATGGAGCTGGCGTTCACCGGACTGGACGACCCGCACATCAAGCGGGACCGCTACGAGCGCGTCGCGGGCGGTCCGGAGACGGACGCCGACCTCTCGCTGGCCGTCGTGCACGCCCCGTACCTGCGCGTGCTGGAGGCCTTCACCGCGGACCGGTACCCGCTGATCCTCGCCGGGCACACGCACGGCGGGCAGCTGTGCGTCCCCTTCTACGGGGCCCTGGTCACCAACTGCGACCTCGACACCAAGCGGGTGAAGGGGCTGTCCACCTACGAGGCCCAGGGGCACCGCTCCTACCTGCACGTCTCCGCCGGCTGCGGGACGAACCGCTTCACCCCGGTCCGCTTCGCCTGCCCGCCGGAGGCGACGCTCCTGACGCTGGCCCCCAAGGCCTGACCCCCTCCCGCCGGCCCCGCCGGGGCCCCCGCGAAAACCGGATTTCGTCTCCGGGCGCGGGTCGGCTAAAGTAATCGATGTCGCCAGGCAGCACGGCTGCGGGGCGGCGATCGGGGTGTAGCGCAGCTTGGCAGCGCGCTTCGTTCGGGACGAAGAGGTCGTGGGTTCAAATCCCGCCACCCCGACTTCGTAAGACCAGGTCAAGGGCTTGATCCGCATCGCGGGTCAGGCCCTTGAGTGGTTTCCGGGGGCTTTTTCGGGGGTTCTCGGGGGTGTGCTCCGGGTGCTTCGCTCGACGTGCGGAGCGGGGCGGGCGGTGCTGGAATGCCTGGGAGGGGCCGCCGGTCCTGGGCGAGGTGTGGCATGGGCGACGACGGCTCCCGTGAGCGGCGCGGCCGGTGGGGGCGCGCGCTTCCGCTCGTGGGCCACCTGCTGCGGAGCCTCGGTGCGGTCGTCCTGCTCACCGCGCTGTACTACCTGGCCCCGCTGGACTACGGGTTCGGGGTCGCCACCGTCGCCGGGTTGTTGGGCGGGCTCCTCGTCTTCGGATGGGTGGTCGTCCTCCAGGTGAACGCCATCGCCCGTTCGCGGTATCCGCGGCTGCGGGCCGTGGAGGCGCTGGCCACGGCCGTGCCGCTGTTCCTGCTGCTGTTCTCCGCGACGTACTTCCTGCTCTCCAGGAGCGCGCCCGAGGCGTTCACCGAGCCGCTCAGTCGCACCGACGCCCTGTACTTCACGATGACGGTGTTCGCGACGGTGGGCTTCGGCGACATCGTGCCGACGACCGGGGGCGGGCGGGTCCTGACCACCGTTCAGATGGCGGCGGACCTGATCGTCGTCGGGCTGGTCGCCAAACTCCTCTTCGGCGCGGTACGGATCGGCCTGTCCCGGCACACGCCCGGCGGGCCGGGAAGGAGCGACCCATGACCGCGGACCAGGGCGCGGAGGCGGGTGCGGGTGCGGTGGAGGGGCGGCCGGCGCAGCCCGTGCAGTCCGCCGAGGCCGATCGGCTGGGGGACATCCTGCGCTCCCCCGGCTATCTGAAGACCCTGGTCATCTGCGGTCTCGTCGGCATCCCGGTGTCGCTCGCGGCCTTCTGGTTCCTCGCCGGGATGCACTGGCTGGAGCACGCCCTGTGGGACGACCTGCCGCGCTCCCTCGGCTGGGACACCGCGCCCTGGTGGTGGCCGCTGGTGCTGCTCCCCCTCGCCGGCGTGCTCGTCGCCCTGGTCGCGCTCCGCCTGCCCGGCGGGGGCGGTCACATCCCGGCGGCCGGGATGGGCGGGGGCGCCACCCTGCCCATCGCGCTGCCGGGCGTGCTGCTCGCGGCGGCGGCGAGCCTGCCGCTCGGCGCGACGCTGGGGCCGGAGGCCCCGCTGATCGCCCTCGGCGGCGGGCTCGCGCTGATGTTCCGGGACCTGACGCGCTCCCCGGCGCCCAAGAGGACGGCCGTGCTGTTGGGCGCGGCGGGTGCCGGTGCGGCGGTTTCGGCCATTTTCGGCAGCCCGCTGATCGGCGCGGTGCTGCTCATCGAGATGGCCGGCATCGGTGGGCCGCAACTGTTCGCCGTGATGCTGCCCGCGCTGCTCTCCAGTGGCATCGGGGCGCTGGTCTTCACCGGGTTCGGGCACTGGACGGGGCTCCAGACACCCGGCCTGGCCATGAAGGTGACGGAGCCGTTCCAGCGGTTGGACGCGCTTGACGTGCTGTGGGCGCTGCCGATCTCCGTGGCGGTGGCGTTCGCGCTGCACGCGGTGATCGGAGGGGCCCGGCAGGTCGCGGTGTTCGTGTCCACGCGGACGGTCGAGCGGAGCCTGTTGTGCGCGCTGGGGGCCGGCGTGTGCGCGGCGCTCTACACGCTGCTCACCGACCGCAGCCCCGTCGACGTGGCCTCGTCCGGGCAGACGCTGATGTCCGGGCTGGTCACCGACCCGCGGGCCTGGGGGATCGGGGCGCTGGTCGGCGTACTGGTGTTCAAGGGGCTCGCGTACGGGCTCTGCCTGGGCACCCTTCGCGGTGGGCCGATCTTCCCCGCGCTGTTCCTCGGGGCGGCGGCGGGGCTGCTGTGCGCGCCGCTGCCGGGGTTGGGGATCGTGCCCGGGTTGGCGGTGGGGCTGGGCGCGGCGGCGGCCGGGGTGCTGCGGCTGCCGGTGAGCAGTGTGGTGCTCGTGGTGTTGCTGCTGGGCAGCACGGCCGCGGCGCCGTTGGTGATCCTGTCGGCCGTGGTCGCGTTCGTCACGACGGAGCTGCTGCCGGCGCACGGTCCGGTGCCGGCGCCGAAGCGGCGGGTGCGCGGGGCGGTCACGCGGCCTTGAGGGAGGCGGCGCCGAAGGAGACGTCGAAGCGGTCGCACCAGATGGTGACGCTGCCGTAGTCGGTCGGGTTCACGCCGGCGGGGAGGGCGTAGTTCTGGTCGCCCTTGTTGCCCTTGAGGCGGCCGAGGCTGACGTGGCGGCCGTCGTCGAACACGCGCCAGCCCGCCACGCCCTCCTTGACGGGGGCGTCGCTGAGCAGGACCCGTAGGTCGGGGCCGTTGCTGGTGTCCAGGCCCTCCAGGCGCAGGGTGTGCGAGCCGTCGGGGAGGCGGACGAGCCTCGCGGTGCCGGTGGTGGCGTGCTCGTGGCTGATGAAGGTGCCCTCGGCGACGGTCAGGGGGGCCGCGGGCGGTGCGGAGCCCGGCCCGGAGGGGCGTGCGGCGGGGGCGGTGGGCAGGGCCTCGGCGATGGTCGCGTCCTGCCAGAGCTTCCACGGCTGGAACCAGTACAGGCCGACCGCCAGTACGGCCACGGCGGCGAGGGCCGCGCCCGTCAGAATCGCGCCACGTCGCCTCGTCATCGCCATCGGGGGTTCCCCTTCTTCCGTTTCCCGCGTCAAGATCCTCACGGGAGATTCAAGCGCGGCGCGCGGCCCGGGGCCATGGCCGGCACGGTGACGGAATCCTTACGGCGGCCGCGGCGGGGTCGTGGCACGAAGTTGATGTCACGGGTGCAACAAGCTGACACCGATCTCCGTGGATGGGGCCGCGGGCCGCTGACAAGGTTGTTCCCACGGGCCAACAGCCCGGGAACCCACCGCTCTTCCACCCACGGAGACCACGATGAGCGTCAAGAAGATCAGCGCCGCCCTGCTGCCCGCCGCCGCCTTCCTCGTCCTGCTGGCCCCGGCCCAGGCCTCGGCGGCGCCCGCCTCGCAGCCGGCCGCCGCCTCGCAGCCGGCCGCCGCCGCGCAGAAGCCCTGTCCGACGACCACCCCGATCCCGCTCCCCGACCTGCTGCCCGACACCCTGAAGCGGGCGCTCCCGCAGCTGCCGGTGAAGCCGCGCTGCGTCAACGGCTGGCAGTGAGGGCCTCGATGAACGAACGGCTACCGGGCGAGGTCGTCCTGGTCCGGGCCGGGCCCGAGGGGGCGGCGGCGGAGAGCACCGTGATGCGGCTCGTGGCCCTGCTGCCCGCGCGGTGGACGTTCTCCCAGCGGGTGACCGACGACCGGATCACGATGCTGATCGACACCTCCGCGGACACCCCGGCGGCGGCGCGGACCGAGGCGGTCCGGGACTGGCTGGCCCGGACGCTCGCGGACGGGTCCCTGCGCGGGTGGCGCGCGGAGGATCCGTAGGGGCTCCCGAGCCCGTCGGGTCCCCTCAGATCCAGCCGCGTTCGCGTGCGAGCAGCGCGGCGTGCGGCCGGCTGCCGGCGCCGAGGATGCGCAGCACGTCGGCGACGTGGCGGCGGTAGGTCCGCACGGAGATGTCGAGGTTGCGGGCGCCCGTCTCGTCCTTGCCCACGCGGCACATCTCTTCCATCACCCGGCGTTCGATCTCCGACAGCACCTGCGCGGAGTCCGAACCGTCGTCGGTGAGCACGGCCAGGTCGACGGCCTGGTCCCAGATCTTCTGGAAGAGGGCGAGGATGTTCGACACCAGACCGGCCTGCTGCGTGAGCAGTGCGCCGCGGGAGGTGTCGGCCGGGTCGACGGGAACCAGCGCGGTCTGCCGGTCGTAGACGAGGATCCGCTCGGAGAAGCTCTCGGCGACCCTGATCGAGGCCCCCTGCGCGGTGAGTTCGCGCAGGTAGGCGACGGTCGGCGGGTGGTCCAGCGCCTCCTGGAGGACCACGCTGCGGATCCGGACGCCGCGGCGCAGGCAGCGGGCGTCGAGGGGGCGCGCGTGGACGATGTTGTCGGGGGTGAGCGCCGAGTAGGGCTCCACCGACAGGATCTCCTCGCGGGCGAAGAAGGCGAGGTCGTCGATCCGGTCACGGATCTGGGGCAGCGATTCCAGCCGCTCCACGCCCTGGGGGGCGAGGGACCGGGCGCCCTGTTCGGCCTTGAGTTCCGCGATCAGGTGGCGGGTCCGGGTGACCTGTTGGAGTTGCTCGTGCAGGACGCGGAGCCGGTGGTCGGTCAGCCGGCCGACGGCCGTCTCGGGGTCGGCGGCGTAGATCCCGGCGCGGTCGCCGTGCAGCAGGCCCAGGTGGACCAGCCGCTCCTGGCCGGTTTCGACCTCCTCCCGGGGCGCGTGGAGGAGGACGTGGATGTCCTCACCGAGCGTGCCCGGGTTGCGGAGGAAGTGGCGGTATATCCGCTCCTCCGTCGCCGATAGTCCGAGTATGTGCAGGCTGGTGCCGTCCACTATTGCCCCCGCAGGCCGTGCCGATGTTCGCCGCTCGGCATGGGTCATATGCCGTGCGATCTCGCGTACTGAGAGGAACAGTAATGCCAAGGTAAAAAGCGGAGTCCGGCGTAGTGGCCGAAAGTGACCTGAATCATGAACCTTCCACGGGGGAAGCTACTTTGAAGCCATTGACTGAGAACCACCTTTTGGACTTTTCCTCCCTCACGGGGCGTGAGGTGGAAGTGCTCCTGCTGTTGGCGTCCGGGGAACAGAACCGCCGGCTCGCGCGCCACCTCGGCATCGCGGAGCGCACCATCCGGGCCCACACGGCCAGCATCGTGCGCAAGCTGCGCCTGAAGTCGCGGTTCGAGGCAGCGCTCGTCGCCCACCTCTACGCCGACGACATCAGGGACGCGATGGCCTCGGCGGATCGCGGCGCGGCCACTGCCGCCGCCGCCTGATCCTCCGAAGCGCGCCGTCGACGCCGTCGACGCCGTCGACGCCGTCGATACCGCTGACACCGCTGATACCGCCCGGCGAAAGCCGAGAGGCCCCGACCGGTCCACCCGGTCGGGGCCTCTCGCGTCCTCCGTGCCCGTCGGGCTACGGCAGCGCGCTGGTCACGCCGTCGACGATCATCATCCACATCGGCTGGCCGCCCGTCCCGAAGGCCGAGGCCAGCGCGTACCCGATCGCCGCGTCCGCGGGCCGCAGTTCCACGCCCTCCTGCCACTCGGCGAGCACCAACTCGTCGCCGTCGGAGGAGAAGTCGCCGAGGTGGACCCCGTCGCGGGTGAGTCGGCTGCTCGGCACCGAGTCCGGGACCAGCCGGTAGTCCGCGCCGCCGTACGCCACGTCCACCCGGTACGAGCGCCGGCTCAGGGACCCCTTGGCGGGCTTCAGCGCGACCCGCTCGCCGTCGACGCGCAGGGTGAGGAAGGCCGGGTCGCGGGTGCCGATGGCCGTCTGCGGGTCCACCTCCGACGCGGGGTCGCGCTCCAGGGTCACCCGGGGGATCTGCTCGCCCTCGACCAGGAGGAACTCCTGGCCGTCCTGGCGGACCGTGATCGCGCCGAAGCGGGTGTCCTCGATGGGGGTCGGGTTCCGGTCTGCGTCGTTCATGCGTCAAGTCCTTCGGTGCGGGTGGGACGGGTGGTACGGGTGGTACGGGTGGTACGAGCGGCACGGATGGCGCCCATCAGGAGGCCACCGGGCCGGCGGAGCGGGTACGGGGCCGCGCGCGGGCGGCCCCGTACCCCTCGCGCGGCCCGGGTCAGCGGGCCCCGGCCAGCTGCGTCGCGGCCAGCTCGCGGTAGGCGTCGTTGCGCTCCAGCAGCTCCCCGTGCGGGCCGTGGTCACCGACCCGGCCGTCGTCGAAGAGGATCAGCTGGTCGGCGGAGGTCACCGTGGACAGCCGGTGCGCGATGAGGAGCACCGTGCAGTTCTCGGCGGCCTGCTCCACGGTCTTGCGCAGGGCGATCTCGCTGAGCCCGTCGAGGTGGGCGGTGACCTCGTCCAGCAGCAGCACCTGGGGCTTGCGGAGCAGGGCCCGCGCGATGGCGAGGCGTTGCCGCTCGCCTCCGGAGAGGGCGAGGCCGCGCGCGCCGACCGCGGTGTCGAGTCCGTCCGGGAGCCCGGCGACGAACTCGTCGAGGAGGGTCTTGCGCAGCACCTCGGCGATGTCCTCCGCGGAGGCGTCGGGGGCCGAGTAGAGGAGGTTCTCGCGCAGGGTTCCCGCGAGCATCGGGGAGTCCTGTTCGACGTAGGCGATGCGGCGGCGCAGGTCGGCCCGGCTGAGGGTGCGGATGTCCGTACCGTCGAGGCGGATGCTGCCGGCGTCCGTGTCGTAGAAGCGCTGGATCAGAGAGAACACCGTGGTCTTTCCCGATCCGGAGGAGCCGACGATCGCGGTGACCGCGCCGGCGGGCGCGGTGAAACTGGTCCCCTTCAGGGTAGGCGTACGCCCCTCGTAGGCGAACTCCAGCCCCTCCACGACCACTTCCGGAGGCGGGCCGGAGGGCCGCGCCGGGGTCAGGTCCACGTCGTCCTCGGTCTCCATCTCCCGGACCTCCTCGATGCGCGCGAGCGCGCCGAGGCCCTGCTGGAGGGCGGTGGTGCCGGAGACCAGCGACAGGATGGGCCCGCCGAGGTTGAACAGGTAGAGCAGGAAGCCGATCAGGGCGGCCAGGTCGAGCGTGCCGGTGGCGACGAGCGCCCCGCCGAAGCCGATGACCGCGAGGAAGGAGGCCTGGACGACGAGGCCGGCCAGGACGGCGATCATCGCCTGGTAGCGGGCGCCCACCAGGCCGGCCCGGTACGCCCGCTCGGCGGCGGCCTCGGCGCGTTCGGTCTCCTTGGCCTCGCCGCCGTTCGCCTTGACGGTGCGGGCGGCGCCGAGCGCCCGGTCCAGCGCGGCGCCGATCGCGCCGACGGACTCCTGGGCCTCGGTGGTGACGCGCCGGATGCGCGGCATGACCACACCCATCGCGACGCCGACCACCAGCAGCACCACCGAGGTGATGCCCAGCAGCGGCAGGCTCATGACACCCATCAGCACGATGGTGGCGACGAGGTGGATCGACCCGTCGACGAGCTGGATCATCCCGCCGGTGGCGGCGTGCTGGACCAGGGTGCTGTCGGAGGTCACGCGGGTGGTGAGGCCGCCCGGTTCGGTGCGGTCGAGCTCGCTGGTGCGCAGGCGGATCAGGCGGGCGATGAGGCCGCGCCGTACGTGAAGGACCACGCGCTCGGCGGTGCGCTCGCTCAGCCACGCCTGCCCCCACATGAGGGCGATGGACAGCACGAGCAGGCCGACCAGGAGCAGGATCTCGTCGCGCAGCCCGGCGCCCGTCATCAGGTTCCCGAGGACCTTCTGGATGACCATCGGTTGGGCCAGGCCGGCGGCGCTGGCCAGCAGGGTGAGGAGCAGCACCACCAGTAGAACACCGCGGTGCGGTCGCGCGTACGAGAGCAGCGCGCGCAGCGCGGGCCGCTCAGCCTTTTCGGCCTTGGGCCGATCCGATTCAGAAGTGTTCACACACGTATTTCTAATGCTCCGCGCGGGCGGGCGGAATTGACACTTGCGGCAATGCCGCAAGTGCCGGTGCCCGCCCCGCGGCGCCCGCCGGACCCCCCGGGAAAGCGGGCGCGGCCGGCGCGGCCGGCGCATCGAACCGGCATTGCCGCCTGCGGAGTTGACGGTGTGGTCAATGCCGCAAGTGGCAATGGCGCGCGACTTCTCCACCGGGTCAATATCGATGTGTCCCCAGCGGACACCGGCCGCCGGTCAGGCGGATCCGGCACATTCCCCGCGATTTCTTCGAGGAGCCTCACCATGCAGAACGTCAGCGAGAAGGACCTGTTCGACGGCTACACCGCCTACACCTCCGCCGAGGAGCTGGGCCTGCACGACGGCAACACCGCCGGCCCGGCCTTCAGCCCCACCGTGCCGTGGGCGATCCAGGCCACCGTCATCACCGCCCGCTCCTCGCAGGCCTGCGCCTCCGCCCTCGGCTCGCTCGCCGCGAAGACCGTCGAGAAGAAGTGCTGATCCGAGCCACTCGGCAGTACCCCCGGTCATCCCGGTAGTTCCGGGAATCCCGGTAATCCCGGCGATCCCGCGCACCGCGGTCATCCCGGTACGACCAACACACCACGAGAACAAGGGAATCACCATGCAGAACGTCAGCGAGAAGGACCTGTTCGACGGCTACACCGCCTACACCTCCGCCGAGGAGCTGGGCCTGCACGACGGCAACACCGCCGGCCCGGCCTTCAGCCCGACCGTGCCGTGGGCGATCCAGGCCACCGTCATCACCGCCCGCTCCTCGCAGGCCTGCGCCTCCGCCCTCGGCTCGCTCGCCGCGAAGACCGTCGAGAAGAAGTGCTGATCGAAGCGTGACTTCCGGGGACCGGCCGGTTCCCGCACGACGCACCGTCGTCGTCGCGGGCGGCCGGCCGGTCCCGGCGCGGCGTGAACCCCACGCCCGCGCACGTCCCGTGAGGAGGAGTGAGTGATGGACGGTACGGACGCCGGATTCCGGCGCGTGCTCGTCGTGGGAACCGGGGCCCTCGGGGTGGCCTTCCTCCCCTTCTGGATCAACTGGATCAAGAACGCGCACCCGGAGGTCGAGCTGCGCGTCGCGCTGACCCGCTCGGCCCTGCGCTTCGTCTCCGCCGACGCGATCTCCGTGCTCAACGGCGAGGAGGTCTTCGTCGACGACTGGAACGGCGTCCGCGGCACCGCGGTCCCGCACGTCGAACTCGCCCGCTGGGCCGATCTCGTCCTCGTACACCCCGCCACCCTGCACTTCGTCGGCCGCTACGCCCTCGGCATCACCGACACCCCGCTGCTGCTCGCCCTCCAGTGCACCGACGCGCTGGTGGGCGTCGCCCCCTCCCTGCCCCCCGCCGCCCACCGCAACCCCGTGGTACGCGGCCACCTGGACGCCCTGCGCACCCGCCCCGGCGTGGTGCTCGCCCCGACGATCCCGGCGGTCAGCGCGAGCACCGGGGAACTGGAGGACGGCGGCTCCGCGCCCCTCAACGAGCTCTACGACCTCTGCGTGGCCCACGCCCACGCCCACACCCACGCCTTTGGCGCCACCGCCGCCGCCCCCGCCAACGGGAAGGAACCGACGCCATGACCACGGTCGCACCGCGCGCCGCCCGGACCGCGGGCGTACCGGCCGGCTGCGAGACGGTCGCCGAGTACGGGACGGACCTCCAGGTCACGCGCGTGCTCCGGACGCCCGACGGCGCCCACCTGTGGTGGCAGGGTCCCGGCGCGCAGGTCGCGGGGCCGCTGCGCGCGCCCGCCGCCGCCCTCGTCGCCGACCTGCCCGAACCGCCCCCGGGCGCCGCGCTGCTGACCGTCCCGGAGCCCTGGGGCGACGGCCTGCTGCACCGGGTCGCGGGACCTTCGTCCGCCGCCGCCTGGCTGCGGGACTTCCGCCCCCAGGCCCGGGCGCTCGTCGCGCACGCGCTTGCCTCGGTCGGCCCCGCCCTGCGGACGCTGCACGAGGCGCCCGTCCCCGCGCACCGCGCGCCGCCGCTCGCCGCCCCGCCCGGGGTGCGCAGGCTGCGCGACCGGTGCCGCTCGGACGGTGAGCTGCGCCGCCGCACCCTGGCCGTCTGGGGTACCCGGCGGATGGCGCGGCTGCTCGACTGGGCCGACGTCCTGGCCCCGGAGCCGCGGGCCCGGCAGGACGGCGTACGCCCCCTGTCGCCGGTGCACGGCTGGGCCTCGCTCGGGGCCCTCGTACCGCCCCTGAGCCGCGGCAGGGCCGCCCTGCTCACGGGGGAGGACCTGGGCCTCGGCCGGCCCGAACTGGACCTGGGCTGGCTGCTGGGGGAACTCGCGGAGCTGGACTGGACGACCGCCCACCAGGACACGGCGGACCTGCGACGGCTCCTGGTGCGGGCCTACGGCCCCGGCCCCGATCCGGTGCTCGTGGGGCGCGCCGCCGTCCTGCGGGTCGTCACACACATGCAGGACTTCGCGACCTACCGGGGGTGGGACGACGAACTCCTGGACTACATCGCCTTTACCGCCGAGCTGATCGACGAGGAGGGCCGCAGAGCGGTCCCCCAGGGAGTGTCATGACTACTGCGACCCCGACGACCGACGGGACGACGACCGGCGGGCCCGCCGACGAGAAGCGGCCCGCGCTGCTGCGCTTCCGGCCCACCGAGCTGGACACCGTCCCCGAGGTGGCCGAACTGCTCGACCGCCTCGGCCTCGGCGGCTTCGTACCGGACGGCCTGACCTCCTTCGGCGGCCGCAACGACAACTGGGCCGGTACGACGACCAGCGGCGAGGAGGTCTTCGTGAAGACCGTCTCGCGCGGCCCCGACGGCGACAGCCCCGAACTCGACCGGACCCTCGCCTACGAGGCCCTCGCCGGCCGGCTCCCCGCCGACTCCCCGCTGCGCTCCCCCGTCCACCTCGGCGCCCACCGCCCGGCCGCCCTCAACGCCTACCGGCTGCTGTCCGGCTCCCGCTCCGGCTCGGAGATCGCCCTCGACGGCGGCTTCGACGAGGACATGTGCCGCGAGGCGGGCCGCGCCGTCGCCACCCTGCACGCACTGGACCCGGACGGCGCCGACATCGACACCGGCGAGGCCCCGCTGCCGCCGCTGGGCTGGCTGGAGGCCTTCCCGTGGAGCGCGCTCCACGACCGCAGCATGGCGCAGATCGCCGCCTGGAAGCTCGTCCAGGACGACGTCGAGGTCGTGGACGCGCTGCGTGGCCTGCGTGCCCGCGAGGAGTCCGCCCCGCGCACCCCCGCCCACTGCGACCTGCGCTTCGACCAGTTCCTGCTGCACGAGGGAAACCTCTACCTGTGCGACTGGGAGGAGTTCCGGATCGCCGACCCGGCGCGTGACGTCGGCGCCTTCATCGGCGAGTGGCTCTTCCAGTCCACCTACTCGGTCTTCGCCCCGACCGGCGACCCCGGCGCGGACGCCCCCGTCCTCGGCTTCGACCTCACCCACGAGGAGATCGTCGAGCGCGGTTCGGCGAGCCTGCGCCGGCACGTCCCCCGGATCGCGGCGTTCTGGGAGGGCTACGTCGAGTGCCGCACCCCGGATGCCGAACTGGCCGAACGGGCCGTCGGGTTCGCCGGCTGGCACATGTACGACCGGCTGATCGCCACGGCCCAGGCCCACGCCATCCTCAACCCCGTCGCCCGCGCGGCGGCCGGGATCGGGCGCGTCCTGCTGCTCAATCCGTCCGGAGCCGTCGCCACGCTGCGGCTCGAAGCGCCCTCCGGGAGCTCCCGATGACCCTGACCCTGCCCCTTCCCGCGCCCGTGCCCCTCGCGGACGTCCTCGCGCCGCGGCTGTCCGCCGCCCTCGACCTCGTCACCGTACGGGCCGACGGCCTGCGGGCCACCGTCTCCGGGCGGGAGATCACCACGGAGAGCCCCCGCGACCTGCGCGGACGCCTGGCCCACGCGTTGTACGAGGAGTTCCACGCGGGCAACGGCGCGCAGCGCGGCGAGCCCGGCGGGGCGCCCCGGCGCAACCTGCGCGACGCCGACCTGGAGCGTCGGTTCGCGGCCGGGGTGCCGCACGCCTGGACGCCCGCGCGGGCCCGGCTGATCGAGGTGCTCGACCGTCCCGGCGGCGCCCAGCTCGTCGTGCGCATGCCGGACATCACCGCCCGGGTGCCCGCCGACCGGCTCGTCGGCGACCTCGACGCGGTCCGGCCCGGGGACGTCGTCGAACTGGCGCTGGAGGCGGCCCGTCCCGCGCTGTCGCCCGGCTTCTTCTACGTGATGGGCTCGCGGGCGCTGCCCCGCCCCGCCGGACCCATTCGCAGGGTCTTCCTGCACGCCGTCGACGGCGACGCCGCGGCGGGCCTGTGGGAGGCGGCGCTCCACGCCCTGGAGGGGGTCGGCGCGCTCTACCACGCCAAGGCCCTGTCCGACCCGGACGACTTCCCGCGCCGCGACGGCCTGGTCGTGTACCTGCACGGCGCGCACGAGGCGGCCGAGCGCGCCGTCGTCGAGGCCGTACGGGACCTGCCCGGCCGGGGCGCGGACACCTCGCTGTTCACCGAGCGGCTCGCCCCGGGCGTGGCCGCGGCCTGGGACCCGCGGGACCCGCGTCCGGGCCAGAGCAGCATGAGCTTCGGCCAGCACCGCAGCTTCGCCCTGGCCACCGCCCTGGTCGACCACGCGACGGCGGCGGGCGGGTGGGCGGCCGGCGCGGCGCGCGGGCCGCTGGAGGAGCGCGTCGCGCGGGAGTTCCGCAAGGCGGGGATCGACCCGCTGCGGCCCGAGAACAACATCGCCACGACGGAGGGGAACTGATCATGAGCGCCACGACGAAGACGACGGACACGACGCCCACGGACACGACGGCGGCCGAGACGCCGGCGACCGAGACGACGGCCGGCGCGACGGCGGCCGGCGCGACGGCGGCCGGCGCGACGGCGGAGGCGATGGAGGCCACGGAGGCGACCGACGCCGCGACCGAGGCCCCCGCCGACGCGAGCGGGCTCGGCACGGCCATCACCACCGCCTACAGCGACGCCCTCGCCTCCGTCTACGACGACATCTACCCCGGCACCGACGAGATCGCCGAGTACCTGACCACCATCGCCGAGCCGGGCGCGAGCGTCCTCGAACTCGGCGTCGGCACCGGCCGCGTGGCCCTGCCGCTGGTCGAGCACGGCTTCCGCGTCCACGGCGTCGAGACCTCCGAGGGCATGCTCGCCAAGCTCGCGGAGAAGGACCCGCAGGGCCGCGTCACCCCCGTGCTCGGGGACCTCGTCCAGCTGGACCTGGGGCGGACCTTCGACGTGGTGCTGGCGCCGTTCAACGTGATGTGCTGCGCGATGACCATCGACGAGCAGATCGCGATGATGCACGCCATCGCCCGGAACACGGCCCCCGACGGCCGCGTGGTGATCGAGACCTTCGACCCGAGCGACTACCACGTCCAGCGCAAGGCCGACATCACCACCCGCCCCGCCGGCACCCGCGGCGTGGTCATCGAATCGCTGGAGGTGCTCCCCGCCTCGCAGAACATGCTGCTGAACAGCACCCTCTTCCTGGACGGCGAGGCCCCCAAGTCCTCCTCCACGGTGATGCGCTACCTGTGGCCGAGCGAGCTGGACCTGTTGGCGGCCATCGCCCGCCTGGAGCTGGTCGGCCGGTACGCCGGCTGGCAGGAGCAGCCCTTCGACGGCGGCGACAGCCGCAAGATGTGCGTCTCCGTCTTCCGGCCGCTGGCATGAGCCCCCACGACAGCCGGTTGCGAAACGGCCTCGGGCTGTCGGTCGAACCCCTCCCCGGCCACGGCGGCGGCCTCGTATCGGTCGCGCTGACCGTGGCGGTCGGCGGGGACGCGGATCCGGTGGGCCGGCACGGCATGGCCCACCTGGTCGAGCACCTGATGTTCCCGCGCGCGGCGGCCCCCGAGGGCCACGGCCCCGACGGCTCCGACGGCGCACCGGACGGCCACGTCGCCCGCGTCGAGGGCGCCGGCGGGGTCTGCAACGCCGAGACCCACCGCGACCACACCGTCTTCCACACCACCGTGCCCGCCGGGATGCTCACCGAGGTCCTGGCGTGGGAGGCACGCCGCCTGCTGGACTTCGCCCCCGCGCCGGACGTGATCCGTACGGAGGTGTCCGTCATCGCGGAGGAGATCCGCGGTGCGGCGCCCGGCGGGCGGGTCTGGGAAGCGGCCCTCGGCGCGCTCCACCCCGGCGCCCGGGACTGCTTCGGCACGGCCGGGGAACTGGCGGGGGTCACCACCACCGAGGTGGAGGCGTTCTTCCGCCGCCACTACCGGCCGGAGGCGATGGTGCTCTCCGTGGTGGGCGACGTGGACGCACGACGGGTCGCGAGCACGGTCGGCGCGCTCTTCTCGGACCTCCCGGCGGCGCCTCGCGCGCCCGCCCCCGCGCCCGCCGCGACTCCCTCTCCCGCGCCCGGCGCCCCGGTCCGCGCCGGCGCGTCGGCCACGATCCGGACGGCACCGCTCGTCTCCCCCGTCGGCGGTGCCGCCCTGGGCCATCCCCTGCCCGACCCCGTCCGTGACCGCGCCGGCTACCTCGCCCAGGTGGTCCTGGCCGAGGTCGTCGGTCGCGTCCGGCTGCCGCGCCTGGTGCGCCGCGACCCCCGGATCGCGGCGGCCGGCGTCACCTGCGGCCTCCACGGGCAGTGGCTCGGTTCGGCGGCGCCGGACCTGACCCTCGCGCGGTTCGCCGTGCCCCGCCCCGAGGCCCCCGCGTCCGGCAGCGCGAGCGACCCGACCGCCGTGGCCCTCGACGCCTGGCGGGAGCTCCTGACGGAACTGGCCGCGCACCCCACCGACGCGACCGAACACCGGCGCGCCCTGAACGGGCTGCTGCTGGCCTGCCACCGCCGGGCGGACTCCCTGACCGCCCGCAGCGTCTCCCTCGGACGCACGGCCCTGATCTTCCCCGGCAGCGGCGGGCTGGACGCCCTGCCCCACGACCTGGCCCGCGTCACGCCCGCCGAGGTGTCCGCCGCCGCCCGCACCCTGCTGACCGGCCCCTGCTCGGTGACCGAACTCGGAGACGCCCGGTGAACCGCACGACCAGCGACACCCTCCTCGGCAACGGCCTGCGGGTCCTCGCCGTCCGGGCCCCCGGCGCCCCCCTGGCCGAGGTCCGGTTGGTGCTGCCCTACGCGCGCACCGCGCCGGACCGTCTCGCCGGGGCGCGGGAACTGCTGGCCGCCTGCCTCGGGACCGGCACCACGGCCAGCGCGTCCGGCGCGTCCGGCGGCACCCGGCAGGACATCGCCGACCGCGCCGCCGATCTGGGCGCCGAGCTGAGCACCGTCGTCACCGCCGAGTCCCTGGTCATCGCGACGAGCGTGCTCCGCCCCGGGTTGCCCGGAGCCCTCGCGCTCCTGTCCGACCTGCTGCTGCGCCCGGCGTACCGGGAGGAGGAACTCGCCCTCGCGCTGCGCCGCGCGGGCGCCGCCCCCCGTACCCCGGGCCCCCGGTCGCGGCTCCACCGCGCGCTGCTGGGCCACGCCTTCGGGGAGCACCCGCTGCTGTCCCCGCCGCCCGTGCCGCGGGCCTCCACCGACGACCTGTACGCCCTGCACGCGCGGGCCGTGGTGCCCGCCGGCGCGGTGCTGCTGGTGATGTCCGCCGACGAACCCGACGCGGTGTGCGCCCTGGTGCGGGAGCGGCTGGAGGGGTGGTCGGGCGGCCCGTCCGGGCTGGTCGCGCCGCCCTTCGCCCGCAGCACCCCGCGCCCGGGCCGGCTCGCTGCGTCGGCCGTCCCGGCGGGCTCGGACGACCCCGGGCAGGCCCTCGTGCTGTGCGCGGGCCCCGCCGTCGCGGCCGACGACCCCGCGCACGTCCCGCTGCACCTGGCCCACACGGTGCTGGGCGCCGCCGCCTCCTCGCGGCTGGTCCGGCGGATCCGGGACCGGCACGGGCTCGCGTACGCGGTGTCGGCGGAGCCGCGCGGCAACCGGGCGGGCGACTGGCTGGAGATCGAGGCCGCCGGCGCCCCGGGCACGGCCGACCGGATCGCCGGGGAGATCGTCGGCGTCCTGCGCGAACTCGCCGATCGGGGTCCCTCCCCCGAGGAGGTGGAGCGGGCCCGCGCCCACGCGATCGGCTTCACCCGCTTCGCCCTCGCCACCCGGACCGAGGAGGCGAGCGCGCTGGCCGGTTTCGCGGCCGCCGGGCTCCCCCTGGACTGGCTGGCCACCCATCGGGAGCGGCTCGCCGAGGTGACGCCCGACCAGGTGGCCAAGGCCGCCGCCCGCCACCTGGACCCCGACCTCTTCCTCGTGGCCACCCTCGACACCGGCGCCAACACCGACACCGGCGCCGCCGCCGCTGCCGCCGCCGACTCCGACGAATCACCTGCCGAAGCCCCCGACGAAATCCCCTCCCCCGCACAGGAAAGCGACCGGTGGACCCCGTGAACGCACCGCACCCGAGCCCGGCCCCCCACCGCCCCGCCGTCCTCTACCCCCTCCAGCCCGACCACCCCGAACTCGTCGCCCCCTTCGCCTCCCTCGTCCGGCGCACGGGCGCCCGCCGGCTGTGGATGTGCCAGTCCTTCAAGGCCGAACCGCACCAGGTCCTCGCCCACCTCGCGGGACAGGGCCTCGACACCCCGGTCGGCACGAGCGTGACGCTGATGCCGCTGCGCCACCCCTACGAGGCCGCCCTCCAGGCCCGCTCCCTCGCCCTGATCACCGGGCGCCCGGTCGTCGCGGGCTTCGGCATCGGCAATCCGGGCTTCGTCTCCGGGCTGACCGGCAGCCCGTACGCGAGCCCGCGCACGGCCGTGCGGGACTACCTCTCCAGCGTCCGCGCCCTCCTGGACGGCGAGACCGTCGCGCACGACGGCCCGTACCACCAGATGCACGGGGCGCTCACGCCCCTGGACCACGCCCCGGTCGAGGTCGGGGCCGGGGTGCTGCGTCCGGGCATGGCGCGCACGGCCGGGGAGGTCGCCGACGTGGCCATCACCTGGATGACCCCGCCGTCCTACGTGGAGGGGACCCTGGTGCCGGCCCTGGAGGAGGGGGCGCGCGAGCGGCCCGCGCGCCCGCGGATCGCCACCGCCGTCCACGTGGCCCTGACACGCCCCGGCCGCGACCCGCGCCGGGTGGCCCTGGCCGCGGCCGGCTCCCACCTGGAGGTCCCGCACTACGCCGACATGCTGCGCCGCGCCGGGGTGTCCGTGGACCCGCACGACCCGACGGCGACCGCCGACGCCCTCCTGGGCGGGCAGGTCGTGCTGACCGGCACCGCCCGTGAGATCGCGGAGGGCCTCGACGCCTACCGTCGCGCCGGCGTGGACGAACCGATGCTCAACCCCTCGGGCGTGATGCTGACGGAGGGCGTCCCCGCGGCGGTCGCCGACCTGGAGGAGATCCTCGCGGCCTGCGACAACTTCCTGCCGGGCGCCCGGCAGGAAGCTGCGGCCCGATAGCGGCCGAAGGGCCCGCCCCCGCTGCTTTGCTGGGAAGCCCGGAAGACGCGAACAGCGCGTTCCGCTTCCTCCCGTCCACCCCCCAGCAGGAAGAAGACTCGTGAGCAGGGAACACCCGGACCGGCCGGGCGGCGCCAGCGTCGCCCTGTCGGGCATCAGCAAAAGGTTCGGCGACCACCAGGCGCTCCAGGACGTCTCGTTCGAGCTGAGGCCCGGCAAGGTCACCGGCCTGCTCGGCCCCAACGGCGCCGGCAAGAGCACCCTCCTGCGGATCATGCTGGGTCTGGCCCGCCCCGACGCCGGCACGGCCCGCGTCCTGGGCGCGGAGCCCGGTACGGCGCCGCACAGCGCCCGTCGGATCGGTGTCGTCGCCGACTCGATCGGTTTCCCGCCGCGCCTGACGGTCCGGCGGCAGCTGGAGATATCGGCGCGCTCGCTGGGCCTGCCCGCCTCCCGCGTCGACGAGGTCCTCGCACAGGTCGGTCTGGAGGGCGACGCGACCCGTCGGCGGATCCGCGCCTGCTCCACCGGCATGCGCCAGCGCCTGGCGCTGGCCGTGGCCCTGCTCCCGGATCCGGAACTGCTGATCCTCGACGAGCCGTTGAACGGCCTCGACCCGGACGGCATCCGCTGGATGCGCCGGCTCGTCGAACGGTCCGCCGCCGAGGGCCGCACGGTCCTGATGGCGAGCCACATGCTCTCCGAGGTCGAGCAGAGCGTGGACGACATCGTGGTCCTGCGCCGCTCGGTCCTGTTCACCGGCACCCTCCAGGACCTGGTCCGTCAGGGCCGGGGCCGGCTGGAGGACGCCTACTTCGGCCTCGTCGAGGGCTCCGGCCCCGGCGCCCCTTCCCACCTGGAGGCCTCCCGTGCCTGACGCGACCCCGACGGGCAACCCCCTGCGCGACCAGATCTCCGCGGAGATCCTGCGGGCCCGCTCCGGCGCCGCCCTGCCCGGGCTGCTGCTGACCGCCCTGGCCTTCGGCGCGCTCGGCCAGCTCGGCTCGATCTACGCCGAGGCCGACCTCGCCGCGAACGCCGTGGCCTCCTCGCACCAGGTCGTGAACCTCGCAGCCGCCGCGACCCTGTTCGCCTCGCTGTTCGGCGCGCTCCTGGTCACCTCCGAGTTCAAGTCCGGCTCCATCGGCCGCAGCGTGCTCTACGCCCCCGGGCGCGGGGCCGTCGTCGGCGCGAAGCTGCTGGTGGCCGGAGGGGTGGGACTGGTCTACGGGCTGGTCTCGGTGCTGTGCGCCCTCGGTGTCGGGGCGGCCGCGTTCGCCTCGAAGGACGTCTCGCTGGTGCTGGACGGCCGGACGTGGCAGCTCGCGGCGGTCGTGGTCGGCGTGTGCGCCCTGGCCGGTTCCTGGGGTGCGGCGATCGGTTTCGTCGTGCGCAACCAGCTGGTGGCGGTCATCGGACTGCTGATGTGGGGGACGGTCGGTCAGCTGCTGGTGCTGACCCAGTTCCCGAAGGTGGGCCGCTTCCTGCCCGACGGCGCCCAACTGGCCGCGCTCGGCGACAAGCTGACCTTCCCGAACGCCCTGGACGCCCCCTACGGGGCCCTGGTGCTGGTCGCCTGGGGCGCCGCGGCGGCCCTCCTGGCCCGCGGCCTCTTCACGCGCCGGGACGTCTGAAGTCCACCTCCGACGGTGCCTCCCCCGGCCAGGACAGCCGGGTGGGTGCCGGCGGCGTCTGCGCGAGGACCGTGCCGCGCGAGACCACGTACCGGGGGCGGACCTGCCGGCGCAGCGCCTCCTGCGGGGTCGGCGCGGGCAGGAGGACGAAGGAGGCGGGGGCGCCCTCGGTGATCCCGTACTCCCGGGGCGTCAGGCCGAGCACCCGCGCCGCGCGGTCGGTCACCATCGAGAAGGCGAGCGGGATCTCCTCGCCCCCGGTCAGCTGGGCGGCGTAGAGGCCGACGAGGGCGGTCTGGAGGGGGTTGGCGGTGCCCAGCGCGTTCCAGGGGTCCATCACGTCGTCGTGCCCGAAGGCCACGTTGACCCCGGCGGCGAGCATCTCCTTGACCTGGGTGAGGCCGCGGCGCTTGGGGTAGGCGTCGAAGCGGCCCTGGAGGTTGAGGTTCGCGAACGGGTTGGCGACGAGGTTGATGCCCGAGCGGGTCAGCAGCCGCTGGAGCTTGTAGGCGTAGGCGCCGTTGTAGGACCCCATGGCGGTGGTGTGGGAGGCGGTGGCCCTCTCCCGCAGCCCCGACCGCAGGGCGAGGGTGGCCACCACCTCCACGAAGCGGGACTGTTCGTCGTCGATCTCGTCGCAGTGGGCGTCGACGCGCAGCCCGTGTTCCTCGGCCAGCTCGAACGCGATCCCGAGCGAGGCGACCCCGTCCTCGCGGGTGTCCTCGAAGTGCGGGATCGCCCCGACGACGTCCGCGCCGCGCGTGACGGCCTCACGCAGCAGGGCCTCGCCGTCGGGGAAGGAGACGATGCCCTCCTGCGGGAAGGCCACGATCTGAAGGGTCATGACGTCGCGCACCCGGTCGCGGACCTCCAGCAGCGCGTCGAGCGCGGTGAGGGCGGGGTCGGTGACGTCGCAGTGCGTCCGGACGTGCAGCACGCCGTGGGCGGCCTGCCAGCGCAGCACCTCCGTGGCCCGGGCGACGACGTCCTCGCGGGTCAGGGTCGCCTTGCGTTCGCTCCAGCGGGCGATGCCCTCCCACAGGGTGCCGGAGGCGTTGGGCCGGGGTTCACCGGCGGTCAGCGCGGTGTCGAGGTGGATGTGGGGCTCGACGAAGGGGGCGGTGAGCAGGTCTCCGCGTGCCTCGATCAGCACGCCGGTCGCGGGCGGTTCCTTCTGGTCGTCGTGGGGCACCACGCGCGCGATCCGACCGTCCTCGGCGACCTCCACGTCGAACAGACCGTGTGCCGACGGGGGAAGCAGCCGGGCGCCCCGGACGATCATCCGCATGTCCTCAGCGTACGCGGACGGCATCGTGTTTCACGTGAAACACGATGCCGTCCGAGCGGGCGCGGGCGCGGGCGCGAACGTGGTCGTGGTCGCGGTCAGCCCCGCTTGGCCTGTGCCTTCTGCTGCATGCCCCGCGTCTTCGCGGCGACGGACTGGACGTCCCTGACGGCGGCCTTGGCGCGTGCCTCGGCCGCCGTGTTCTTCGCCATCGCGCGCTCGGAATCCTGATGGCCGTGGTGACCGGTACGAGCCTTCTTGGCCATGATCAACACCCTCTCCGGAAACGGTCGGCGTACGCACACCACCTTGCGCCCGTTCGGCCCCGTCGGCATCTCGGCGCGTCGGCGCCGCCCGTCCGGCAAGAATGGAGGGCATGACCAGCGACAGCGATCTGACCCCCGGCGCGACCAACGGCGAGACGGACGGCGCGGCCGGCCCGGGAATGCCCGACTGGGAGAAGCGGTTCAGGGCGCCGCGCGTCAGCCTGCCCGACTGGGCGGAGGACGCCCCGGACCGCTCGCTCTTCGTCTCGAACGCGACCGGCACCTACGAGCTCTACGCCTGGGACCGCGCCACCGGATCCCAGCGGCAGGCCACCGACCGCCCCAACGGCACCACCGACGGCGCCCTCTCCCCCGACGGCGAGTGGATCTGGTGGTTCTCCGACACCGACGGCGACGAGTTCGGTACCTGGGTCCGCCAGCCCTTCGCGGGCGGCCCCGACGAGCCCGCCACCCCCGGCCTGGAGCCCTCCTACTCCGCCGGTCTGGCCATCGGCCGCGACGGCACGGCGGTCGTGGGCCGCTCCACGGACGACGACGGCTCCACCATCCACGTCGTACGCCCCGACGGCAGCGCCCCCTCGGTCGTCTACCGCCACCGCGAGTCGGCCGGCGTCGGGGACCTCTCCCACGACGGGACCCTGCTCGCCATCGAGCACACCGAGCACGGCGACGCCATGCACTCGGCGCTGCGCGTGATCACCCTCGACGGCGCCACCGTCGCCGAGCTGGACGACTCCCGCGGCGGCACCGAGGAACTGGGACTGGAGGTCCTCGGCTTCGCCCCGGTCGCCGGCGACACCCGGCTGCTCATCGGACACCAGCGGCGGGGCCGCTGGGAGCCGCTGGTGTGGGACGTGGCCACCGGCACCCAGGAGGACCTGGCGATCGACCTGCCCGGCGACGTGAGCGCCGAGTGGTACCCGGACGGGTCCGCGCTGCTCATCGCGCACAGCTTCGAGGCCCGCGGCGAGCTGTGGCGCTACGACCTGAGCGCGCGGGAGCTCGTGCGCGTGGACACGCCGCCGGGGACGGTGTCGGGCGCGACGGCCCGCCCCGACGGGACGGTGGAGTACCAGTGGTCCTCGGCGGCCGAGCCGGCCACCGTACGCTCCACCGCGGGCGGTGTGGTCCTGGACCCGCCCGGCTTCCGGCCGCCGGGCTCGGTGCCGGTGGAGGACGTGTGGGTGGAGGGCCCCGGCGGGCGCGTCCACGCGCTGGCGCAGCGCCCGGTCGGGCACGGCGACGGCCCCTTCCCCACGATCTTCGAGATCCACGGCGGCCCCACCTGGCACGACAGCGACTCCTTCCTCGCCACCCCGGCGGCCTGGCTGGACCACGGCTTCGCCGTGGTGCGGGTCAACTACCGGGGCTCGACGGGCTACGGCCGCGCCTGGACGGACGCCCTCAAGCACCGGGTGGGGCTGATCGAGCTGGAGGACATCGCCGCCGTCCGGGAGTGGGCGGTCGCCGAGGGGCTCGCGGACCCGGCGCGCCTGGTGCTGTCGGGCGGCTCCTGGGGCGGCTACCTGACGCTGCTGGGCCTCGGCACGCAGCCCGACGCGTGGGCCGTGGGGCTGGCCGCCGTACCGGTCGCGGACTACGTGACGGCGTACCACGACGAGATGGAGGCGCTGAAGGCCCTCGACCGGACCCTGTTCGGCGGGACGCCCGAGGAGGTCCCCGACCGCTTCGAGGCCTCCTCGCCGCTGACGTACGTCGACGCGGTGAAGGCGCCCCTGCACATCGCGGCGGGCGTCAACGACCCTCGCTGCCCGATCCGCCAGATCGACAACTACGTGGACCGGCTCGCGGCGCGCGGCGCGGTCCACGAGGTGTACCGCTACGACGCCGGGCACGGTTCGCTCGTCGTGGAGGAGCGCATCAAGCAGGTCCGCATGGACCTGGAGTTCGCCCTGAAGCACCTGCCGCGCTGACCTCGGGCCGCTCCACCCCCTCCGGGCGCACGCCGCCCGGAGGGGTTCGGGTCCGCCCCGGAGCGGGGTCCGGTCGGGGTCCCCCGTACCGTTGGTGGCGTGCACCGGTTTCTCCTGACCCCGCGCTGGTGGGGGATCAACGTCTTCGTCGCGCTCTCCATCCCCTTCTGCCTGTTCATGGGGACCTGGCAGCTCGGCCGGTTCGAGGACCGCGTCGGCAGCCACCGGGAGGCGACCGCGGAGCGGCCCGCCGACCGGGCGGCCGAGCCGCTGGACTCGCTGCTCCCGGTGGACACCGAGACCTCGGGCCGCCTGGCCTCGACGGCCGGTGAGTACGGCCGGCAGCTGCTGGTGCCCGAACGGACCCTCGACGGCGCCCCCGGCTTCTACGTCCTGACCCTGTTGCGCACCGATTCCGGGAAGACCGTTCCCGTGGTCCGGGGCTGGCTGCCCGGTCAGGCCGATCCGGCGAAGGCCCCGGCCCCGCCGACCGGCCGGGTCGAGGTGACGGGCGCCCTCCAGGCCTCGGAGAACTCGGGCACCAAGGGCGTGCACGCGCAGGGCGGGCTGCCCGAGGGGCAGCTCGGGGTGATCGGGGCGGCCACGCTGGTCAACCTGGTGCAGGACCCGCTCTACGACGCGTGGCTGACGGTGCAGAGCCCGGCCGACGGGATGACCCCGGTGCCGGCGAAGGCCCCGAACAACACCGGGCTGGACCTGAAGGCCTTCCAGAACCTCGGCTACACCGGCGAGTGGTTCGTCTTCGTCGTCTTCGTGCTCTTCATGTGGTTCCGGCTCTACCGCCGCGAGGTGGAGACCCTGCGGGACGCGGAGGCCGGGCTGCTGGCCACCACCGACGCCGCGGGTGCCGACGCCGGTACCGCCGGGAGCGACCCCGACGGCGCCGCTCCCGCCCCCGCTACGGCACCGCCGGCGCGATGAGCCCCGTCCGGTAGAGGGTGCCGCCGCAGGCCGCCGGGATGGTGGCCTGCGTGACGGGGGCGCCCGCCACCGGCGTACCGGGGGTGTGGGACACCTCCACCGCGGCGACCGGCTCGGGCGACTTGGCCGCGCCCTCGTCCTTCGCCGGGACCCCCGCCTGCCCGTCCTCCGTCGCGCCCGTCGCGGGAGGCTGGGCCGGCGCCTGCTCCGTACGCCCCGTCTCGCCCTGCTGGGGCTTGGCGGAGGGCTGCGCGGACGCCCCCGTCGCGCAGGACTGCGCGGGCGGCACCCAGGCGAAGCGCACCTCGTAGCCGGTGTTCGGCTGGAGGAAGAGGGTCGGGGCCTCGGACGACGGGTCGGGCAGCAGCCCGGTCGCCGGATCGCCGGCCGTGTGACCCGCCACGGTGATCCCGGAGGCCGCCGGCGCGGGGGGCGGACCGGCGGGCACCGAGACGGCCGTCACGGTGTCCGGGCCCGTGACCCTGCACCCCTTGGCGGAGACGTTGGTGACCTTGAAGCTGCCGTAGACCCTGCCGTCGGCCTCGGGCGCGCGGGTGCTGCCCGCCACCCCCAGCTGGCCGGCGGTGCACTCGGGCAGTCCCGGCGCGGCCGCGAACGGCGGCCGGGGTCCCGACCCGGCGCCCCCCGTTCCGCCCGTGGCGCCCGCGGTGGCCGTGCCGTCGGCGGGGCCGGCCGAGGCAGCGCCGGAGGGGGAGCCGCTCGCGCCGGGGGTCGGCCGGCCGGTCGTGCCGCCGACCTCCTGCACCGGCTGCGCGGAGGGGGTGGGACCCGGCTGCGCCGCGCCGCCGGCGCCGTACTGCTGCGGGTCGGAGGGGCCGCCGGTCCGGCCGCCCTGGGCGGTGCCGTGTCCGGCCATCGTGGAGTGGTCGGCGGTGGCTCCGTGCTCGGCGCTCAGGTGCAGCGCCGTGGGGATCCCCGTACCGACCAGCAGGGCCGCCGCGGTCGCTCCGACGAGGGCCCGGCGCTTGCGGGCCCGGCGGGCGGGCACCGCGTGGCGCAGCCGTTCCAGGGCGCCGTCGGCGGGTCGCAGGCCCTCCACGGCCCCGGTCAGCAGGCTGCGCAGCGCCTGCTCGTCGCCGGGGGTGGGGGCCGGGATGCCGGCGGGCGGGGTGGTGTGGTCGTCCCTCATGACTGTGCGGCCTCCATCGCGACCCGCAGGGCGGCGATGCCCCGCGAACCGTACGCCTTGACCGAACCGAGCGAGATGCCGAGCGTCTCGGCCACCTGGGCCTCCGTCATGTCGGCGAAGTAGCGCAGCACCAGCACCTCGCGCTGGCGCCGCTGGAGTCCGCGCATCGCCTTGATCAGGTCGTCGCGTTCCAGTTGGTCGTACGCGCCCTCCTCCGCGCTGGCCATGTCCGGCATCGGCTTCGACAGCAGCTTGAGGCCGAGGATGCGGCGGCGCAGCGCGGAACGGGAGAGGTTGACGACGGTCTGGCGCAGGTACGCCAGGGTCTTGTCGCGGTCGCGGACCCGGTTGCGGGCCGAGTGGACGCGGATGAAGGCCTCCTGGACCACGTCCTCGCAGGAGGCCGTGTCGTCGAGGAGGAGCGCGGCCAGACCGAGCAGGGACCGGTAGTGGGCCCGGTAGGTCTCGGTCAGGTGGTCGACGGTGGTCCCGGCGACGACGGCCCTGTCGGCCCCGCCGGCCTCGACGTCCACCGCGGTCGAGGGGTCCGCGGCGGGGGCCGCCACGGCCTCCGGTATCGCGGCGTCGGCCCCGTCGCGCGGAGAGGGCACCCGGCCGACCGGGAGGGGGGCGACGGGCGGCGCCATGTGGGCGGTCGGCGGAACGGGAACGATCACAGGGAAGCCGCCGCCGGGCAGAAGGGGTCGGCGGCGCGGGGGAAGGATCCCGACGCGCGCCGACGGTACGACTTGGTCCAACAGTGCCTCTGCCACGCCCGTTGGACACGCGTCCCCCGGTCAGGGTTGTACGCGCGGGGCAGAGTAACCAGCAATTTCCCCATTGCCTTCATGCGTACCCGCTCTTCCCGATTGCCCCATTTATCCAGGCGGCAGTCGGGCCATCACCTTGATCAAGGGATCAGGAGAGATCCTACAAAGCGAATTAAGCGAATTCACCCGCGATCAGTTCCGAGATCTGCGAGGCATTCAAAGCGGCACCCTTGCGTAGATTGTCCGCGCACACGAAGAATTCCAGGGCCCGCGCGTCGTCCAGCGATCCCCGCAGCCGCCCCACCCACGCCGGGTCCGTGCCGGCCGCGTCCACGGGCGTGGGGAACTCCCCGGCCGCCGGATCGTCCACGAGGACCACGCCGGGCGCCGCCTCCAGGACCTCCCGGGCGTGCCCCGCGTCCACGTCCCGCCCGAAACGGGCCCGCACGGTCAGGGAATGCCCGATCACCACGGGCACCTGTACGCAGGTCACGGAGACGGGCAGCGAGGGAAGGTCCAGGATCCGCCGCGTCTGCGCCCGTACGGCCAGCTCGTGCGAGGACCATCCGCCCTCGCGCAGCTCACCGGACCAGGGCACCACGTTCAGCGCGAGCGGAGCCGCGAACGGCCCGGTGTCCTCGCCCACGGCCCGGCGCACGTCGCCCGGCTGCTCCCCGAGCGCGCTCCCGGCGACCAGCGACAGCTGCCGGCGCAGCGCCTCGGAGCCGGCCCGGCCCGCGGCGCCCGCGGCCTGGTACGAGGAGACGACCAGCTCGGTCAGCCCGTACTCCGCGTGCAGCGCGCCCACGGCGGCGATCATCGCGGCGGTCACGCAGTCCGGCCCGGCGACGATCCCGCGCGGCCGCTCCCGTACGGCGCCGGCGTTCACCTCGGGCACCACCAGGGGCACCTCGGGGTCCTCCCGGAAGGCGGCGGACTGGTCCACGACGACGGCCCCGCGCGCGGTGACGGCGGGGGCCCAGTGCGCCGACACCTCGGCAGGGGTCAGGAAGACGACCACGTCGCCCGCCCCGAGGCCGTCGAAGGCGTCCTCGGTGAGGGCGAGCACCTCGGTCTCCTCGCCGCGCACGGCCAGCACGCGGCCGGCCGAGCGCGGGGAGGCGATCAGGCGTATGTCGCCCCAGACGTCCGCCCGCTGGGACAGGATCTGGAGCAGTACGGACCCGACGGCCCCGGTCGCCCCGACCACGGCGAGCGCCGGAGCCGGGGCGGACCGGTCGGCGGTCATCGTCCGGTGCCTCCGTAGACGACGGCCTCGTCGCTGTCGGAGTCCAGGCCGAAGGCCGTGTGCACGGCGCGGACGGCCTCGTTGACGTCGTCCTGGCGGGTGACGACCGAGATGCGGATCTCCGAGGTGGAGATCAGCTCGATGTTCACGCCCGCGTCGGACAGCGCCTGGAAGAAGGAGGCGGTGACGCCCGGGTTCGTCTTCATGCCCGCGCCGACCAGGGAGATCTTGCCGATCTGGTCGTCGTAGCGCAGCGACTCGAAGCCGATCTGCGCCTTGGCCTTCTCCAGGGCGTCGATGGCCTTGTGGCCCTCGGCCTTGGGGAGGGTGAAGGAGATGTCCGTCAGACCCGTGGAGGCCGCCGAGACGTTCTGGACGATCATGTCGATGTTGATCTCGGCGTCCGCGATGGCGCGGAAGATCGCCGCGGCCTCGCCCGGCTTGTCCGGGACACCGACGACCGTGATCTTGGCTTCGGAGACGTCGTGAGCGACTCCGGAGATGATGGCGTGCTCCACCTGCGCGTCCCCTTGCGGATTCTCGTTGCTGACCCAGGTGCCCGGCAGTCCGGAGAAGGACGAACGGACGTGGATCGGGATGTTGTAGCGGCGCGCGTACTCGACGCAGCGGTGCAGCAGCACCTTGGAGCCGGAGGCCGCGAGCTCCAGCATGTCCTCGGAGGAGATCCAGTCGATCTTCTTGGCCTTCTTCACGACGCGGGGGTCCGCGGTGAAGACGCCGTCGACGTCGGTGTAGATCTCGCAGACCTCGGCGTCCAGCGCCGCGGCCAGCGCCACGGCGGTGGTGTCCGAGCCGCCGCGGCCGAGGGTGGTGATGTCCTTGGAATCCGCGGACACGCCCTGGAAGCCGGCGACGATGGCGATGTTGCCCTCGTCCAGCGCGGTGCGGATACGGCCCGGCGTCACATCGATGATGCGCGCTTTGTTGTGGACCGAGTCGGTGATCACACCCGCCTGGCTACCGGTGAACGACTGGGCCTCGTGGCCCAGGTTTTTGATCGCCATGGCCAACAGGGCCATGGAGATCCGCTCTCCGGCGGTCAGCAGCATGTCGAATTCGCGCCCGGCAGGCATCGGGGATACCTGCTCGGCGAGATCGATCAACTCGTCCGTCGTGTCGCCCATCGCGGAAACCACGACGACCACCTGGTGGCCGTTCTTCTTGGCATCCACGATCCGCTTGGCGACGCGCTTGATGCCCTCGGCATCGGCTACGGAGGAGCCTCCGTACTTCTGCACGACAAGGCCCACGTGCGCTCCTCGCTCGGTCCGTCTCAATTTGCTGGTGCAGTCTAACGAGCGGTCGCGATCCGACCGCTTCGTACCACATCATGAGACGAAATGATCAGGGAATCGGTTGCCGCGCCCGGGGGTCCCCCGGGCACCGCACCCGCCCCTCACCTGCGTCCGAGGCCGCCAAGCTCCTGCGCCATGACCTGCCCGGCCTGCTCGGCGAGGTCGTCCTCGGTCATGTCCTCGTCCGTGTCCAGGCCGTCCAGGGCCGCCAACGGCTGGTCCAGCCGGACGTGCGCGATCAGCGACTGGAGGGCGCGCAGCGTCGCGGAGGCCGTCGGACCCCAGTTCGTGAAGTAGGAGAACTGCCACCACCACAGCGCCTCGGTGATCCGGCCCGCCTGGTGGTGGATGAGGCCGTGCCGCAGGTCCGCGACGATGTCGGCCAGGTCGTCGGAGATCCGGTGCGCCACCGGCGCCTTGCGCGGCTCGTAGGGGTCGAAGACCTCGGAGTAGACGTCGACCGGCTCCAGCATGATCGCGAACCGCTCGCGCAGGTCGTCCACGTCCGGCTCCGGACCGAGGTCGGGCTCGTAGCGCTCCTCGGGCAGGACGTCCTGGTACGCGCCCAGCCGGCCACCAGCCAGCAACAGCTGGGAGACCTCCAGCAGGAGGAAGGGCACGGAACTGTCCGGGTCCTCGCCCTTGGCCACCTCGGTGACGGCCACGATGAACGACTCGATCTGGTCCGCGATCGAGGCGGCGAAGTCGTCCGGGTCGAGGCCGAGGGCGTGCAGCTGTGCGTCAGACATCGAGAAGTCGCCTTCCTTCAAAGGCCCGCCCGAGCGTGACCTCGTCCGCGTACTCCAGATCTCCCCCGACGGGGAGCCCGCTGGCCAGGCGGGTGACCTTGAGGCCCATGGGCTTGATCATGCGGGCGAGGTAGGTGGCGGTCGCCTCGCCCTCCAGGTTCGGGTCGGTCGCCAGGATCAGCTCGGTGACCGTACCGTCCGCGAGGCGCGCCAGCAGCTCGCGGATGCGCAGGTCGTCCGGCCCGACGCCCTCGATCGGGCTGATCGCGCCGCCGAGGACGTGGTACTTGCCCCGGAACTCGCGCGTCCGCTCGATCGCGACGACGTCCTTGGGCTCCTCCACCACGCAGATGACGGTGGTGTCGCGGCGCGGATCACGGCAGATGCCGCACCGCTCCTCCTGCGCCACGTTCCCGCAGACCGCGCAGAACCGGACCTTGTCCTTGACCTCCAGCAGCGCGTGCGCGAGGCGACGGACGTCCGTGGGCTCGGCCTGCAGGATGTGGAAGGCGATCCGCTGCGCGCTCTTGGGCCCGACGCCGGGCAGCCTGCCCAGTTCGTCGATCAGGTCCTGGACCACGCCTTCGTACAACGGACTGCCTTCTTTCGGGTTCGGGTTCGGGGTCTGGGTCGGGTTCTGCGGGGCCGGGAAACGGAACGGAACGGAAGGGTACGGCTAGAACGGCAGGCCGGGAATGCCGCTGCCGCCGCCCAGCGCCTGGGCCAGGGGGCCCATCTTCTGCTCCTGGAGCGCCTGGGCGTTCTCGTTGGCCGCCTGGACCGCCGCGACGATCAGGTCGGCCAGGGTCTCGGTGTCCTCCGGGTCCACGGCCTTCGGGTCGATGACCAGGGCCCGCAGCTCGCCGGAACCGGTCACCGTCGCCTTGACCAGACCGCCGCCGGACTGGCCCTCGACCTCGGTCCTCGCCAGCTCCTCCTGAGCCGTCGCGAGGTCCTGCTGCATCTTCTGGGCCTGCTGGAGCAGCTGCTGCATGTTGGGCTGGCCACCACCGGAAATCACAGGTACTCACTCCATGCTTCGAAACGACCTTCGGGAACGCTTGGTCAATCCGAGCCTACGTGCTCCCCGGGCGCCGCGCCCTACGCCGGGAGGACCAACTCTTTCGAGTGAGTGCCAGGGCGTGCGCGGGCCTGATGGAGACCTCCTTGCGGGCGGAAAACACGGGATTCGTTGTCCATCGCGTGTCATTCGAAGGTAGGAAGAGCATGCGCACCATTGCGCACACGCGCACCACCACACGTCAGCGCAGGCAATAGGGAGTGCCGGGTGAGTCAGCCGGAGATGCAGCCCGAGGGGCCACCCCGGGACCCCGCGGAGGACGGCGCCGGCGACCTGACCGGCCGGCCGTTCCCCCTCGGGGACTGGGGCGAGCCCGCGGAGCGGCTCGACGAGCTCTACCGGCGGGTGGAGGCCGATGCGCTGCGCACCGCCGAGTGGTACCTGTCCGACCGGGCGTGGAAGCGTCGGGGCGCGCGGGCGCTGCGCGCGGGCGCGGCCGTGGGGGCCGTCACGGGCGCCGCGATGCCGCTGCTGGAGCTGACCGGGTCGGCCCCGGGCGCGGCCTCGTACGGGTACCTGTCGCTGCTGCTGGCGGCGGCCTGCCTGGCCTGCGACCGGTTCTTCGGCCTGACCTCGGGCTGGATGCGGGACGTCGCCACCGCCCAGGCGGTGCAGCGCCGGCTCCAGACGCTCCAGTTCGACTGGGCCTCGGAGAACGTCCGTGAGGTGCTCGGCCCCACCGAGGGCACCGCGAGCGAGGCCGCCGAGCGCTGCCTGACGGTGCTGCGCCGGTTCTCGGAGGACGTCACGGAGCTGGTGCGCTCCGAGACGGCCGACTGGATGGTCGAGTTCCGCGCGGGTCCGGCGCCGCTCGTGATGCAGTCCCTGACCGCCGCCCCGGCCCGGCCGGACGCCCACGTCCCGCCGGCCCGGTTCCCGCTGCCGCCCGGCACCCGCCCGAACATGCCCCGCCAGCGTCCCCCGGAACAGCCCCGCTGAGGCGGGGGCGGCCGGCGCCCGCGCCGCGCCGGCACCGCCCCCGACCGGAACGCCGTACGCGGACCCGCGCACCGGTCAGCTGAAGATGATCATCGACCCCTGGCCGAGGCACCGGGTCGCCGCCGCGTGCAGCCCGAGCCACACGTGCCGCTCCCGCGCGAAGGGGCTCTCGTCGTACGGGATCGGCCCCGCGGGCTCCTCCAGCGACGTCGGCCCGCCCGGCGGCGCGGGCGCGGCCGGCGGGTTCCCGGGGTCTATCCCGATCGCCGGAGCCACCACGGCCAACTCCCGCAGCAGCCCCTGGGCCGACCCCAGCGGGCCGCCGCCGGCGAGGAGCTCCTCGTTCGCCAGGGGCACGGGGAAGTCCACGGGCACGTACGCCCCCGCGTGGTCGTAGTGCCACACCAGGTGCGACTGCTGCGCCGTCGACTCGAACATCTCCAGCAGCTGCTCGTAGTCCCCGCCCAGCTCGTCCACCGGTGTCACCGGCAGCCCGCAGATCTGGAGGAGGTAGGCCCTGCGCAGGAAGTGCAGGGCGTCGTAGTCGAATCCGGCCACCGGGGCCACGTCCCCGCTCAGGCCCGGCATGTAGGCGAACACGGGCACCGACGGCAGACCCGCCTCGCCCAGTGCCTTGTCGTACGAGGCGATCTCTTCCGCGAAGGGGTTGTCGGGGCTGTGGCACAGCACGTCGACAAGGGGGACCAGCCACAGGTCACAGGCCACGCGGGCTCCGATCAGTCGTTGCCGCCGATTCCGCCAGCGTAGTGTGCCGGACACGCTCCGCGAAGGGGTGCGCAGAACCCCGGCCGGGACCGGCACGCGGTGTGACGCGCGGGGTGACCCGCGGGGCGCCGGGCGCGACGCCCGTTCAGAGGCCTTCGGCCCAGTCCAGCCCGTGCTGGTTGTAGGCGCGCACGATGCGCCGCACCTCGTCGGCGTCGGCCCGCGTCACGGCGTCCACCAGCTCGTTGTGTCCGTCCCACAGGGCCTCGCGCAGCTCGCCGGCCCCCTGCAGGTGCGGCACGGAGAACACCCAGCACTGCACCCGGATCCGGTGGAGGAACTCCGATATGTACGTGTTCCCGACCAGCCCGCTCAGTTCCCGCCAGAACCTCAGGTCGTAGCCGATCAGCACTTCGAGCGAACCGCTGCTCGCCGCCCGCCGCGCCTCCTCCGCGCGACGGCGTACGGACACCAGCCGCTCGCCGGCCTCGGGCGAGACCCCGCGCTCGACGAGCCGGCGGAAGATCCCGTCGAGGATCAGCGTGCGCGCCTCGATCATGCTCCGGAAGTCGTCGACGGAGTAGACGCGGACCCGGAAGCCCCGGTGCTGCACCGACTCCAGCAACCCCTGTGCGGAGAGGTCGACCAGCGCCTCGCGCACCGGGGTCGCGGAGACCTCGTACTGCTCGGCGATCTGCTTGACCGTGAACTCGGTCCCCGGCGGCAGACGGCCCGCGAGCACCTCGTCGCGCAGCGCGTCCGCGATCTGCTGGCGCAGCGTGTTGCGCGTGACACCTCCGCTGCCTGGCATAGGGGTCCGTCTCTCCTCCGTAGATCTTCGGACACCTTAGGCCAGGCAACGCGGCCGAAACCGATCGGTTCGTGGTCGTTATGCGGATGTACCAACCGTTATACGGACGATCAGCCGCCGGTGGTGTGGCGGTCGGCGACCGTGAGCGCCTCGTCGAGGAGCGCGAGGCCCTCCTTGGCCTCCGTGTCGGTGGTCGTGCAGGCGGGGACGACGTGGGTCCGGTTCATGTTGACGAACGGCCACAGCCCGGAGGCCTTGCAGGCGGCGGCGAACTCGGCCATCGGCGCGTTGTCCGCGCCGGCGGCGTTGTACGGCACGAGCGGCTCGCGCGTCGCCTTGTCGCGTACGAGTTCCACGGCCCAGAAGGCGCCGAGGCCGCGCACCTCGCCGACGGACGGGTGGCGCTCGGCCATCGCGCGCAGCTCGGGGCCGATCACGTCCCGCCCGAGGCGGTCGGCGTTCTCGACGACGCCCTCCTCCTCCATCGCGTCGATCGTGGCGACGGCGGCGGCGCAGGCCAGGGGGTGCCCGGAGTAGGTGAGGCCGCCCGGGTAGGGGCGGCGGGCGAAGGTCTCGGCGATGGCGCCGGAGATCGCCACGCCGCCGAGCGGCACGTAGCCGCTGTTGACGCCCTTGGCGAAGGTGAGCAGGTCGGGGGTGACGTCCCAGTGCTCGGCGGCGAACCACCGGCCGGTGCGGCCGAAGCCCGACATGACCTCGTCCAGGATGAAGACGATGCCGTGGCGGTCGCACAGCTCGCGCACGCCCGCCAGGTAGCCGGCCGGCGGGACCATGATCCCGGCGGTGCCGGGGACGGTCTCCAGGATGATCGCGGCGATGGACTGCGGGCCCTCGAAGGCGATGGTGTCGGCGAGGTGCGCCAGCGCGCGCTCGCACTCCTCGGCCTCGGTCGTCGCGTGGAACGGCGAGCGGTACAGGAACGGGCCCCAGAAGTGCACGACGCCGGCGGAGGCGGTGTCCGAGGGCCAGCGGCGCGGGTCGCCGGTCAGGTTGATCGCGGCGGCGGTGGCCCCGTGGTAGGAGCGGTAGGTGGAGAGGACCTTCTGGCGGCCCGTGTGCAGACGGGCCATCCGGACGGCGTTCTCCACGGCCTCGGCGCCGCCGTTGGTGAAGAAGATCTTGTCGAGGTTCCCGGGGGTGCGCTCCGCGATGAGGCGTGCGGCCTCGGAGCGGACGTCCACGGCGAAGCCGGGCGCGAGCGTGCAGAGCCTGCCGGCCTGCTCCTGGATCGCGGCGACGACCTTGGGGTGCTGGTGACCGATGTTGGTGTTGACCAGCTGGGAGGAGAAGTCGAGGAAGCGGTTCCCGTCGTAGTCCCAGAAGTACGAGCCCTCGGCCCCGGCGACGGCCAGGGGGTCGATCAGGGCCTGGGCGGACCACGAGTGGAAGACGTGAGCGCGGTCGGCGGCCTTGACGGTCGCGCCGGTGACATGAGGGGTCATGCGGCCACGCTAGAAGTGCGCAGGTGGGGAGGGGTATCGGCGGACTGTATGGGGGTGGGGGGCCACCCTCGGCAGTCTGTCGCGCGAGGAAGGTGGTTGACAGCATGCTGCCGTAATGACAGGCTACTGTCATGAACAGGGGGCGGGTACGAAGCCCCGCCGGCTCGCAGGAACACCGTTCGACCGTTCCACCGTCGGTCCCACCGGACCCACGGGACCCATCGGGACCCATCAGCACCTCGACACCTCGACATCTCGGCTTCACGGAGGCGATCTTCATGAGCGCGACCCCGCACCGGCCCGTCCACCTCGCCGTCTACGACACCTACGCGGACTGGGAGACCGGCCACACCACCGCCCACCTCACCCAGCGCGGCTACGAGGTCCGCACGGTCGCCGGCGACGCCGACCGGCCGGTCACCACCATGGGCGGCGTCCGCGTCCTGCCCGACCTGGCGCTCGCCGACCTGCGCCCCGAGGACTCCTCGCTGCTGATCCTGACCGGCGCCGCGCTCTGGGACACCGGCGACGACCTCGCCCCCTTCGCGGAGAAGGCCCGCGAGTTCCTGGCGGCCGGAGTGCCGGTGGCGGCGATCTGCGGAGCCACCGCCGGACTCGCCCGCGCCGGCCTGCTCGACGACCGCCCGCACACCAGCGGAGCCTCCTTCTACCTCGCCGGCCAGCCCGGATACGGGGGCGCCGAGCGGTACGTGGAGGCCGACGCGGTCACCGCGGGCGACCTGATCACGGCGGGCCCGACCGAGCCGGTGGCCTTCGCCCGGGAGGTCTTCGCCCGACTCGGCGTCTACAAGCCGGACGTGCTGGACGCCTGGTACCGGCTGTTCCACGACTCGGACGCGAGCGCGTTCCCGGTGCTGATGGCGGCGGCGGAGGCCGGCGATGCCTGACCCGCTCCCGGCGGGGGAAGGGCTTTCCGGGGAAGGGCTCACCGGGGAAGGGCTCTCCGTACGGGCCCGGCAGGACCTCCTCAGCCGTACCGCGCTCGGGGTGTTCCACCTCAACGGCCGGTTCCTCGCGATCTCGGAGGAACTGGCCCGGCCGGCCGGCCTGACGGCGGCCTGGTGGCAGGTGCTCGGCGCCGTACTGCGCGAACCGCTGCCGGTGGCGGGCATCGCCCGCTCGATGGGCATCACCCGCCAGAGCGTGCAGCGCGTCGCGGACCTGCTGGCGGCCAAGGGGCTCGCCGAGTACGTCCCGAACCCGGCCCACCGGCGCGCGAAGCTCCTGCGCCCGACGGAGGCGGGCCGGGCGGCCATCGCCCGCGTGCACCCGGGCCACGCGGCGCTGGCCGCGCGCCTGGCGGAGGAGCTCGGCGAGGCGGCGTTCGCGCAGACCGTCCACACTCTGGAACGGTTGTCGGCGGCCCTCGACGCCATCGAGGCCCCCGGTGGGGAACCGACGCCCTGAACCGGAATGTGTCGAAGTCAATAAGCCTGCAAGCAAAGCTTGTTGCGCGAAACGGCCCCGTCGCACACTGCGGCACATGGAGCCGTTGAAGGTAGTGGCACAACTGTGGGAGCGGATCGAGGCACGCGACTGGGACGGCGTGGCCGGGCTCGTCGCCGAGGACGCGGTCATCGAATGGCCGGTCAGCGGTGAACGCATCGTCGGCAGGGCCAATTTCATCGCCGTCCTGAGCGACGAGGGCGAGGCCCGCGCCCCGGGCACGGGTCCGGGGCCCGGTCCGGGCGCGGGGCCGGGGCCGGGGCCGGGCGCGGGGCCGGGGCCGGGCGCGGGCGCGGGGCCGGGGCCGGGCGCGGGGCCCGGCCCCGAGGATCGGACGGCCGGAGGATCGGTCGAGGTCCTGCGGATCCTCGCCGACGGCGACCTCGTCGTCTCCGAGGTGGAGATACCCGAGGAACACGTCGTCTACCGGGGTCTTTCCCTGTGGACCGTGCGCGACGGCGAGATAGTCGGCGGCCGGGAGTACTGGACCAGCCCCGGCCAGGACCCCGCCCCGCGCTGGCGGGCGGGCTACGTCGAACCCCTGGTGGCAGACTGAGCCGCGTGCTCACCCAACTCCTCGCGGCGACCGGTGTCCTGGCCCTCCTGACCCTCGTACCCGGGCCCGACATGGCCGTCGTGACCCGCCGCGCCGTCTCGCGCGGACGCGGCGACGGGCTGCGCACCGTCGCCGGCATCGCGGGCGGCCTGCTGCTCTGGGGCGCCCTGACCGTGGCCGGGCTCGCGGCCCTGCTCGCCGCCTCCGCCGAGGTGTACACGGCGGTGAAGCTGGCCGGCGCGGCGTACCTGTGCTTCCTCGGGATCCAGTCCCTGCGCCGACCGGGCGCGCCGGCGGAGCCCTCCGCGCGGAGCCGCTCCGGGGACGGGGACGGGGGCGGGGGCAGCGGATGGCGGACCGGTCTGGTCAGCAACGCCCTCAACCCGAAGATCGCCGTGTTCTACACCGGCCTGCTGCCGACCCTCGCGCCGCCGGGACTGTCCCCGGCGGCGGGCATGGCCGTGCTCGTCCTGGTCCACGTCCTGCTGACACTGGCCTGGCTGGGCACGTACGTCTACGTCCTGACGCGCGCCCGGCGGTTCTTCGCGCGGCCGCGCGTCCGCCGGGCGATGGACCGGGTGACGGGCGTCGTGCTGATCGGCTTCGGGGTGCGCGTGGCCTCGTCCACGGCCTAGCTAGGTCCGGTCGGCGAGGAGCCGGTCCAACTCCTCCGCGATGGCCGCGCGCAGGCCGTCGTGGCGGGGGGCGAGCGCGTGCCGTTCGCCGCGCCAGCACTCCTCGTCCTCGTAGAGCCAGACCGGCATCCGGACGAGGTCGGCGGGCTCCCAGTCGTAGCGGGGCCAGATGTGGGCGTGGAGGTACGGGTCGGTGTTGCCGAGGATCTCGATGTTGACGCGGCGGAAGGCCGGGTCGAGGCGCGCGCAGGCCCGCTCGACGGCCTCGGCGAGGCGCTCCAGGTCGGTGAGGTAGGCGATCCGACGGGCCGGCGGGAGGTCCGAGAGCCGGGTCACGGCCGGGTCGTCGGTCAGCAGGACGGTGTAGCCGGGCAGGAACTGGCGGTCCCCGATGGCGGCGAATCCCGCGTCGAGGCGGCGCAGGACGGTGGGGTTGAGCCCGCGGTGCGCGCTGCCTATGCGGTCGTTTCTCCAGTCGGTCGCGTTCATCCCGGGACCCTAACGGACCGACGGAGTGTGGCGGGGGGTTGGTCGGCCGGCTCTCAGGTAGCGGGTGTCATACCTGAGAGCCATTCACGAAGGCCGCTCCGCAGCGGGACGCCGACGAGGGGGGCCACTTCCTAACTTCGTTGTCGGATCGGGTGCTCGACCGCCCGGGACCGAGGACGAGGGAGAGGGACCCGGCCATGACCAGCACGAGCAGCCCCATCGACACCGGCACCGGCGCGGTCGCCGACACAGGCGCCGGCACGGGCACGACCACCGGGCGGAGCACCACCCGCATCGGCACGGGGCGTCACGGGCGCACGGTCCGGGGTCTGTTGGCCGCTCTGGTGGCGGCGGCCGTCGTCGTTCCCGTCTCGGCCGCCGCGTCCCCCCGGGTGCCCGCGCCCGCGCCGGCCGTCCTCGCCGCATCCGCCGACGCGCCGAGCCGTTACGCGGCCAACCTGGCCAACCTCGGCGAGGCGGAACGGATGGCGCGCGACGCGGGCCGCGCCGGCCGCGCCGAGAGGCTCAGGGAGATGGCCCGCGCCGGGCAGGGGCCGGGCGGGGCGCCCGCGCGGTTCCTTGCCTTCGACGGGCGGGGCGGGGGCCGGGCCGTCGAGGTGTTCGGCGATCTGGACACCGCCGACCGGATCGCGGTGCTGATACCCGGCTCGGACACCTCGCTGGACACCTACGGGCGCTTCCGCGCCGGCGCGGCCTCCCTCCAGGAGCGGCTGCGGGCCGAGCACCCGCGCTCCGCCGTCGTCGCCTGGCTGGGGTACGACACGCCCGGCACCGTCAGCACCACCGTCCTGACGGCGGCCCGCGCCGACCGCGCGGCCCGCGAACTGGGCCCGTTCCTGACCGGTCTCCAGGGGTTGACCCGTGCCGACGCCCGGTTGTCGCTGCTGTGCCACTCGTACGGATCCGTGGTCTGCGCCCGTACGCCGACGCCCGAGCGGGTCAGCGACATGGCCCTGTTCGGCAGCCCGGGCACGGGCGCCGAGCGGGTCTCCGAGCTGGCGACCCGGGCCCGGGTGTGGGCCGGCCGGGGCGGCGGCGACTGGATCGGCGGCGTCCCGCACCTGCGGCTCGGCGGGATCGGCTTCGCCACCGATCCCGTGGACCCGGCCTTCGGGGCCCGCGTGTTCGACGCCGCCGACGCCGGCCACAGCGACTACCTGAAGCCGGGCACCACGTCCCTCGACAGCCTGGCCCGCATCGTCCTCGGCACCACCCCGGAGGCCTCCCGTGCGTGAGCTCCGCGCCTGCTGGTCCGCCCTCGCCGACCGCGTCGAGAGTGCCACCCCCGCACACCGGGACCGCACCCTGGACGCCCTGCGGGCCCTCGCGATCCTCGGGGTGGTGTTGGGCCACTGGCTGGTGACCGCGCTCACCGAGGTCGACGGCGCCCTCCAGGGGGCGAGCCCGCTGGCCCGGATGCCCTGGTTGGCCCCGGTCTCCTGGGTGTTCCAGACCCTCGCCGTGTTCTTCCTGGTCGGCGGGTACGTCGCCACCCGCGGGTACGGGGCGGCGCGGGCGCGCGGGGTCTCGTACGGGGCGTGGGTGGGGCAGCGGCTCGGGCGGCTGTTCCGCCCGGTCGCGGCCGTGGTCGCGCTGTGGGCGGTCGTGGCGGGGGGCCTGCTGCTCGGCGGTGCCTCGTTCGACACCGTCCGGACCCTGCTCAGGCTGGTGTGGTCTCCGTTGTGGTTCCTGCTGGTGTTCGCGGCGCTCACGGCCGCGACCCCGCTCGTCGCCCGGCTGAACCCGCTGTGGGCGGTGGCCGTGGTCGCCGGGGTCGATGTGTGGCGCTTCGGCTTCGCGGGCCCCGAGTGGATCGGCTGGGTCAACGTCGCCGCCGGTTGGCTCGTCCCCTACGCGCTGGGCGCCGCCTGGTCCCGGGGCGCCTTCGGGAGCCGCCGGCCGGTGCTGCTCCTGCTCGTCGGCGGGGTGGTCGCGACCGCCGCGCTGATCGTGTGGGGCGGGTACCCGGCGTCGATGGTCGGTGTTCCCGGCGCGGCGGTCTCCAATCTCAACCCGCCGACCCTGGCCGCCGTCTGCTTCGGTCTGGCCCAGTGCGCGCTGGCCCTGGCGGTCCGCGCACCGCTGGCCCGGGCGATGCGCCGGCCCCGCACCTGGGCGAAGGTGGCCCTGTTGAACCTGTCCGCGATGACCGTCTTCCTCTGGCACCAGACCGCGATGATGGCCGTCACCGCCGTGGGACTGCTGTTCGGCGGGGGCCTGCCCGGACTGCACACCGCACCGGACTCGGCGGGCTGGATCCTGTCCCGGCTGCTGTGGCTGCCCGTGTTCGCCGCGGCCCTCGCCGTCTGCTGGTCCGCCTTCCACACCCAGGAGAATCCCCGTGCCCGTGGCCGTCGTTCCTCGCGGATCGTGGTGGGCGCGCAGGTCCCGGCCCCGCGTGGGCCGCATGCTTCCCTCCCCGTCCCCACGGCCGGAAAGCCAGAGGTGAGCCGTGCTTAGGCTGACCCGTGTGACCGAGCCGCGCCCGCCCCTGACCGAAGCGAACCCGAACCCGATCGCCTCCGGCGCCGGCGCCGTGCTGCGCGAACTGCTCACGCTGCGACGGGACCCGCTCCCCCGCATGTCGCGGCCCCGCCGGCTGGCCCGCCTGCCCCACGTCCTGGTGGTCTACGCGGCCGTCTTCTTCGGCTTCATGACCAACCTGCAGTTCAGCGAGCACTACGACGTGGGCGGTGAGGTCCCGCTGGTGATCGCGGTCCTCACCGGTGCCTCGATCGTGCTGGCCATGTTCCGACCGGTGGCCGCCTGGTGGCTGGGCCTGCTGGGGGCGGCCGTCACCGCCGCGGTGATCCACGAGAACGTGGGTCCGGGACAGACCTGGCCGTGGATGCCCGGCGGTTTCGTCGCCTTCGCCCCTCTGATCCTGCTGCTGGCCCTGCGGGTGCCGGCCCGGGTGACCATCACGGCCGTGGGGATCACCATGGGCCTGACCGGCCTGGCCGAGATCCTCGCCCGACCGGAGCGGAGCGCCACCTCGTTCTTCACCGCCGGCCTCCTCTTCGGCTTCACCGGACTCCTCGGGTACGCGCTGCGCGCGGTGCGCCTCACCCGCGGCCAACTCGTCGTCCAGGAGACCCTGACCGAGGAGGAGCGGGCCCGGCGCACCCTGCTGGAGGAGCGCAGCCGCATCGCCCGCGAGCTGCACGACATCGTCGCCCACCACATGTCGGTGATCTCCATCCAGGCGCAGGTGGCCCCGCACCTGGTGGAGAACCCCTCCGAGGAGCTGAAGGAGAACCTGGCGGGCATCCGGGAGAACGCCCTGGAGGCGTTGACGGAGCTGCGGCGGGTGTTGGGGGTGCTGCGTTCCGAGCACTCCGCGGGGGCGGCCGGACCGGACCATCCCCACCATCCACAGCCCACGCTCGCCGAGCTGGAGGGGCTCGTGGACAACGTGCGCGGTGCGGGACTGTCGGTGACCACCGAGATCTCGGGCGACCGCCGGCCCCTGGCCCCGGGTACCGAGCTGACCGCCTACCGGATCGTGCAGGAGGCGCTGAGCAACTGCCTGCGGCACGCGCCGGGGTCGCGGGTGGAGGTGGGCATCGCGTACGGGCCGCGCGAGCTGCACCTGTGCGTCGCCAACACCGCCCCGACGCTGCCGGTGCCCCCCACGCCCGGAGCGGGGCACGGGCTGCTCGGCATGCGCGAGCGTGCGGGCATGCTGGGGGGCGAACTGGCGACCGGTCACCGCCCCGGTGGCGGGTACGAGGTGAGCGCCGTACTGCCGATGGACCCGCCCGACGGTTCCCGTACCGAGACGAAGAAGGACGTATGAGTGCTCCGATCAAGGTGATGATCGCCGACGACCAGATGATGGTCCGGCAGGGATTCACCGTCCTGCTGAACGCCCAGCCCGACATCGAGGTGGTCGGGCAGGCCGTGGACGGGGCGGACGCGGTGGAGAAGGTCTCCGTCCTCGCGCCGGACGTGGTCCTGATGGACATCCGCATGCCCGGCATGGGCGGCATCGAGGCGACCTCCCACATCACCGCCCTCCCCGGGTCGGAGGTGAAGGTGCTGGTGCTGACCACCTTCGACCTGGACGAGTACGTGTACGAGGCGCTGCGGGCCGGTGCCTCGGGCTTCCTGCTGAAGGACGCCTCCGCGGACCAGCTGGCGGAGGCGGTACGCGTCGTGGCCGCCGGTGAGGCCCTGCTGTCGCCGAACATCACGAAGCGGCTGATCACCGAGTTCTCGCGGATGGGGGCGCCGCGCGCGCCCTCGAAGGCGCGGATCGACGAGCTGACGGAGCGGGAGACGGAGGTGCTGTCGTTGATCGCCCAGGGGTTGTCCAACATGGAGATCGCCCGGCACCTGATCGTGGCCGAGCAGACCGTGAAGACGCACGTGGGGCGGATCCTGGTGAAGTTGGGGCTGCGGGACCGCACCCAGGCGGCGGTGTTCGCCTACGAGACGGGGCTGGTCCGTCCCACGGGCTACTGATCACCCGCGTAGTCCTTGAGGGGGACCTCGAAATCTCCCCAATACCGCCGACGCGGACGACGAGGGCCTCGACCTACGGTTTGGGTATGAACCAGACGACCACCGGGGCGAGCCCCCGACCACCGGAATTGCGGCTGGCGTCGGGCCTGATGCAGCGCCTGCGGGCCGACCTCGTCGACGACGCCTTCGCCTACCGCCCGTTGGCCCCGTTGCGCGTGGACGGGCCGCTGATCCGCAGGCTGCCCCGGTGGATACGGCCCAAGGCCGTCTACCTTCCGCACGCGTTCGTCGCCGTGACGGCCTTCCTGGTGGCCTGTCTCGCCACCGCGCAGAGCACCTTCTCCGGGCCGCCCCTGGAATACGCGATCATGGGGGTGCTCGCGGCGGCTCCGGTGCTGATGACCCTGGTGCGGCCCGTGGGGGCGTTCTGGTCGATGCTGGCCGTGACCACGGTGCTGTCGCTGTTCGTGGACCGCAGTCTGATCTGGCCCTGGTCGCCCAGCACGTTCCTCGGCCACCTGGCCGTCGTGACCTTCGTGGCCCTGCGGCTGCGGCCGCGGGCGGCGGGCTGGATGTGGCTCATCACGGTGTTGTACGGGGTCACGCTGCCGCTGATGCTCGGCCAGGGGCTCGGGTCGGCCACGATGGCCTTCTTCTCCGGTGTGTCCCTGCTGGTGGTGACGGTGCGCAACACCCGTCGGGAGGCGCGGGCGGAGGTGAGTGCCCAGCAGGTGGTGACGGCCTTCGAGCGGGACCGGCGGACGCTGCTGGAGGAGCGGACGACGATCGCGCGGGAGTTGCACGACGTGGTCGCGCACCACATGTCGGTGGTGGCGATCCAGGCCGAGGCGGCTCCGTATCGGGTGAAGAACCCGCCGCCGGAGCTGGAGGCGGCGTTCCTGACCATCCGGGAGAACGCGGTGGCGGCGCTGACGGAGCTGCGGCGGGTGCTGGGTGTGGTCCGCTCGGCGGACTACGAGGCGCCCGACGCCCCACAGCCGACGCTGGCCTCGTTGGACGGGCTGCTGACCAATGTGCGGGAGGCCGGCCTGAGCGTGGACAAGACGGTCACGGGCGCGGTGCGGGAGCTGCCGCAGGGCGTGGAGCTGTCGGCGTACCGGATCATCCAGGAGGCGCTGAGCAACAGCCTGCGGCACGCGCCGGGCGCGCCGGCCGGGGTCGAGGTGTCGTACGTGCTGGGTGGTCTGGGGATACGGGTCGTCAACGGTCCGGCGGTCGGTGACGTGCCGCCCTCGCCGGGCGCGGGACACGGGATCACGGGGATGCGGGAGCGGGTGGCGATGCTGGAGGGCGAGATGACGGCCGAGGCGACGGACGCCGGCGGCTACGAGGTGTCCGTGTTCCTCCCGGTGAGGGGCCTTGTGAAGGGGGACGAGGGGTCGGTATGACGATCAGGGTGTTGATCGTCGACGATCAGATGATGGTCCGTGAGGGCTTCTCGGTCCTGCTGAACGCGATGGAGGGGATCGAGGTCGTCGGCGAGGCCGTCGACGGCCGGCAGGCCCTCGACCGGGTCGCCGCCCTCCGGCCGGACGTGGTGCTGATGGACATCCGGATGCCGGAGATGAACGGCCTGGAGGCGACCCGGCAGATCGTGGCGGGTGACTCGGACGCGAAGGTGCTGGTCCTGACGACCTTCGACCTCGACGAGTACGTGTACCAGGCCCTGCGGGCGGGGGCGTCGGGGTTCCTGTTGAAGGACGCCTCGGCCCGTCAGTTGGCCGACGGGGTGCGGGTGGTGGCGTCCGGGGAGGCATTGTTGGCCCCTTCGGTGACGAAGCGTCTGATCGTCGAGTTCTCGAAGCTGTCGCAGGCCCCGAGACTCGCGGATCCGGCGGGGGTGACCGAGTTGACGGAGCGGGAGACGGAGGTGCTGGTCCTGATCGCGCAGGGCCTGTCGAACGCGGAGATAGCGGACCGGCTGGTGGTCGCCGAGTCCACGATCAAGACCCATGTGAGCCGGATCCTGGTCAAGCTGGGCCTGCGGGACCGTACGCAGGCGGCCGTGTACGCCTACGAGACGCGGTTGGTGATCCCGCAGTAGGCCCTGCCATCCGCCGCCACCCGCCGGCGTCCACCGCCGCTCCACGGGATGCCACCGGGACGCGGCCTAAGGTCGGGGGATGCGCTTTGATCCTTGGGACGCGGCGTTCGTCGCCGATCCGTATCCGGCCTATCGGGAGTTGCGGGAGCGGGGGCGGGTGGTGTGGGCGGAGGCGACAGGGCAGTGGTTGGTTCCGCACCACGCCGATGTCAGCGCCCTGCTGCGGGACCGTCGGCTGGGGCGGACCTATCTGCACCGCTTCACGCACGAGGAGTTCGGGCGGCAGGCCCCGCCGCCGGAGCACGAGCCCTTCCACGTGCTCAACGACAACGGTCTGTTGGACCTGGAGGATCCCGCGCACGCGCGGGTGCGTCGGCTGGTGTCGAAGGCCTTCACCCCGCGGATGGTGGAGCGGCTCGCGCCGGCCGTGGACCGGCTCGCGCGCGAACTCGCGGCCGGTCTGCGGGCGGAGGGCGGCGGCGACCTGCTGACGGCGGTGGCCGAGCCGCTGCCGGTGGCGGTCATCGCGGAGTTGCTGGGCGTGCCGGAATCGGACCGACCGTTGTTGCGGCCCTGGTCGGCGGACATCTGCGGGATGTTCGAGTTGCGTCCGAACCCGGAGACGGCCCGGCGGGCGGTGGTGGCGAGCGTGGAGTTCAGCGCGTACCTGCGGGCCCTGATCGAGGAGCGTCGGGCGCACCCCGGGTCCGATTTGATCTCCGGCTTGATCGCCGCCCACGATGAGGAGGGCCGGCTCAGCGAGCAGGAAATGATCTCCACCTGCGTCCTGCTGTTGAACGCCGGGCACGAGGCGACCGTCAACACGACGGTGAACGGCTGGTGGGCCCTGTTCCGCAATCCGGAGCAGCTCGCGGCCCTGCGCGCGCACCCGGGGGTGCGGGAACCCGAAAAGTTGTCCACAGCTGTGGATGAACTTCTGCGTTACGACACTCCGCTCCAGATGTTCGAGCGCTGGGTGCTCGACGACGTCCGCATCGGCGACACGGTCATCCCGCGCGGAGCCGAACTCGCACTCTTGTTCGGTTCCGCGAACAGGGACCCGGCCCGTTTCACGAACCCGGACGTCCTGAACCTCACGCGCGCCGACAACCCGCACGTCGGCTTCGGCGCCGGGATCCACTACTGCCTGGGCGCCCCGCTGGCCCGCCTGGAGCTGGCCTCCTCCTTCGCCGCCCTCCTCGATCCCGACCTCCCGCCCCTGCGGCTGGTGCGGGAACCGCGGTGGCAGGAGGGGTACGTCATCCGGGGGCTGCGCGAGCTGCTGGTGGAGTGTTGAGCCTGCCGGGGCGGACGCGCCGGTCGGGGCGGTCCCGTCAGCAGGTGGAGTGGAACAGCCCGCCGACCCGGCGGGCGCCGGCCAGTTCGTTGTAGAGCGCGACGGCCTCCCGCGTCCCCTCCACGTGGAACTCCACCCCGGCCGCCCGGAGGAGCTCCAGGGTCTCCGGGGCCACGCCGAGGCGCAGGTCCATGCCGCGGCTGAGGACGATCACCTCGGCGCCCCGCTCCAGCAGGTCGCGTACGTCGCCCGGTCGGATCCCGGGCGCGTGCCGGGTGCCGTGCTCGGCCCAGTCCCACGGCCGGCCGCCGCCCGGGTACAGCGCGAAGTCCTTGGCCGGGGCGAGCCCCTCGACCTCCATCAGGCCCCACTCCAGCGCGGTGACACGGGGCGAGCGGAGCCCGGGGCCGAGGCCGGGGTCCACGCCGGGGCCGAGGCCGGAACCGAGGCCGGCGTCCGCGCCCGGGCCGGGGGAAGCTTCATGATCGGTCATGGCCCCAGCGTGCCGGCCGCCCCGCCCCCGGTCGACGCCCTTCCCACACGGCGGGACGATGGACGAAGGGGTCACGGGGCGGGGGGAACGCGGCACGTCACGCCGAAGGACTGATCATGTTCCAGGACAGCAAGGCTTTCAGCGGCTTCTCGGTCGACGACCTCGACGCGGCACGGGCGTTCTACGGCGACACCCTGGGCCTGCGGGTCTCCGCCGACGACGGCATGCTCTTCCTGCACCTCGCCGGCGACACCACGGTCCTCGTGTACCCGAAGGAGGACCACGTGCCGGCGAGCTTCACGATCCTCAACTTCCCCGTGCCCGACGTCGAGCGGGCGGTGGACGCCCTGACCGCGGCCGGTGTCCGCTTCGAGCGCTACCCGGGCTTCGACACCGACGACAAGGGCATCGTGCGCGGCGGCGAGGAGGGCCCGACCATCGCCTGGTTCAAGGACCCCGCGGGCAACGTGCTGTCCGTCCTCGAACCGATGTGAGCCGGCCCCGGCCCCGCGCGGACCCGCGTGAGCCCATGTGAGGGGCGCACCGGCGAGTGCGGTCGCGGGGGCGCGGGAGCCCTGCCTACGTGGGCGGAGCAGTCCTGAGCAGTCGGACGCCACCTCCCCCCACGCAGGAAGGCCCTCCCATGGCCGACAGGTCCACCAAGCCCGCCATCGTCCTGGTCCACGGTTTCTGGGGCGGCGCCGCCCACTGGTCCAAGGTCGTCACCGAGCTCCACCGCCGCGGCTTCGGCGACCTCCACGCCGTAGAGAACCCGCTGACCTCGCTCGCCGACGACGCCGAACGCACCCGCAAGATGGTCCGCCAGATCGACGGCCCCGTCGTGCTCGTCGGCCACTCCTACGGCGGCGCGGTGATCACCGAGGCCGGCGACCTGCCCAACGTCGAGGCCCTCGTCTACGTCGCGGCCTTCGCCCCCGACGCCGACGAAAGCCCGGGGGGGCATCACCCAGAAGCTGCCCCCCGCCGCGTTCGCGAACATCGCGCCCGACTCCGACGGCTACCGCGCCGGCTTGGCGCGCGAAGCCTCACAGCCGGGCCAGGTCACCGACCTGATCGAGGCCGCCGCGAACGAGACCTCCGGCCGCTAGGGCCTGTCGTCAAACTCCTGCCTGCCCCGCGACGCCTGGCACGCGCTCTCGCCGCACCGGGCGAAAGACCGAGTACGACCGGTACACGTGC